>JADDQZ010000017.1:0-29353 GCA_016781085.1 Actinomycetota bacterium
CTTGCGCTCGTCGACTTCGACGCGCTCTTGCGCCTCTTGCGCCTCGGCTTGAAGCTTCGAGAACGACTGGAGCCGACGAGCGGTCAGCCGGCCGTCCTCGATCCCTGCCCTGACTGCGCAACCCGGCTCGCCGGTGTGGGAACAGTCGCCGAACCGGCAGGACGTGGTCACTTCGTACACGTCCGGAAAAGTGCGGTCGAGCGCTTCACCGCTGGCGGGTCGGGGCGAACGCAAACCGGGTGTGTCAACGAGCAAGGCGCCGTTGGACAAGCGCAGCAGCGTGCGCGTCGTCGTGGCGTGACGCCCGCGGTCATCGCCGCCACGAGTTTCGAGCGTGTGGCGCCGCTGCTCGCCGAGCAAGGTGTTGACCAGCGTCGACTTGCCGACTCCTGACGAACCGACCAGCACGGTCGTCCGTCGCGGGGCAAGGCGAGCGCGGATGGCTTCGACTCCTGTGCCCGTCTTTGAGCTGAAGCACAGGACATCGGCATCAAGCTCGGCGGCCACTTCGGCGACGCTCTTCTCGGGCTCTGAGCTCAGGTCGCACTTGCTCAGCCCGATCATCCGCGGTATGTCGCCCTCGTCGGCGATCGCGAGGAGTCGCTCCAGTCGACCGAGATTGAAGTCCTGGTTGAGCGAAGAGACGACGATCGCCAGGTCGGCGTTGCCGACGAGCATCTCGCTTCCCGCTACCTCGTCGTAGCGGCGCAGCAGCGAGCGGCGCTCGAGGATCGCCCGTACCGGACCCTCCTGCTCTGCCAACACCCAGTCACCGGTGACCGGGGGGCCGTCGGCTCCGACGCGCGCGGGCCCGCGGCGCAGCGGACCGGGAACGGGCGCTAAACGCTCCCCATGGACTCCTTGGACGCGCGCGAAGCCGCGCTGCGCCTCGAGGACCCGTACCGGCTCAAGCACGTTGTCAGCGCCGCGGGCGTTGGCGGTGGCGCTGCGGGCGTCGCGATACTCAGCTTCGCGGTCGTCGTCCCATCCGAGCGCGACGAGAGCGGGGTGCAGGCCGTCCGGCGCGGGGTGCTGGTTCTTGGTCAGGTGCTGCGCTGAAGCATCGGGGTAAGGCCCGCGACCGCGAGCGGAAACGGCCGATCAGGCGGGTCCGCCCACTTTAGCCTCGGTCAAGCCGGACAAGCGCCATTACGCTGATGGTTGACGCCAATGCCTGGTTCTTTGACTCCGAGGCTGCGCGCTTTCGACATCGACGTCTACGGATCGTCGAATCTGGGGCTGCCGGGTCCTGATCCCGATTTTCATGGATGGTTTGATCCGGGGCTGCGAGCTACGGATGTCGATGTCTGAGGGATCGTCTAATCCGGGTCTGCGCGCGTCGGACGCCGACCGCGACGTGGCGGTCGAGCAGTTGCGAGTGGCGGCCATGGAGGGGCGGATCGAGGCCGACGAGCTCGAAGATCGGTTGGAGAGGGCCTACAACGCGCGCTACTGCTCTGAGCTCACTGACTTGACGGCTGATGTGACGGTTCCCGCGCCCGTCCCACCGCCTGGCTCCGCCGTCGAGTCCACTTCTGGCCCGCCCACTCCGCCGGCCTTCTCCCACCGGATGCAGGACGTCAACCCCTTCGCCCTGGCGGCGATCTTCTCCTCGCTGATTTGGGGGGTCGGTTCGCCGCTGGCAATTGTCTTCGGTCACGTGGCGCTCCACCAGATCGACCGCTCAGAAGGAGTGCAAGGCGGTCGCAACATCGCGCTGACCGGATTGGCGATCGGGTATGCCGGCACGCTGGTCTTGTTCCTGTTTCTGCGGCGTTTGTACTTCGACTGAGGCGCTGCGGCGCCCGTGCCTTTGCTGGCGTCGGTGCCGGTGCCGCAGTGACCAGCCTGCGGCACACGTGACTGACGGTTCGCTCCCCGACGGCCTCAGGAATCGCTCCTTATTTCCGCTCAGGTTGCCAATGCTCCGGGTCATATGCGAGCGTGGCCAGCGGTCGGGGCAGATTCGACCCCTAAGCGGTCCGGAGGCCGAGCAATGAATGCCATCACGCACCTCATGTTTCAGGACGGCTCCGCACGAAGGGCCGCTGAGCGGTATGTCGAGATCGTTCCGAACTCGAGCATCGATCGGGTCGTGGGCAATAACGGGCCGGGACAAATCATCAGGTTCACGCTCGCGGGACGGCCGTTCATGGCGTTCGAAAGCCCACCCGTCCATGACTTCGGCTTCACGCCGGCCATGTCCACGTACCTGAGCTGCGAGGCGGCATCGGAGGTCGACAGCGTGTTCGAGGCTCTCAGCGGTGGCGGCACCAGTCTTGATGCCCGTGGCCGAGTACGAATTCAGCCCCGATACGGCTGGTGCGTCGACCGCTTTGGCGTGTCGTGGCAGATCGGCATCGACGCCCGCTGATCCACGTCACCAGCCTCCGACCTTTCCCCAAAGCCACGTCTCCCCAGGGGAGCTGGGGGCAGGTGGGAACGACGTTGTTTGTCCGTCTGACCTCGGTATGCGGGGTGGGACGGACAAACCCCTTCAGGGCGTGGTCGCCGGGCGGAGGGATTCGAGACGTGTGTCCGTCTGACCTCGGTATGCGGGGTGAGAGGGACAGACCCCTCCGGGAAGAGGTCGCCGCTCGAAGACGCCGTTCTCGAACTTTTGCGCCACGCACGGACTCGCGAGACCCTCGGTAAACGCACGCGGGGCAGGCTTCGAAGTGGACTTCTATGGACTGAATGCGGGTGGTCGTCGAAACCGACGGCTTCGAGCACCACGGCAGCCGGACTGCTTTGAGAACGACCGCTGGCGAGACCTGCATCTGCGAACGCATAAATACGAAGTCCTGCGCTGCGCCTGGCGACAGATCACCGAAGGGCCCGCGCAGCTTGTCGCACTGCTCGCATCCGTCCTCGACGAGAGACAAGGGCAAGTGTCGCGCGCAGGACGACGCGAGGGCAGACAGCCGACATACTCGGAAGCGAGCACCCGCGCAGCGCCAAGCGACCGCCAGCGCCCAGCCGCGCCGGTACGCTCCTCCTCTGTGCTTTCCACGAACCAGTTCAAGAACGGCAATCACATCGAAGTCGACGGGACCGTCTTCAAGGTGCTCGAGTTCCAGCACGTGAAGCCTGGCAAGGGTGGCGCCTTCGTCCGCACCAAGCTGCGCAGGACCAGTGACGGCGCCGTCATCGACCGAACCTTCCGTGCCGGGGAGAAGTTCCGCTCGGTCCGCACCGAGGCGCGAAAGATGCAATTCCTCTACGCCGACGGAACCGACGCGCACTTCATGGATTCCGAGTCCTTCGAGCAGATCGCCATCTCGGAATCAGATCTCGCCGATCCGCTGAAGTGGGTGCAGCCCAACGAGACGGTCGACCTGCTGTTCATCGACGACAAGCCGTCCGACATTCAACTCACCGCTTCCGTCGAGCTTGAAGTCACCCATACCGAGCCGGGGGTACGCGGCGACACCGCTTCGGGCGGCGGCAACAAGCCGGCCACCCTCAGCACTGGCGCGACGGTCCAAGTCCCGCTGTTTGTCAACATCGGCGATCGCGTGAAGGTCGATACCCGCACCGGCGCCTATATGTCGCGGGTCTAGGTAGATCGTGTCGCGTCGCAGCGACCAGCGCCGCGACGCGGTGTTCGCTCTCTATCAGCACGACTTGACCGGCCGGTCGGTCGATTCGGCATTCGAGCGCGACGCGGCGCCGTTCACCCGCGCGCTCGCCCACGCCACGCTCGACAACCGCGAGGAGATCGACGACTTGCTCTCGCGTCACGCGCAGGGCTGGACGATCGACCGCATGTCGCCGCTCGACCGCGCGATCCTGCGCGTCGCCCTACTGGAGATTCTGCACCCCGGGTACGTCCAAGGCGAGCGCCCGATTCCCGCCGAAGGAGCGATCGACGAGGCGGTGGAGCTCGCGAAGGAATACTGCGCGGCGGAAGCTCCCAAGTTCGTCAACGGCGTACTCGCCGCGGCGTTGCGGGAGATCAAGACCACCGGACGCGCCCGTGGCTGAGTCCGGCCTGGAAGGACTCATCACCCAGCTGGAAAACACGGCCCGCGAGCTGCGCGAAGGGGAGATCAGCCACGCCCGCGCCGCCGAGCTCGTCGAGCAGTGCGCCGCCACCGCCGGTGAAGCCGTTTCCGAGCTCGATCGCATCGCTCGCGTCGCGGAGACCCTGACGGACGACCAGTTGAGGCTCAGTGGCACGTGAGCTATCCGGATCACCTGCGCGACGAAGTCGAGAGCTACCTCGAGGACCTGCGCTTTTCCGCAGAGCCGGCCGCCGACGGCCTGGAAGAAGCCATGCGCTACTCGCTACTGGCGGGGGGAAAGCGCGTGCGTCCGGTGCTCGCCCTCGCCACCGCGAACGCCATCGGCGTGGACCCCAGAACCGTGCTTCCCCTCGCGGCGGCCCTCGAGCTGATCCACACCTATTCACTCATCCATGACGACCTGCCCGCCATGGACGACGACGACTTGCGGCGCGGCCGGCCGACTTGTCACGTCCAGTTCGGCGAAGACGTGGCGATCCTTGCCGGCGACGGACTCTACGCCGAAGCCTTCCGTCTCGTTCTCGAGAAGCAGCAAGGATTGCCCGCCGACGTCCTCGCCGCCGTCTGCGAATTGGCGGCGGCCACCGGCGTCAACGGCATGGTGGGTGGCCAATACATCGACGTAAAAGGGCTCGTCGAGTCCGGGGCCACCACCCTGCGCCGCCTGCATGCGCTCAAGACCGGACGATTGATCGCCGCGTCCGTGGAGTGCGTAGTGCTGGTATCGGGACGGGAAAAGCTGGGGTCTAGACTGAGCCCCTTCGGACAGTTCGCAGCAGAACTTGGCGTGTTGTTCCAGATCGTCGACGACATACTGGATGTGACCGGAACCGAGGAAGACCTCGGTAAGCCGCAAGGCAGCGACGAACGCCACGGCAAGCTGACGTACGTCAGCCAGTACGGCCTTGAGCGCGCGCGCGAGCTTGCCGCCGAATCACATCGCCACGCGCGTACAGCGCTCGCCGCAGCCGTCCCCGGCCAAGCCGACGAGCTCGAGCAGATCACCGACTTCATCGCCACTCGGAGCTCATGACCAAACTGCTCGACTCCGTCAACAGCCCGCAGGACCTGCACTCGCTGTCTGAAGAGCAGCTCCAACGGGTTGCTCAAGAAGTGCGCGAACACATCATCGACACCGTCGGTGAGATCGGCGGGCACTTCGGCGCCAATCTCGGCACCTGCGAGATCGCCGTCGCGCTGCATTCCCTGCTCGATTCGCCCAAGGACAAGCTCCTATGGGACGTCGGGCACCAGGCCTACCCGCACAAAGTTCTGACCGGCCGCCGCGAGCAGCTCGCCACGATTCGTCAATACGAGGGCATCGCCCCGTTCTGCTCGATCTTCGAGTCCGAGCACGACATCATGGGCGCCGGGCACGCCTCTACCTCGATCGGCTACGCGGTCGGCATCAAGGAGGCGATGCGTCGCGGCGATTCGCCCGACGGACGCGTCGTGGCGGTCATCGGCGACGGCGCGATGACCGGGGGAGTGGCGTTCGAAGCCATCCACCAGGCGGGCGGGCTCAAAACGCCGATCGTCGTCGTCCTCAACGACAACGGCATGTCGATCGCGCCCAACGTCGGCGCCTTGTCGAGCTATCTGAACCGCTTGCGCCTCGATCCCGGCCTCTGGAAGGCGCGCGAAGAAGTCGAAGAGAAGCTGACGCGGTTGCCCGGGGCGATCGGGGCGGCGTTCGAGCGCCTCGGGCCGCAGCTCAAGGAATCGCTGAAGGCCCTGTGGGTTCCCGGGCTGTGGTGGGAAGAACTCGACTGGGCCTATATGGGCGTGATCGACGGTCACGACGTCCGCGCCGTGCGCCGTGCGTTGTGCTCTGCCTTTGAAGCCGAGCGCCCGGTAGTGGTGCACGTCGCCACGGTCAAGGGCAAGGGCTTCGCGGCTGCCGAAGAAGGCGGCTTGGAGGGGATGGAGCTCTGGCACGCCGCCAAGCCGCGTTCGATCTTCGAGCGCCGTCCTGCCGCCGCTGAGAAGGCGAAGGCAGTCAAGCCGCCGACTTACACCGAAGTGTTCGGCCACGCCATGGTCAGCGAATGTCGCCGCGATCATCGCGTCGTCGGCATCACCGCGGCTATGAACACCGGTACCGGCCTCGACATCCTGCAAAAGGAACTGCCCGAGCGCTACTACGACGTCGGAATCGCCGAACAGCAGGCGGTGCTCTTCGCTTCCGGTCTCGCGCTCGAGGGCGCAAAGCCGGTAGTCGCGATCTACTCGACGTTCCTGCAGCGTGCGTTCGATCAGATCGTCCACGACGCGTGCTTGCAGAAGCTCCCGATCGTCTTTTGCATGGATCGCGCAGGACTGGTCGGAGACGACGGCCCCACCCATCACGGCGTCTTTGACATCCCCTATCTGCGCTCGATCCCCAACATCACGCTGATGGCACCGCGCGACGAGGCGATGCTCGCGCGCATGTTGCGTACCGCGCTCGATCACGACGCAGGCCCCGCTGCCATCCGCTACCCCCGCGGTGAGGGAGTGGGCGTGCCGGTTCCGGCCGACCCCACGCCGATCGCGATCGGCACCGGCGAGATCCTGCGCGAAGGAGAGCGGGTGGCGGTGATCGGCTACGGAACCGGCGTGCAAAAGGCTCTGGGGGCCGCCGAGATCCTCGCCGAGGGTGGCATGTCGGTCACCGTGGTCGACGCTCGATTCGCCAAGCCCCTCGACGTCGCACTGCTCGCCCAGCTGGCAGCTGAGCACGAGTTGTTGGTCACCATCGAAGAAGGCGCGCTGATGGGCGGGTTCGGCTCGGCAGTGTGGGAAGCGCTGTCTGAAGGAGAGCTCGTGCCGCGGATCATGCGGATCGGCTTGCCGGACCGCTTCGTCACCCACGGCGCGCCGAAGCTGCTGCAAGCCGAAGTCGGCTTCACTTCGGAGCGAATCGCCGAGCGCATCGAGGCCGCCGTGCTCGACTTCCGCGGGACCCCGGCCCTTTCCTGACTGCTCCGGCGCGCGGGGAGGTATCCGTGCGCGACTTCGCCATGGCACGGGTCCGGCTCGACACCCTCTTGACCGAGCGCGGGCTGTTCGAGTCGCGCAACCGGGCGGCGGCGGCGATCATGGCCGGCGAAGTTCACCTCGGTCCGGGCCGGCGCAAAGCCGAAAAGCCAGGGCAGATGGTTGCGCTGGACATTGACGTGGAACTCGACTCGGCGCCGCGATACGTCTCGCGCGGGGGCATCAAGCTCGCCAACGCACTCGACACCTTCGGCCTTGCAGTGACCGGGCGTTGCGGCCTCGACGTCGGCGCTTCGACGGGAGGCTTCACCGACTGCCTGCTGCAGCGTGGCGCCGCCCGCGTCATCGCCCAGGACGTTGCCTACGGAGAACTGCATTGGAAGCTGCGCGGAGATCCGCGCGTGATCGTGCTCGAGCGCTCCAATGCGCGCTCGTTGCACGCCGAAGACCTGCCTTACCGTCCGGAGCTGGTCGTCATGGACGTTTCTTTCATCTCTCTGAGCAAGGTGCTGCCGTCGGTATTGGGATGCGTCGCGACCGCGTTTGACTGTCTGGCCATGGTCAAGCCACAGTTCGAGGTCGGCCGTGGATCGATTGCCCGTGGTGGCGTGGTCCGCGAGGTCACCGAACGCCGCCGCGCTGTCGTCGACGTCGCGAGCGCCGCGGTTCGGCTCGGCGCCTCGGTACAAGGCCTGGCATCCTCCGGCCTTCCCGGCCCGAGCGGCAACCGCGAGACTTTCCTGTGGCTGGCTGAAGGCGGCCGGCCCGGAGCGCTCGCAGACGTTGCCGCGACGGCCGCGCAAGTGGACTGCTGATGCGACGAATCAACGTCATGACCCATCCCCGTGCGCCGGTCACCGCAAGCGCGCTCAAAGACGTCATCGACGTCGCTCAAGCGGCGGGAGTGACGCTGTGCTTCGGCAGTGATGAAACGAGCAAGCATGGGTTGAAGCCGGCACCGGGACTGCTCCTTGACCGGCCCTTTTCTTCTGACGTCGACTTGTGCGTGGTGCTGGGCGGCGACGGGACGATCCTCAACGGATTGCGGCGCTATGCCGGCACGGGGGTGCCCGTCTTCGCCGTCAACTTCGGCCTCGTGGGCTTTCTGGCCACGGTCGTGGAGCCCGACGAGATGCGCAACGACCTGCAGCAGGCCTTCAGCGGCGAATATGACGTCTTCGAACTGCCGTCGATCACGATTGGCCGCCCGGACGGAAGCTGGGACGCGTTCAACGACGTGTCGGTGCATCGCAAGGCGGGCCTGCCGGTCGCCCGGCTGTCGTACGCGATGAACGGCGAAGAAGTCGGCCGCGTGCGTTGCGACGGGCTGGTGGTTTCGACGCCACAGGGCTCGACGGGCTACAACCTCGCCAACGGCGGGCCCGTGCTGGCGTGGGGTGTGGAGGGCTTCGTCGTCTCCTTCATCGCTCCCCATTCGCTGACCGCGCGGGCGCTGGTCGCTGCGCCGGGCGACCACATGACGATCAACAACACCAGCCGTGGCGGCGATGCGGTGGAAGTCCACGTCGACGGCCGCCCGGCGTGCGAAGTGCCGGCGGGAGAAGACATTCATGTCGAGTTCGCGCGCTCACAGGCCCTGCTCGCCCAGCTGCCCGGAATGACCTTCTATCACCGCTTGCGCGAGCGCTTCGGACGCTTGGCCAATTAAGCCCGAAGCTGCGCGCCCTTCGGGCGCTTCGGCGATAAACCGTCACAAAAGCGCGCAGAAACGGCGGATCCGTCTTCTCCGGTTGGTAGACCCCAGCGCATGCTTTGCGAGCTGCGTGTCGAGAACCTGCTGCTGATCGAGCGGGCCGAGTTGCGCCTCGGACCGGGTCTCAACGTCTTGACGGGGGAAACCGGCGCCGGCAAGACGGTGCTGGCGCACGCGCTCGACCTGCTGCTCGGCGGACGCGCGCGGACGGGGATCGTGCGGCCGGGAGCGTCAGAGGCCTACGTGGAAGGGATCTTCACGCTCGACGACACGCTACGCCGCAGCCTCGGCGAGCGGATACCCGATGACGCCGACGAGCTGGTACTCGCCCGCAGGGTCAGCGCGGAAGGCAGGACGCGCGCGTATCTCGGCGGGCGGTCGGCGACGGCAGCGGATTTGCGTGAGGCGGGGACAGCGCTGCTGTCGTTCTACGGCCAGCACGAGCACCGCAAACTGACACTGGCCGCCGCGCAACTCGACATCCTGGACGGCTCTTGCGGTCCGCAGCAAGGCAAGCGGCGACGGGATTTCGCCGCCGCCTACGCCGCCGACCGTGATTTGAAGGCGACTCGTAAGGAACTGGAGGAGCGGGCGGGAGCCCGCGAGCGCGAGATCGACTTGCTGCTGTGGGAGCTGCAGGAAATCGAGGAAGCTGAGCCTTCGGAGTCTGCCGAAGGTGAACTGAGGGCTGAGCGCGAGCGTCTGCGCAATCTCGAGACGCTCGCTGCGGCGACGGGAGCCGGCCTGGCGGCCATTTCTCCGGACGACGATGCCGGCGGTGCGGCCGCGGCCCTCGCCACCGCCGGCCGCGCGCTCGACAGCGTGCGCTCAATCGATCCGGTCCTGGATCAGCTTGCCGAGCGCTTGCAGGGCCTGGCGGTCGAAGCGACCGACTTGGCGGCTGAGCTTCGCGGCTACGCCGAAGATCTGCAATCTCCGGACGGGGGGGCGTGGGAGGGAGGAGTGCAAGCGCGCTTGGATCAAGTGGAGGAGCGGCTGGCGACTTTCGACCGGCTCAAGCGAAAGCACGGCGGAACGGTCGCGGCCGTTCTCGCTCACGCCGAGGATTGCCGGCGGCGGCGCGACGAGCTCACGGGCGCCGAAGAAGCGCTGTCGCAGCTGGACGAGCAACTCGCTGCCTCGGCCCAAGCATTGGCGAATTTCGCCGAAGAGCTCTCGCGGGCACGGGCCAAGGGGGCGCAGCGGCTCGCCGTGGCGGTGCGCGAGCGCCTGGCGCGCCTAGCGATGGAGGGCGCGTCCTTTGAGATCGCACTCGGCGCGCGTGACGGCTACGGACCGAGCGGAAGCGATGAAGCTGAGTTTCTGATCGCGCCGAATCCCGGGGTGCCCGCCGCGCCCCTGCGGGACGTCGCTTCGGGAGGTGAGCTATCGCGCATCATGCTCGCCCTCATGGGAGCGACGGCAGCTCAAGGAGGCGCCGACACGCTGGTGTTCGACGAGATCGACGCAGGCATCGGCGGGCACACCGCGCGCGCCGTCGGGGAGCAGTTGCGCGAGCTCGCCGCCGAGCGGCAGTTGGTCTGCATCACGCACCTGCCCCAGATCGCCTCGCTTGCCGACCGGCACTTCACAATCGTCAAGGACACCGGCGCCGACACCGCCCGCACCACGGTGACGCGCGTCGAAGAAGCCGCACTCGTCGCCGAGCTCGTGCGGATGCTGGGGGCAAACAACGATGACGTGGCGGCCCGTCGTCACGCCGAAGAGCTGTTGCAGGCCGCCTGATTTGACCGCGATGGTGTCGCTGGCGCGCGTAGACTCGTGGCTGTGTCCTTCGGCCAGCAGCGCTCTCCGGCCGCGCCGTCGCGGATGCCGCCGCGCGACGAGACCGTAAGCCGAACCGTCTCCGGTCCGGCCAAGCTCGGCAAGCGCACCAAGCTGCTGGTCAAGCGGCTGGAACCGGGTGATATCGCCGTCATCGACCACCGCGACCTCGATCGCGTGTCGGGGGAGGATTTGATCGCCCGCGGGGTCCGAGCGGTGGTGAACTGTGCGAGCTTCTCTTCCGGCAGTTATCCCAACATGGGACCGCTGCTGCTCGCCCAAGCCGGCATCGTGCTAGTCGAGTGTGCGGAATGCGACTTGTTCGCGCTGCTGGAAGACGGCAGCCGTGTCGAGTTGCGTGGCGGCGAGATCCACCGCAACGGCAAGCTCGTCGCTCAAGGCCAGGAATTGCCGCTTGAAGCGGTGGTCGCCCGCACCGAGGCGCTCCGCGTCGCCATCGGCGACGCATTGGAGGCGTTTGCCCGCAACACCGTCGAGCACATGCTCGACGAGCGCGAGTTGTTGTCCGGCAAGCTTGACCTGCCGAGTTTCAACACCGATCTACGCGACCGGCCGGCCCTGATCGTGGTGCGCGGCGTGGGGGTCGAGCGCGATCTGCGCGCCCTCCGGCCCTACATCCGCGACGTCAAGCCGGTGATCGTCGCCGTCGACGGCGGCGCAGACGCCGTGATCGAGGCGGGCTTCAAGCCCCACATGATCGTCGGCGACATGGATTCAGCTTCAGACCGTGCGCTGCGCAGCGGTGCGGAGCTCGTCGTGCACGCGTACCCCAACGGGCGTGCACCGGGCCGCGATCACCTGCTTTCGCTCGATCTGCCGCACAAGGTCGTGCCGGCGCCAGGAACCAGCCAGGACGTCGCCATGCTGATCGCCGCCGAAAAGGGCGCTCAGCTGATCGTGTCGGTCGGGTCGCAATTCAACCTGATCGAGTTTCTCGACAAGAGCCGTCGCGGCATGTCGAGCACGTTCCTGACGCGCTTGCGAATCGGCGAGATCCTCGTCGACGCCAAGGGCGTGTCGCGCCTCTATCGTCCGCGGCCCGGTGTTGCGCCGGTGTTGTCGGTATTTCTCGTCGGCTTGATAACGCTCGTGGTCGTCGTGCTGGCGACGCCGGCTTTGAGCGAGCTCGCCGGGCTGCTGTGGTTGCAGCTCGAAGTGCTGTTGGGATTGAAGTAGCAATTGTTCGACTATCGCTATCACGCCATCTCGCTGGCGGCGGTTCTGCTCGCGCTGGGGATCGGCTTGCTGCTGGGAGTCGCCATCGGCGACCAGGGCCTTGTCTCTCGCGCCGAGCAGGGCGTGCGCGGCAACTTGCGCGAAGAAGTCAGCGAAGCCCGGGCCGAGGTACGCGAAATCAACGACACGCTCGAGACGCGCCAATCCTACGAGCAGATGACGCTGCCGCTGCTCGTCGCCGATCGCCTGCGCGGGCGCCGCGTGGCCGTGCTGTTGCTGCACAAGCCGTCGTCTGAGAGTTACGAGGCGGTCCGCGAGGTCGTTCGGGATGCCGGCGGCAACGTCTCGTCCGTGTCGTCGCTGCGGTTGCCCCTGGAGCTCGAGCGTCTCGGGGAGCATCTTGCTTCAACTCGATTCCGGAAGCTCACAGAAGAGCCGGAGCTCGTCGAGTCCTTCGGGCGGCGGATCGGCGTGCAACTCATCGAGGGTGGCGGGTTGCTGCGCAGCTCCCAACAGGAACTCTTCTCTTCCACGTCAGGGTCGCTGGAGGGAGCGGACGCCGTTGTCTTGATCCGCGAGTCGCCGGGCGAAGTCGTGACCGAGGAGAGTGACCGCGAAGAAGTCTTCGTGGATGGCGTTGTAGCCGGCGTCGAAGGACTCAAGACGCCGGTACTCGGCGTCGAAGTCTCCGAGACACAACCCTCGCAGGTTCCCTGGTACGGCGACCGCGGAATCGGCAGCGTCGATTCCGTCGACCTTCCGTCCGGGCGCGCTGCGGTGGTGTTCGCGCTGGCCGGCTCGGCCGACGGGGCGTACGGCATCAAGCCCACGAGCGACGCGCTACTGCCTGAGACTGTCGTTCGCGAGCCGTAGAAGTGATCGAGGCCCTGGTTGCGCTGCTTGTGTCGGGGCTTTTGGCCGCCGTGCTCGCGCCACGGGCGCTCGCCGACTTCGCTGCCAACGGCTGGACGCGCGTCAACTACCGCGGCGCCGATTTGCCGTTTCCGGCCGCCGCGATTGCCGTCGGAGTCTCGTTCGTCGCTCTGGTGCCTCTGGCGGCCGCAGGCTTCGTGCTGGGAGAAGCCGCACCGTCGGCGCAGATGCTGGCCCTTGCCTTCGGGGTTGCCTTCCTTGGTTTGCTCGATGATCTTCTCGACGCGCCCGCGCGCGGGATGCGCGGACACGGAGCCGCCATCCTTTCCGGGGGCTTCTCGACCGGGGCGCTCAAGGCAATCGGAACGCTGGCACTGGCGCTGACCGTACTCGCGGACGGCCGCAACGCCGGCGAGTACGCGCTCGCGGTGGCGGTCCTCGTGCTTTGCACCAACGTCTTCAATCTGCTCGATCTGCGGCCCGGGCGTGCGGCCAAGGCCTTCGTCATCGTCGCGGTATTGCTGCTGGCGGTTACCCGTGACGTGGCACCGCTGGGGGAGATCGGGCTGTTCGCTGGGCCCCTGCTGGTACTCGGCGTCTATGACTTGCGAGAGCGCGCGATGCTGGGAGACACGGGAAGCAACTTGTTGGGCGCGCTGGCGGGGATGTGGATCGTCACCGCGCTCGGAGTAGCCGGCCAGCTGGCGGCGCTGGGTGTGCTCGTCGCTGTGACGGCTTACGGCGAACTGCGCTCGATCTCACGTGCGGTTGATCGGTACGCCCCGCTGCGGGCATTGGACCAACTGGGACGGCCGCGTCACGCCACGTCCGCCGCCGCAAACGCGCGGCCTGCCGGGAAGTCCTAGAGCGCCAGCTCGGCCGCCGGAGCGCTCCCTACACTCGACGGAGTGTCGATTCCAGTGGCTGATCCGAGCACGCGCTTCATCTTCGTAACCGGCGGCGTGGTTTCCTCGCTGGGCAAGGGCATCACGGCGGCGTCGATCGGGCGCCTGCTCGTGGCACGCGGGATGCGTGTCGCCCTGCAGAAGTTCGACCCCTACATCAACGTCGATCCCGGCACCATGTCGCCGTTTCAGCACGGCGAGGTCTTCGTCACCGAAGACGGCGCCGAAACCGACCTCGACCTCGGTCACTACGAGCGGTTTACCGACGCCAACACTTCGCGCGGCTCGAACGTCACCACGGGCGCCATCTACAACTCGGTGATCCGCAAGGAACGCCGCGGCGACTATCTCGGAGCGACCGTCCAGGTCGTGCCGCATATCACCGACGAGATCAAGCACCGCATCCAGCTGATCGCCGCTGCTCAGGACGTCGACGTGGTGATCACCGAGATCGGCGGCACGGTCGGAGACATCGAGTCGCTGCCGTTCCTGGAAGCCATCCGCCAGTTCCCGGTCGACTTCGGCCGGCGCAACTGCATGTTCATCCACTTGACGCTCGTTCCCTACATCGGCCACGCCGGCGAGCTCAAGACCAAGCCGACGCAGCACTCCGTCAACGAGCTGCGGCGGATCGGCATTCAGCCGGACATGCTGGTCTGCCGGTCCGAGGGAGCGCTGCCGTCTGACGTCCGGCGCAAGATCGCCTTGTTTGCCTCTCTGCCGAACGACGCCATCATCTCGGCTCAAGACGTCGATTTAATCTACAAGGTGCCGTTGCTGTTCCGGGCTGAAGGCGTCGACGACTTCGTGCTCGAGCACTTCGGGTTGGAGGCCCCCGAGCCCCAGCTACAAGAGTGGGAGGCGATGGTGACGCGGGCGACGGAAGGGCACGCGGGTCGTGTCCGGATTGCTCTGGTCGGCAAGTACATCAAGCTCGATGATGCCTACTTGTCCGTCACCGAATCACTCAAACACGCGGGCTTCTCGAACGGCTGCGACATCGAGCTGCTTCGAGTGGATTCAGAGACGCTCAACGACGACCAAGTCAGACACGCGCTGCGCGACGTCGACGGCATTCTCATTCCGGGCGGCTTCGGACAGCGCGGCGTTGAAGGCAAGATAGAGGCGGCGCGGATCGCCCGCGAGGAAGACATTCCGTATCTCGGCATCTGCCTTGGGATGCAGATCGCGGTCGCGGAGTTCGCCCGCCACGTGGCCGGCATGGATGGCGCCAACTCGACGGAGTTCGACCCGGAAACGCCTTTTCCGGTCATAGACCTGCTGCCCGAGCAAAAGGAAGTTGCCGACATGGGCGGCACCATGCGGCTCGGCGCAGACCCCGTCAAGCTTCACGAGGACACCCGCGCCCGCGAAATCTACGGCGAAGCGGTCGTCTACGAGCGCCACCGGCACCGCTACGAGGTCAACAACCTCCTGCGGCGCAAGTTGCAAGCCGCCGGATTGACGTTCTCCGGAACGTCGCCAGACGACCGGCTGGTCGAGATGGTGGAGATTCCCGAACACCCGTTCTTCGTGGCTTCGCAATTTCACCCGGAATTCAAGTCCCGTCCTGAGCGTCCCGCTCCGATGTTCAGGGAGTTCGTCAAGGCGGCGCTCGAACAGTCGCGTGCGAACGGCGACCCAGACACGGCCAGCGCCGCGGAGTCATCCAACGGGCGCATGACCGTCGGCGCACCCGCCGTCGAGTCGGCTTGATTCGCTCGCCGAGCGCGTGAAGCCGGCGAGCGAAGGCGAAAAGGCGCGGCTGAACGAGACGTTCGCCGATTTGTGCCGCATCGTCAGCCCCTTCGGGCATGAGCGTGCCTGCGCCGATTACGTCGCGAGCTTTCTTCGCGACCTCGGCTTCGACGTAAGGGAAGACGACGCTGCGGACGCTGCCGGAGCCGAGTGCGGAAACCTGCTCGCTCGGATCCCCGCAGACTCCGATCGCAATGTGCTGCTGTGTGCGCATCTCGACACGGTGTCGGTCGACGGTCCGATTGAGCCGGTGGTCGTGGACCGCGGTTGGGAGAACTCTCACGACGTCATCCTCGGCGCCGACAACAAGGCGGCGGTCGCGGTCATGCTCGAAGTCGCGCGCCGCTGCCGAACGCAGCCGCCGCCGATAGGTCTAGAGCTGCTGTTCACCGTTTCGGAGGAAAACGCCTTGGCCGGCGCCAAGGCCTTCGACGCCGGGCGGCTTAGCTCGGAGTTCGGTTTCATCTTCGATCACGCCACGCCGATCGGCGAAGTGGTGGTTGCGTCACCGACGTACTACCGGATTTCCGCGGCCTTTCATGGACGTGCGGCGCACGCCGGCATACGGCCCGAAGACGGTCGCAGCGCCATTTCCGCCGCCGCCTATGCCGTCGCCGCGATGCCACTCGGGCGCATCGATCCTGAAACGACAGCCAACGTGGGATCGATCGAAGGCGGCGTCGGGTCGACCAACGTCGTCGCCGAACACTGCCGCCTGCTGGCCGAGACGCGCTCCCTTGACCCGGTCAAGGCCGAGCAGGCGCTGGCACGGATCGTCGACGCCGTCAACGATGGCGCCACGCAAGCCGAGTGCGACGTCGACATCGTCTGCGAAAAGATGTTCGACGGCTATAAGACCAAGTCGTCTTCCAAGCCGCTTGCAGTCGCCGAAGCGGCATTGCGAGCCCGCGGGCACGAACCGCGACGGATTGCCACCGGCGGCGGCTCAGACGCCAACGCTCTTCAAGCTCAGGGCTTTCCCTGCGTGAACCTGGCCAACGGCACGGAGCGCAACCACGAGCCGACCGAGCGAGTAACGGTCGCGGCGCTGGAAGAGATGCTCGACGTGGCGCTGGTGCTGCTCGAGGAATCCGCCGCGGTGTGAGGAGCTTTTTGCGGCCATGCTCACGCTGAGGCGGGGAATTGTGGCCGCGGCCGGCGACCCGTCCCGTCCGATGCAAGAGCTGGAAGTCCAGGTCGGCGATGAGCGTCGCCCCGCCCTGGCCGACGTGTCGTTCACCGGGCCGGCCCACGTTGGAGATGACGTCGTGGTCAACGTCGCGGCGCTCGATCTTGCACTCGGTTCCGGCGGCTATGACCTCGTGCACGTGAATCTCTCACGGGGGCTTGGGGGCGCGGGCGTGGCCGGCGCGCACGTGATGAAGCTCAATTACACGAGCCTGCAGCACGCGGTGGCGCCCGCGGAAGAACGGACGCCAACAGAACGGGGAAACGCAGCGCCGGCGAGCGACCGCTTGCGCGGCGGGCCGGTCGCGGTCTGCTTTCTCCACGGCCAACTGGCCCCGCTCGCCTGGGCGTTCGGTCAGGTCGCTGTAGGGGCGCGGCTCGGCTTCGTGCAGACCGCGGGCGGAGCGCTGACCGGGGCGCTGTCTCGTGTGGTTCCCGAGCTACGCGAACGTCATCTCCTCGCCGGCCACATCACTGCCGGTCCGTGCTACGGGGGAGAACATGAGGCCATAACCACGGCCGGCGCGATCGAGCATGGTTTTCTGGCACAAGGCTGGGACGCTGCGGTGTGCGGTCCCGGCCCCGGCATCCTTGGATCGGGCACGCGATTGGGTCACGGCGGCATGATCGCCCTGGAGACAAGCCACACGGCTGCCGCGCTCGGGTGCCACGTGGTCGTCACCCCGCGCAGGTCCAGCGGCGACCCGCGCCCGCGCCACCAAGGCCTTTCCCACCACACCCAGACGATGCTCGAACTGGCGTTGGTAGCACTCACGGTTGCCACGCACGGGCCGGTCGAAGAGGGATTGGAGCGCCACCACTGGCGATCCGGTCGAGCCGATCTCGGTGCCTATGTGGCTTCAGGTCTTCCGGCGCGTCACATGGGTCGCTCGTGGGAGCAGGATCCTGAGTTCTTCGCCTCCGCCCTGGCGGCCGGCGACGTTCTCGCATCCCTGACGGCTTGCCGCTGAACGGCCTTCGCTCGCGTGGCGTCTTGGCGCAGCGCTCGCTAGGGTCGCTGCCGTGAGCTTCCGCCAGACCAGTTCAGAGATCATCCACGCCGGTCACGTCTCGACCCTCTACCGGCGCACTTTCCTCCACGACGACGGCGAAGAAGTCACGCGCGAAGTGACAGTCACGGCCGGCGCCGTGGCCGTCGTCGCCCACGACGACGAGCAGGTGTGGCTTGTAAGGCAACCACGCGAGGCCACCGGCGATCCCGCCATGCTCGAGCTGCCGGCCGGCCGCCGCGACGTCGAAGGCGAGCCACCGCTCGAGACGGCAAAACGCGAGCTCGCCGAAGAGATCGGCAAGGCCGCCGAAGACTGGCAGCTACTCAAGACGGCGCACATGTCGCCGGGTTACAGCCACGACGAGATCCTCATCTACCTCGCCAGCGGACTGCGGGACGAGCAGCTCGACTCCGGAGAAAATGAGCGCATTGAGATCGTCACGCGGCCGCTCGCCCAGATCGACGCACTGATCGAAGAAGTTACCGACGCCAAGACGTTGATCGGGCTCTACGAGCTTCGGCGCGTGCTCGGCCGCTAGTTGCTTCGAGGGTGGGGGAGGCTTCGCCGCTTCGGCGGCGAAGACGCTCGTCATGGCCCTCGCTACTGCTCAGCCGGCTTGGTCGGCGCCCTCGGCGGAAACTCCGCTGGAGCACCTTCTGCTCGACTTCCTCGCTTACCTCGAATTCGAGCGCGGCTTGTCGCGCAACACGCTGGAGGCCTACCGCAGCGATCTTCTCCAGTACGGCGCGTGGCTGCACAGCCACGGCGTCGCCCCGCTCGAGGTGTCGCACGAGCAGCTCGCGGACTTCGTCAGCGGGTTGCTGGAGGGAACCAGCGACCGTCCGCCGGTCGCACCGGCGACGCTTCAGCGCAAGGTCGCCTGCCTGCGCTCATTTCATCGCCACTTGATGCGTCAAGGCATCCTCGAGGAAGACCCCACGACAAAGCTCAAAGCGCCCAAGCACTCACGCAAGCTCCCGAACGTCCTGTCCCGGGACGAGGTGGCGAAGCTCCTCGAACAGCCGCACGGGAGTGATCCGGCATCGCTGCGTGACCGTGCTCTGCTTGAAGTCATGTACGCCTGTGGCCTGCGTGCGTCAGAGGCGATCGAGCTGCAAGTCTCAGACGTCGACATCAAAGAAGCAATGCTGCGGGCGCGCGGCAAAGGGTCCAAGGAGCGGATCGTCCCGCTTGGCTCTACGGCGGCCGGAGCCTTGACGCTCTACCTATCGCGCGGGCGTCCGAAGCTGGCCGGCGACCGGCTGCAAGCGCCGGTGTTCGTCAACCAGCGCGGAACCGGCTTGACGCGCCAGGGGCTCTACAAGATCGTCCAGCGCCACGCGCGTAGCGCCGGCTTGGAGGGCCGCATGAGTCCTCACACGCTGCGTCACTCGTTCGCGACTCACCTTCTGGCCGGGGGCTGTGACCTGCGGTCGCTGCAAGAGATGCTCGGACACGCCGACCTCACCACGACGCAGCTCTACACCCACTTGTCTTCCTCACGGCTGCGCGACGTCTACTTCGACGCGCATCCGCGCGCGTAGAAGCCGCGCGGGAATCTTCCGAAAGCGGGCCGCGAAGCGGCGTGCTCGCGGCCGAGCCGGACACGTGGGCGGCGCGGACAGACAGACACCGCCTGCAATGAGGTCACGGTCTACCGTGACGGCGGTTCGTCATCCTTGGTGACGCCACCGCACCCGCTTGACCGGAGCAGTACGTCGCGCCTTCGAGAACCCCGCCGACTCATCAGGGTCAATCACGTCCTTTGGGTCGTGTGGACGCTCGCCGTCGTCTTGGGGCTGGGCGGTTGTGGCGGCGATGCCGACCGCAAGAGCCCCGCGTCAGGCTCGAGAGAAGCGTCACCAACGCCGCACCAAAGCCCCCCGCGGCCGCAACCGACGCCCAGCGCGGCGGGAGCGATCGCCGCGCAACTCCAGCGTCGTGCGCAAGCGCTCGAACAACGGCAACCTCGGGCCTATGCGGCGACTTCCGTGCCGCGGCGGCGCATGAAGGATCGGCGCACCGCTGGCAAGGCCGGCGAGCTTCCCCTGCGCGACGTCGGTTTCGACGTTCAACAGCTCCGCCTGAATCGCAAGCGCGCCGCGCTCACCACTCGCTTCTCGTACCGCCTCGCCGGTCTCGGCGGGCGCTGGAGTGTGAATCGCAGGTTCAACATGGTCAACCGCAACGGACGCTGGCTGATCAATCGCGAAACGGGCCGCACGGCGATGCCATGGGAAGTCGCGCGCTACAGACTCGAGCCAACGCGCCACTTTCGCGTGCTGGCGCCGACGGGTGTCGATTCTCGCGCCGCGGGGTTGCCCGCTCTGCTGGAATCGGCTTACGCGCAGGTCCGGCAGCGCCTTCCGCGCAGCCCGCTTCAGCGCCGTTACCTGGTGCTGATCGCCGGGGACGCACGCGCCGCCCGTCGCTTGGTTCCGGAGCTTCCCGGAGTGGAGGGCTTGAGCGCCGTCACCGACGCCGCCCTCCGCGTGGAGGGGCCGGCTCAGCGTGTCAGCGAAGTGGTTTCGCTACGCGTGATCGTGCCATGGTCGCGGTTCACGCAGCTGTCCTCTGCGACCCGTCAGGAAGTCCTCACCCACGAGCTCGCGCATGCTGCGTTGGCGCGCAGAACTTCGGGACGCACCCCGGCGTGGCTGCAGGAGGGCTTCGCTCTCTACGTCTCCCGAGACGACCGCCGGGCACTCGCGGCGGCGCATCTCGCCACCACCGGAACGGCGCGCGCCGCCCGACGGGGTTTATCGCTTTCGGGGCTTGCGCGACCGACCTCCATCGCCCAGCTCTCGCACGATCAGCTCAGCCCCGCCTACGCCTATTCCTCGGCCGCCGCCTTCTACATCGCCGACGTCTACGGAGAACGGAGGCTGATGACCTTGCTGCGCGAGTTCGGTAATCCTGAGATCAGCGGACCGGCAGGCTCACGCCTCACCGATCGCGTGATGCGCAAGGTGTTGCGCGTCAGTTCGCGGCGCTTTGAGCGCGGTCTGCGCACTTGGATTCAAACGGGCGGAGCGAGCGGCTAGCCTCAATCTCGGATCGCATGCCGGAACTGCCCGAAGTCGAGACCATCAGACGCCAGCTTGCTCCGCACGTGGAGGCAAAGCGGTTGCGAGAGGTCGAGATCCGCGATCCCCGTTGGACGCAACCGCTTGCCGCCGATCAGCTCGCGAACGCCGTCAGCGCCCGGCGCCTGGACAAGCTCTCACGCCGCGGCAAGTACTTGATCTGGGAGTTCGGAGGTGACGTCTTCTTGCTCGTGCACCTGCGGATGACCGGCACCCTGCTGCTTGATCCCGCTGGGGAAGTGGCTCATACGCGCGTCGTCTTTCACTTCGACGACGGTCGCCGGGTCGCGTTCGTCGATCCCCGACGCTTTGGCACAGGCGAGCTAGCCGTGGGGACGGCGGCGCGCGACGAGTTCCTCGACCGCCGTCTCGGCGTGGAGCCCTTCGACGAAGCCTTCACCACGGAGCACATGCGCACACTGGCGCGCGGCAGCCGAACGCCGATCAAAGCTTTTCTCCTCGATCAACGAAAGCTCGCCGGTGTCGGCAACATTTACGCCGACGAGGCTTTGTTCCGCGCCCGCGTGCACCCACTGCGCGAGGCGGGGCGCCTCGACGCGCGACAATGGGCGGCACTGCGCGACGGAATCCTTACGGTGCTGCAAGCGGGTCTGGACGCCAAAGGCGCTTCGATCGACGACTTCCGCCACCCCGACGGCGTCCGCGGCGGGTTCCAGAACGAATTTTCCGTCCACCGGCGCGAAGGGCTGCCGTGCCCTGCTTGTGGCAGTCCGGTAAGAAAGCTACGAGCGGCAGGCCGCGGCACTTACGTCTGCGAGCGCTGCCAGATCAAGCCGCGTCAGCCGCGTCAGGCGGTGACCAGATCGTCGAGCTTGCCGTCGCGTTCGGCGACTTTGAGCTCCTGATAGCCGCCGATCGGCTCCCCGTCGATCATGATCTGCGGGAAAGTCATCATCCCGGTCCGCTCGACAAGCTGCGCGCGCCCATCGGGGTCACGGGCGAGGTTGCGCTCCTCGTACGGGACGCCGCGCCGGTCCAGGAGCGCCTTGGCCGTCCGGCAGTAGCCGCATGCTTCTGTGGTGTAGATGGTCACTCGAGGCGATGTCACTTCACAAAGGATAGTGCTTTGCCGGCGGCACTGAAGACCGAAGCGATCGTGCTGCGAACCATCCGCTACGGCGAAGCCGACCGGGTGCTGCATCTCTACGCCCCCGACCATGGCCGTCTCGGCGCGATCGCCAAGGGTGTCCGGCGCGCGCGTTCGCGCTTCGGCGGCCGGCTCGAGCCCTTTTTCAAGCTCCAACTCGTGCTCCACGTCGGCCGCGGCGATCTCTACACCGTGACCTCGGCGGAGACGATCGACGGCTATCCGCGTTTGCGCGAAAACGGCGCGGCGCTCGACGGAGCGGCACGCGCGTGTGAGGCCGTCGCGCGGTTGTTCGGAGACGGAGACGCTCATCCCGGCGTCTATCACCTGTTGTCCAATCAGCTTCAGCTCATGGAATCAGACACTTCGCGCGCGACGCGAGCCAACGCGCTCGCCTTCCGGGCGAAGCTGCTGCTGGCAGCCGGGTTTGCCCCGCAACTGGCCGGCTGTGCCTCGTGTGGGGAGCGCGAGCATCTGACGGGCTATTCCGGTGCGGCGGGCGGCGTGGTTTGTAGCGCATGCGAGGCAAGCTCCTTCGTGCTCGACGAAGAAGCGCACGAGTTCCTCGTTCAGGCTCTCGGTCGTCCGCTCGCGTCTGCGCCCACGGCATCCGAGCGCGCGTTGCGCCAGGCCGAGCGGGCCTTGACGGAGACGCTCGAACACCACGCCGGTGTCTCGCTGAGGCCGGTGCGCTCGTTCAGCACGGGTACGCCTGCTTTCGTCACAGATCGCTGATCGCGGCGCTGCGACACTTGGTCGTCAGTCATGGCTTGCTCTTCTCCTCGTACCGGTGACTTCGAACGGCGCACACTCGCTTACGAGCAGAGGTTCCTCAGCCCACTGGCGACGAGGTCCTATCCCGGCGTTCGCGCACGCGAGGAAGCCGAGTGTTCGCTGCGAACGCCGTTTCAGCGTGACCGCGACCGGATCGTGCATTCCAAGGCATTTCGCCGGCTCAAGCACAAGACGCAGGTCTTCGTCGCCCCTGAAGGGGACCATTACCGCACGCGGATGACGCACACGCTCGAAGTGACGCAGGTCTCGCGCACCGTCGCCCGCGCGCTGTCGCTCAACGAGGATCTCACCGAAGCGATCGGCCTCGGACATGACCTCGGGCACCCGCCGTTCGGCCACATCGGAGAAGAAGTGCTGGACGCCTGCTCGCGCGAGCGCTTCGGACGCGGCTTCCGGCACAACGAGCACTCCGTCCGCGTGGTCGAAGTCATCGAAGGCCTCAACCTGACCGACACGGTCCGCGACGGGATTCTCAGACACTCGAGCGGCGCGGGCGAGCCGCGGACGCTCGAAGGAAAGATCGTTCGGCTGGTCGACCGCATCGCCTACATCAACCACGACATCGACGACGCGTTGCGGGCGGGCGTCCTGCACTCAGGGGATCTCCCGGTGGCGGAGCTCGAGATCCTCGGCAAGAGCGGGGCTACGCGGATAGACGCCCTCGTTCACGACTTGGTGAGCGAATCCGAGCGCGCCGGCGACATCGTGCAAAGCGACCTCGTGGGAGGAGCGATGCGACGCCTGCGCACGTTCATGTTCCAGCACGTGTACATGGGCGAAGCCGCACGCGCCGAGCATGGGAAGATCGAGCGCGTGGTGCGCGGCTTGTTCGACTACTACAGCGACGCGCCGGACGAGCTACCCGAAGGAGTGGCTGGCGCCGAGCCGGCCGATCGGCTGATCGACTACTTGGCGGGCATGACCGACCGTTACGCGATCCGCGAATGGACGTCGCACGCCGTGCCCATCGGCCTGGCCGGCGTCTGATGCCGCGCTACACCGACGCTTCGCGCGAGCGCGTACGCGACGCGGTCGATTTCGCTGAGCTGGTCGGCGCGCGGACGGAGCTCAAGCCCTCTGGACCGCGACGGCTGACGGGGCTGTGTCCCTTCCACGACGAGCGCACTCCGTCATTCGGCATCGATCCGGTGGAGAAGCTCTACCACTGCTTCGGCTGCGGGGTCGGGGGAGACCTCTTCGGCTTTGTGATGGCCACAGAAGGCGTCGACTTCGGTGAAGCGCTGGAGTTGCTAGCCGACCGCAGCGGCGTCGAGCTTGAGCGCACCAGCGAGGATCCGGGCGAGGCGGCACGGCGCGGGCGCCGGGAGCGGCTTCTCGCACTGCTGGAGCGAACTGCCGCTTGGTACGTCCGGATGCTGTGGGAGTCAGAAGAAGCAGCACCGGCGCGCGCCTATCTCGCCGAACGCGGATTGCAGGAAGAGAGCTTGCGGACCTTCGGCGTGGGCTACGCCCCGAGCGCATGGGACAAGGTGCTCGTCGGCTCGCGGCGCGCCGGTTACAGCGAAGACGAGCTTCTGGCGGCCGGCCTTTGTCTGCGCGGGCGCTCCGGTGGCGCGTACGACCGCTTCCGGCGTCGGATCACCTTCCCGCTGGCCGACGAGCGCGGCCGGGTGGTCGGTTTCGGCGCGCGGGCGCTGGGAGCCGATCAGGAGCCGAAGTACTTGAACTCCGCTGAAGGAGAGATCTTTCACAAGCGCCAGCAGCTCTACGGCTTGCACCTGGCGCGGACGTCCGCGGCGCGGGCGGGGCGCGTCGTGCTGTGCGAGGGCTACACCGACGTCATCGCCCTGCACCAGGCGGGCATCGAGAACGCGATCGGAGTCATGGGGACGGCGATCACCGAAGAACACGCCCGCACGCTGTCGCGGCGCGTCGCGCCGACGTTGCTGTTCTGCATGGACGCCGACGCGGCCGGGCAGGCGGCGATCGCCAAGGCGGCGGTCGCGCTTCAGCGAGACCGCCAAGGGGAGTTGCTCGTGGTCGTGATGCCAGCCGGGGCAGATCCCGCCGATGTAGTCGTCAAGGAAGGCCCGGACGCCATACGCCGCTTATTGGGCGCGGCGGTGCCGTACGCGTCGTTCGAAGTCACAAGGGCGCTGCAGGGCGCTGACCTCGGTTCGCTCAGCGGCCGCGAGCGCGCGCTTGAACAAGCCTCGCGCGTCATCGGCGGACTGCCGGAAGGGGTGCTGCGCGAGGATCTCATCCGGCTGGTGTCAGACCGCATCGCCGTCTCACCTCAACTGGTCGCTTCAGCGGCGGCGGGCGCTTCCGGGCAGACGAATGGTGCAGGTGACGCGCGCGGTCGTGGGCGGACCACGGGATCGAGCTCGGGTGCTCTGTCCAGCGGTGGCGCTCGCACCGTTCTCGACCGGCGCGAGCAAGCCGAACGGGCCTTTCTCGCGCTCTGCGTGGCTCTTCCCGAAGAAGGCGAGCGCCAGCTCGCCAAGGCTGATGCCGACACGCTTTTCTCAGCTCCGCGGACCCGCAAAGCGGCCGGCTACCTGCGCGGGCGGCTGCGCAGTCCCGCCGGTGAGCTACCGCGTGACGACGAAGAGCTTGCTCGCCTGGTTGCCGAGCTTGTCGTGCGCGCCGCGGAGATGCAGGCCAGCGCTCAGGACATCGAAACCGAAGCCCTCCAGCTCGAGCTCGCACACCTCGAGCGCGATATCGCAGCAGGCCGCGCCGCCGGAGACGGCGGCCGCGTGAGGGAGCTTGCCGGTGAGCGCCAGCGAGTCCTCGACGCATTGAGACACCGCTTGCATTGAGCAGGGGGGCGGTAGGAGCCAGAGCGCTACGGGCGCTACCATCCCGCGCAAGCTCCGGATCGAATCCCGGAGCCGTCGTTCCGGGGTAGCTCAACGGCAGAGCATTCGACTGTTAATCGAAGGGTTGTGGGTTCGAATCCCACCCCCGGAGTTACGATCCGCTTCAGCGGATCTAAAGTGGAGTCCGCATCGCTCCCCGAGTTGAGGTTCCGGTGCGTTGCCGTCACCCGCTTCGCCGAAGCAACTCCTCGAGCTCGCGCGCGGCGGCTCCCGCCGCGTCATGCGTCCCGGCCCACGCCGCAACGCTGGCGCAACGCCGCCTCATCGCCTGATCCGCCAGCACGCGCCGGACGGCGACGCGCAGAGCTCGCGGCCCGAGCAGCCTTGAAGGGACCCGCACGCCCAGCCCCGCCCATTCCGCACGGGCCGCATTCTCTGCCATATCGCCTCCCGCCGGGCAGGCCACCACCGGACACCCGCTCACCAGCGCCCGGGCCAGCGTGCCGTGCCCCGCATGAGTGACGACCACATCGCAATGCGGCATCGTTCGGGCGTACGACAGCCAGGACACAAGCTTGGCGTTCGCCGGGAGCGTCTCGGCAGGAACCAGGGCTGGGTCCCCAACGGCGATGACGTCCACTTCTTCACGCGCTAAGCCGGCGAGCGCACACCGCAGCAAGTGGCCTTCGCGATCCTGGGCGGTGGAAGGAGCGACGAGCACTACCGGTCGCTTTGCTGAGGGCTTGATCTCTGGCGCCCCTGGTGGCTCCCAGAGAAGCGGTCCGACGAGCCGTGTCCACTCAGGCCAGCGCCGGGGGTACTCCAACTGAGGCAGCGTGGCGACCAGCGTCAAGGTCCGCGACAGTCCGGTCTGGTGATACGGCAGGGGCGGCAGGCCGAGCGCGGCCCGAGCTTCGTTGTTCTGTCGGCGGCCGAGTTCGAGCGCCCCGTGCGCGAGCCGTCCCGCCGCCCTCCACACGCTCCGACCGACCGGTGTGCGCGCCGGACGTCCGCCCAGCGGATAAGGCGGCAATCCGGGCTGAGTAAGCGGCAGCACGTGCGGCACAAGCGTCGACCATGGCACGCTTTCGAGCTCGGCCGCGAAGCTGGCCGCCAGCGTGAGGATGTCGCACACGCATGCGTCCGGACGCCAGTCCGAGATGGCCTGGCGCGTCACCTGCGCGGCGTCGGCTGCCGCCTTGTACGGCTCTGCCGCTTGATACGCCGTGGCGAAGACCGGGTACTCCGGCGCAGGCACGAAGCCCATGCCTTGGCCGTGCACCTGCGGCCGCCAGCGCTCCCAGGTCTCCACACGGACTTCGTGTCCCCGAGCGACCAGCCCTGCTCCCAAGGCGATCATCGGGAAGGCATGTCCCGGATCGCCGAAGGCAGCGAGGAAGAAGCGCCGGGAAGTAGTCACGCTCCAATCTCAGCAGGCGGTCAAGCAGGATGTTCGAGCGTTGCCACTCCGACTCGCGTGAAGGAGAGATCGTCGTAGTGGCCGGGGCCCGGCTCGTTTGGCGCGACGATGCGGGCGATCCGCTCGGCGTCTTGCATCAGCGCCACGGCGCTGTCGGCTTGCACCGGACGGGGCTCGACGGAGAACAGCTGGACGACGCTGACCAAGCGGCCATCGAGGCGAACCGGCAGAGCGAGAGTCGACGACAACCCGGCGTCCTCGGCCGCCTCTGTGGCGAGGAAGCCACGGTCGGCAAGCACGTCCTGCACCCACACCGGTTGTCTCGAGGCCCACGCGCGGCCGGGAATGCCGAGCCCGGGCACGATTGACAAGGCGCGAGCTGCTTCCAAGAAACCATTGGGCGCAAATGCGGGCGAAGACCAGCACTGCGAGAGCGTCAGCGTGTCGTCATCAGGGCTTGCAAATGTCCATGCCAGGCCTAGATCCCAGCCGTACGCCTCGCACGCCGCTTGCAGGAACCGCTGTGTGGGCGAATCGCCATCGCGCCCGAGAGCGTCGAGCACGCCTGTATGGAAGGTACGGCTCGCTTCGCTGCGCAGCAGACCGGCGAGCTGGGAGGCAAAGAGGCGGGCGCGGGATACTTCCAATCGGCTCCACGAACGCGGCTCCGGGCTGTAGATCTCGAGCAAGCCGACCGACACGCCGCCGGCCACGACAGGAACGAGGAGCAGTGAGCGCTCGCCCTGCCGGCGCAGAACCGTCACTTCCTGCCCGTTGGCGTCGGGATCATCGCAAACGACATGCCGCACCTGCTGTGTCCGCAGCGCCTCGGCCGCCAGCGGCCGCTCCGCGCTCGGGTAGCAGGTAAGCGCTTCAAGGGAACCGAACCGGCACAGCGGTTGGATGCGAGCCGTGTCGTGACGGACGGCTGAAAAGGACACCTGATGAGCGTGCAAGCAGCGAGCCATGACTTCGAGTGCGGGTTTGAGCTCCGAGTGCGATCCCGCACGTGAGACCCTCGTCGTGGCTTCTTCGAGCGCGCGGTCGTCGTCCAAGTGCGCAGATCCGCCCACAAGGGGGTCGCGCAAGGCTTCCGAAGAGATCTGTCGCAAAAACTGCTTGGCGTCGGGCAGTGGTTCAGCCCACGGCGGTGCGGGGCGAGCGAGGACGTAGCCCTGCCCGTATGAGACATCCGCGTCGGCCAGGGTGCGCAGGTCTTCGAGGCTTTCGATTCCCTCCGCGCAGACTTCGGCGTGTACGCGTCGAGCAAAGCGCACGAAGGCTTCGACCAGCGCGAGCTTGGCAGGATCATTGCTGACGCCGTCGATCAGCCCGCGATCGAGCTTGATGACGTCAGGACGCAAGACCATCAGCTGGCGTAGGCCCGCGTAACCTGCTCCAGCGTCGTCGACGGCGAGCCGCGCTCCGCGGCGGCGCAAGCCCTCCAGCACGGCCTGAAAGCCCGCTTCCTCGCTGGCGGGCTCGTTTTCGGTGATCTCAAGAACGATGCCGGTGAGGTCATCGGGCAGCGTTTGCAGCATCACCGCGGAGGACAGGGCCGTCGGGCTGACGTTGACGGTCAGAAACGCCCCCGGCGGACGAGCGTCAACGGCGAGCGCGCGGACGATGGCGGCCGCTTCGAGCTCGGCTCCGAGACCGACACTGGCCGCTTGCGCGAACCAGGCGTTCGGGGGCCGGTAAGGATCGGAAGAAAACCTTGAGAGCGCCTCGTATCCCGCTACGCGCCCTGTGCGCAGATCGATGACGGGCTGATAAAGAATTTTGATGGCGTCGGGATCCTCGAGCAGCCGGCTGACCTGCAGGCGCTGCTCGTCGAGCGCGTACATGGATGGGCTGCCGCCAGGACGTCGGCCTGGGTTCGGGGTGCCGTCGAGCTCAGCGAGTAGTTCGCGCCTCAACTCGTCATGAAAGAGTTCATAGCTTCCGGAGCCACGCTGTTTGGCGGCGTACAGAGCCATGTCGGCTTCCGCCATGAGCTCGTCCGCGGTGGTATCCGCATGAGCGGGAACCGTAACGCCGATGCTGACCGTGAGCCCGAACGACTCTTCGCCAACCCGGAGCGGGTTTGAAAGCAGATCCGATATGCGGGCTGCCGCTCGAATCGCCTCAGAGCGTGACGCGACGTTCTCGAGCAAGACGCCGAAGTCGTCGCCGCCAAGCCGGGCGCTGGTGTCCGTAGCACGCAAACAACTAGTCAAGCGCGCGGACAGCTCGACCAGCAGAGCGTCGGCCGTTTCGTGTCCGCAAGCACGATTCACTTCTACGAAGGCGTCGATGTCGACGAACAAGACGGCGACCAGGTGCGGTTCGCCGGCATGGCGATCGAGTGCCTCCTGGACGCGGTCGTAGAAGAGGGCCCGGTTGGGCAGCTGAGTGAGCGAGTCGTGGAAGGCCCGGTGACGGACTTGCTCCTCGAACAGGAGCTGGCTTTCCGGCGTCGGGGCCGACAAGGCGGCGCCGCGCCTTCGGCGGCGCGCTCGCAGCCGCTCGCAAAAGGTCGCCAGCAGCACAAGCGCGGCGGCAACCGTCAACCAGTCGGCGAACATGTTCACTCTCCCATGATCGACCCGTTCGGCGCATACTTGCGTTTGCAGAAATGGCGACGCGGACGCCCATACGGCGACTTCAGCGATGACCACCAGTAGCCTTCGGCGTTACGGCAGCGTCAGGGGCCGGTAGCTCAGTCGGTTAGAGCAG
>JADDQZ010000017.1:29521-30647 GCA_016781085.1 Actinomycetota bacterium
ACTCGATCGTTGTGCGGTCAGGCGAGGTCGGCGTACGGTCCCGCAGGTGAGTCGCAAGGTTGCCACGTCGGCAGGGGTGTCGCTCCGTTGCACGGGTTGCGGTAAGACGGCTCTGGCAGACGGAATGTCAGCCGCGAACTTGGCTGAGCTGTTGAGCTGGCACCGCGCCCCGGACGGCGATTGGTGCGTGGCCTGCCAGTGGGAGCGCCACCGTACCCCGCGCTTTGTCGCGCGACTGCATGGGGGCATGGATAGGCGGCGCTTTGTGCGTGATCCGGATAAGCGCGAAAAGGTCGGAAGTATCTGGGCAACGGTCAGAAGATTCGGATGATCGCCACGCGCCGCTCGTTAGGGGCGCCGGCGTTCGGCTTCGATGCGGTTGTGGCACGCGATGCAGAGCACTTCGAGGTTCCAGGGCTGGTCAGGGCCACCTTGGGCGCGCGGAATGCGGTGGTGGGCGGTTTTAACCGCGTTGTGTTTCCGCATCGGCTACAGCACCCTGCACTGGCCGTCACGGCGCGCGCCACCCGCCGCCAGT
This sequence comes from Actinomycetota bacterium, assembly GCA_016781085.1. Taxonomy (GTDB): domain Bacteria; phylum Actinomycetota; class Thermoleophilia; order Solirubrobacterales; family Solirubrobacteraceae; genus LC5-1. The sequence continues at coordinate 30,060 of JADDQZ010000017.1, forward strand.
CCGCGGTTTGATATGGGCTCGCGGCTGAGCAGTCGCGGCACCGGCTCGCGCGGGTCAGGCGGCCACAACTGAGGCAGGGTTTCAGAGCCATCCGATGACCTCGACGGGCGCGGGTTTCTGTTCGGCGCGCTCGACGGCCATCGCTAGCGCGATCATCGCGTCGATGTTCGCTCGCGGATTGGGCTTGTCGATCCGCCATCCGCGGCGGGAGTGACGAGCGATGGCGTCGGAGGCGTGGCGGGCGAGTTGGGGATCGTCTGGCAGGGTGACGCGTTGTTCGACGATGGCGGCGTGCAGGCGTGCGGAGGCGGGGATCATGCGCGCGTCGTGTTGCGGGAACGCGACGACGGTGAGCCCTTCGCGCTCGAGTTCCTGGGCGGCTTGCCCGAACCGCCACGGGTCGTAGACGAGTTCGCGCACGTTGTGTTGGCTGGCGAGGTCGCGCACGAGTTCGACGGCTTCGAGCACGCCCGGGTCGCCGTGAAAGATGTTCGCGCCGACGTGCAGCTGTTCGTTGACCCAGACGACGGCGGTTGCGGAGCGTTCGCCGCCGACATCGACACCGATCCAGATGTCTTCGCTGTCGTG
>JADDQZ010000033.1:0-5745 GCA_016781085.1 Actinomycetota bacterium
CTACTACATGATCAAGGTCTTCCTGGCGCTGTTCATCGGCCTGCTGCGCGCTCGGCCGGTCGTCGAGGCTGGCGACAAGGCCCCCGTTTCGGCGGAGCACTCGATCTGATGGAACTCAAGATCCAAATCCTCTCCATCGCGGTGAGCGCCGGGTTGTTCGGAGTGGTGTTCGAGCTCGTGCGCCGGCGCCGGATGATGGAGCGCTACGCGCTGCTGTGGTTGTTCGCCTCGGTGGTGTTGCTGGCTCTCGCGCTCTGGCGCGACCTGCTCGAGACCCTCGCCAGCGCGATCGGCATCTTCTACGCGCCGTCCGCGCTGTTCGCCATCGCGTTCGGCTTCATCCTCGTGCTGCTACTGCATTACTCCCTCGTCATCTCCCGGCTCGCCGACCAGAACAAGGTGCTGTCGCAGCGCCTGGGGATCCTGCAGGAGCAACTCGAGTCGAGTCTCGCGCGCCACGGCATCGAGGCGGCAAGCGTCCTCGGCGAAGAGCAGGTTGCGCCCGCTTTGGGAGAGGGTGGCGCCGGCTCCAACCGCCGCGCGCATGCCGAGCCGCCGCAACCTGGAGGTGAGCTCCCCGGCGAGCGCGGCTCCCAGCGCCAGACCGCCGTGCGTGCGACCACCACGGTCCGTGGGCGCTTCGCCGACGGCGAGCACCGGTAGGATCCGCCGCGTGGACTTCGGGGGGTTCTTTCGAGAACGCAAGTTCTACGAGAGCCCGGCGGCGGTCCGGGCCTACAAGGGACTGCGCTCAGGAGCGGCACGTGCGGGCTTCGACGTCGTCCTGAAGACCTTCTACAGCCCGATCCCGGACCTGGAGCGCCTGCCGCGGGACTTCTTCGAGCGTGCGGCGCCGCTGCCCGGCATCGACTTGGGACTGGACCGTCAGCTGGCCTTCGTGAGTGAGCAGCTCGCCGGCCCGATGGCCGAGTTCAAGCCGCCGACGTCGCCTGACGCCGGCCGCTACCGCTACACGACCGCCAATCCCTCCTACACCCGGCTGGACGCGACGTTCCTGTACTCGATCATCCGGTCCCTGAAGCCCCAGCGGGTCATCGAGCTCGGCTCCGGGCACTCCACGCTGGTCACGGCCGAAGCCGGTCGCCGCAACGCCCAAGAGGGCTTTCCCCTGCGTCTGGAGGCCTATGACCCGTACGCCGGGGTCGTCGACGACGGCCTGCCCGGACTCGAGCACCTGCATGCCGTTCCCGTCCAAGACGTGCCGACGGCGACTTTCGAGGAGTTGCAAGCCGGTGACGTGCTCTTCGTAGACACCACGCACACCGTCAAAGCGGGAAGCGACGTCAATTTCATCGTCTTGAACCTGCTGCCGCGGCTGCAGCCCGGCGTCGTCGTGCATATCCACGACGTCTTTCTCCCGTTCGAGTATCCGCGCGACTTCGCCGAGAAGTTCGGCCTCTACTGGAACGAGCAGTACCTCGTCCAAGCCTTCCTGTCGATGAATGCCGGATACGAGGTCGTTTTGTCGGGCGCGGCCCTCACCCGTCTGCGCAACAGCGAGTTCCTCTCGCGCGTGCCGCCCGGCGTGCCGGGCGAGGGCAGCGGCGCCTTCTGGATCCGACGCGCCGCGAGCTGACGACACCGTGGTCTGGGCGGTCGTCGTCACGCACAACCGCAAGGACCTTCTGTCTGAGTGCCTGCGTGCACTGCTCGCGCAGACCCGGCGCCCTGATCACATCCTCGTCGTCGACAACGCGAGCACGGACGGCACTCCAGAGCTTGTGCGGCTTCAGTTCGGCGACGAGGCACAGCTCCTCGCGCTGGCAGAGAACCGCGGCGGCGCAGGTGGTTTCCACGCCGGCCTCGTGGCGGCGCACGCGGCGGGCGCTGAGTGGACATGGCTGATGGACGACGACACGATCCCCCGCCCGGACGCCCTCTTCGCCCTTCTGGAGGCGCCGGGTCGCCTGGAGGGCGTAGCGCGTCCGCTTTTGCTCTCGAGCCGCGCCGTTTGGACCGACGGACGTCTGCATCCGATGAACGAGCCGCTCTTCAAGCGCGACCCCGAGTCGTTCATAGACAGCTGTGACCGGGGATTTGTGCCGCTGCGGATGGCGACGTTCGTCTCGCTGCTCGTCCACCGTGACGCCGTCGACCGGTTCGGGCTGCCGCTTGCGCATTACTTCATCTGGAGCGATGACGTCGAGTACACCGCTCGCGTCTTGCGCGACGATGACGGCTTCTTCGTGCCCGAGAGCGTCGTCGAGCACCGCACCAAGCAGCCGTATACCGCGGTCACCGAGAGCGGTGGCCGCTACTACTTCCACGTCCGCAATTCGTTGTACATGCTCCGTAGCCGAGGATGGTCGCTGCGCGAGAAGGCGTCGCTGGTCTGGGCACTCTGGTACTCGACGAAGGAGTACCTGCGCGTCAACCGGTTCGCAAAGCAGAGCGTTGCAACCGTCGTGCGAGGGCTCGCAGACGGGCTCAGGCCGCCGAGCGCCGGCTCAGCCCGGAGCTGACGCCGCGCAGCAGGCGGCGGACAGTTCGCGGGTGCGGCGTCGTTCGCAGATCGCCAAGCGCGTCGACTCCGAGCATCAAGGCGAACCAAGCGGGCTCTGGACCGACCCAGCCGTCGCTGCGCACCATCCGGACGCGGTCGCGCACCTCGCGTGAGGAGAGCGCCGGCGCGCGGACAGGTGTGTCACGCACGGCGACACTGCCCGGCACGAGGTAACCGCCGCCGTCGCGCAACAGCCGCGCCGTCCACTCGAGGTCGTCGGCGCCGTCCGCGTAGTCCTCGCGCGGCGGACCATGGAGCGCCAGAGCGCCGCGGTGGACGAGCAGCGAGCCCCATCTCGCAAGGCGTATGGACGCGAGGTGGCGCCGCGCGGCGGCGATCACGCTCGCGCGGTCCAGGAGCGGAATCCATGGGGCGCTGTCCGGGTGCAGCTGTCCGCTAGGGGTGGTCACCTTGCTTGCGAGCAAGACGGGCTGCCGGAGATCGGCCAGATCCGCGAGCGAGGCGAGCAGGCGTTCGAGCGCTTGCGGCTGCGGGGTTACGCCCGCCTCGAGCAGCCACAGCCAGTCCGCGCCGTCGGCAGCACCTGCGGCGACCGCGCCATGCCAGGACCCGTCGTGAGCGACAACGGCGTCCGGCTTCCGGGTCTGTGCGGCGATCGCCGTGAGTGCTGCCGGTTGCGACGAGCGGACGACGGCGCAGACGGCTCCCGGCATGGCCGCCAGTCTAATTCGGCGTCTGCCGGCCACGCCGCCACTGAGCGGGCAAGAGCGCCGTGACCAGTTCGGCCGGAATGCCGCGGAGCGCGACGAGGACGCCGAAATAGGCGATGCTCACGATGGCGATAGCTCCGACGTTGGGCAGCAGTGGCACCTCGATGATCAGCGCCAGCGGCGCCGCAACGGCGACCGCCAGCGCAGGCTTGATCAGCGGCCTCAGTCGCGGCCGCAGCGCCGGCCGGGCCCGGACGACGGCCGCCATGTAACAGGTGACGAGGACCCACTCGCCGACGACCGTCGCCAGCGCGCCTCCCTGCGCGCCCAATCGTGGGACAAGCGCGAACGTGGCCAGCCCGATCGCCAGCAGGGCGACCGCGTTGGCGACGATCAGCGCGCGGTTTCGGCGCAGAGTGATCACGGCGGTCCCGTAGGCGACGTTGAGGAACACGCCGAGCAGCGTCAGTGCGTGCAGCCGCAGTGCTTCGACCGCCGCCGGCGCATCGACATCTTCGGGAGGCGGATAACCCGTCAGGTACGCGATCCCGAGCGGCGCGCCGACGGCGGTGACAAGCGAAAGCCAGACGCCCGCGATGAGGACGACGTCGAGCGTGCGGCCGAAGCCGAACGCGAAGCGCTCCTCGTCGGTGTTCGCGGCCCGCGACAGGATCGGCAGAAGCGATCCCACGAGCACGTACGGGATGGCGACGACCACCTCGATGATCCGGAAGGAGAGCGCGAAGGTGGTGATCTCCTGATCCGTGGCGACAATCGACATGCCGAGGATCACGACGCGGAAGTAGACGGCGTAAAGAGCGCCGGCCACCGCGAGCGGGAGCGTGTCGCGCAGGATGCGCCACGCCGGCGCAAAATCGAAGGACGGGCGCCAAGGTGCGGTCCCGCGGACGAGCCACGCCGCGAGTGCCGCGGCGGCGATGCCGGCGGCGATCGGCGCAGCGAGCAGGGGCCCGATGCCGGCACCGAGGAACACGAGCACCGCGATGACAACGACGAACACGAACTGCCGCAGAACCTCCGTGGCGGTGAGCCATCCGAATCGGAGGTCGACCGCAAGCGGCAAGGCAAAGGCTCCGTGCAGAACGTACGCCAGCAGCCCGGCTCCGGCGACCACCGTCCCCCAGACGAGCTCGCGACCGTAGCCCGCAAGCGACGCGAAGGCCACCGCCGCGGCGATGCCGGCGAGTGTCAGGACGATCCTGACGCCGAGCAGCTCACGCAGCAGGCGTTTGCGCTCGGCGGCGTGGAGTGTCGACAGCTCTCGAATCGCCACGGCCGTCAGGCCCGCCTCGGTGACCGCACCTACCACGGCGACGAGTGAGACGACCTGTGTGTAACGCCCGAACTCCGGTCCCAGGTGACGCGTCAACAACGGGGCCGAGATCAGGCCGAGCAGGAAGGTGGCCGCGAACCCGGCCGCGCGGACCGCGCTGCCTCGGACGGCGACACCTCCCGCCTCGGGGGAGTCGAGGACGTCGCCGGAATGAATCGCGTCGTTGGACGCGCTCGTCAAGACCCCGGACCGGTGACGCCGTCGCGCAGCCCGCGTGCGACAAGCCGCAAGCTGTGCGGACGCAGCCGGTTGACACGCAGGTAGCGCAAGACCTGCCCGAGGCTCATGATCGCGTGGTTTCTCTTCTCGTCGCGCCGGAGCGAATTGCCGCGAAGTATGTAGATGGAGTTGCGCACCGCGTAGTAGAACCGGTCGCCGCCCTCCCATGGCCAGGCGGCGGTCGCGGTCTTGTGCTGGGCGACGCTGTCGGTGACGACGTAACCGACGTCGTCGCGCAGCAGCCGCAGCGTGTGCTCGATGTCGTCGCTCCAGATGAAGAAGTGCTTGAGCGGCAGTCCGTGCCGCTCGAGCGCTTCACGTTTGAACAGCGTCGACGGGAACGTGTTCCATCGCAGCGGAAGCAGACCGCGTCCGCTCGCGCGCACGAGAAGATCCATGTCGCCAAAGCGCAGTCCGGGCGGGTTGAGCGGATGTAGGCGTCCGTCTGTCCAGACGACCCTGCTGGCGAGCAGCACGGGCTCTGGCAGCCCATCGAGACGCTCGGGCGCGGCGAGTAGTCGTTCAAGCGCGGTCGGCTCGGGGATCGTGTCGTCATCCATCACCCATAGCCACGCGAACCCGAGCTCGAGGCCGCGGCGCATGCCCTCGTGAAAACCGCCTGCGCCGCCTTCGTTGGACGCGAGGGCAAGCACGTCTACGCCGGGAAACTCCTCGGCGAGCATCGCTCGCGTTCCGTCGGTGCTGGCGTTGTCGACGACCAGCACCGCGTCCGGGGGGCGTGTCTGCGCGAACAGGGCCGCGAGGCACTCACGCAGAAGCTCCCGCCGGTTGTGGGTGATGACGACCGCGCCGATCGGCCCCCGGATGGGCTCAGCCAACCGCGAGCTCCCGCTCGTATGCGGCGATGATCTCCTCGCCGGCGTGTCTGCGCTCGGCGTCGAACGCCCAGCAGACCTCTGTATCCCCCCAGCGGCTGAGGACGGCGTCCATGTCGGGGTTCAGGGCGTCGAAGCCCC
>JADDQZ010000033.1:5853-8531 GCA_016781085.1 Actinomycetota bacterium
GCGGCTGAGGACGGCGTCCATGTCGGGGTTCAGGGCGTCGAAGCCCCACTTCTCACGCCAGTAGGCGTAGTGATGGTCGAGCAGCGCGACCTTGTCGGGCGGCATCTTGTTGAGCTTGGCTGCTCGGATGATGAGGTCCTTGCCGGCCTGGGGAACGACACGCCCGAGCGCTCGCCGCGCGCGTGTGCGCGCGCGGGCCGCGGGCGATCCAGCGGCTCGGCTGTTTCGCAGGCTGAGACGGTGCAGCACGCGGACCTCGGGACAGAAGAACACCTTCTTGCCGAACCTGCGGGCGGAAAGCGCGATGTCCATGTCGTCGAACCAGACCGGCGACCACTCGAGGTCATAGCCCCCGATCTGCTGCGCAAGATCCTTGCTGTACATCATGCAGCAGCCGAGCGCCGCATCGACTTCGGCATAGCGCTCGAGGTGACGGACCTCCGTTTCGCGCGGTCGCTCGACCACGCTGTGAAGCGTCCGTGCGCCGGCGGGCTCTGCGATCTTCGTACCCCTGTCATGCATGCCATCGGGGCCGACGACGTTGAGCCCGTAGGCATGGATCCGTCCGTCGTCCATGATCACGCGACCGCAGACCACGCCGATCCGTTCGTCAGAGCGGTAGAACGCGACCATCCGCTCGAGCCACCCGCGTGTCTCGATCGAGGCGTCGGCGTCGAGCTGCACCATGATCTCGCCAGAAGCGTGCTCAAGGGCCGTGTTGAGCGTCGCGACGACGCCACGGTGCTCGCACTCCAGGAGCGTGAAACGGTCGAACCGGCCGGAGTCGCGCCACCGACGCAGGACGTCGCGGCTGGCGTCCGTCGACCCGTCGTCTACGGCGATTAGTTCGAAATCGGGATAGGTGGTGTTGGTCGCGAGCCGCTCGAGGACGATGTCGAGCGCCGGTTCGTTGTTGCGGTTTGGCAGAAGCAGGGAGACACGGGGCAGGGCCTCTGCGGTCTTCGATGCTCGCATCACGCGAGCCTAGCGCTTGCCCTGCGGTCTTCGCCTTGGCCGCGCGGTGACGGATGCGGCCGCCCCCAAGAGGACCTGTGGGGCTTTACGCCTTAGCCTGTTCGTCGTGTTCGCCGCCGTGGCTGAAAGCTCCATGTCGACTACGTCTCGACCTCGTGGAGGCGTCGCAGTTGTTCTTTCCGACTCCTCGAGCACACAGGCGACATGACCGCACCTCGCGCGGTGACCGTAGCCGCTGTCATCCACCCCGCTGACGCACGGACGCGGGCGGCGCTCACGGCCGAACCCGCCGTGATCGAAGTCGTCGAAGCCGGCCCGCGCTGGCATGAGGCCGTGCAGGCAGGGTTCGACGAGACGGGCGCCGACTGGCTCTGGCTCGTGGCTGCCGGCGTCGTCCCGCAGGAGGGCACGCTGGCCGCCCTGCTCGCCGCCCTCGATTTGGCAGGGGAGGGGCCCGCCGGTGAGCTGCCTCGTCCTGTGCTGCTGAGCAGCCGTATCGTCGCCCGGGACGGCACGCCCGACCCGTCCTCGGCGCCGTGGGTGCCGTTGATCGACCGGGCGGTGGTCATGGCTGCCGCGGCGCGCGGCCTGGCCGCCGTGCGCTTCGCTCGCTGGGGCTCGCTGCTCGTCGATCGGGCGGCGATCGAGCACCACGGCTTGCCCCGCGAGGACTTCGCTACGGGCGCCGACGACCTGGAATGGACCGGTCGCATCCTCTTGAACGCGGCGGGCTACGCGGTGCCGGACAGCGTCGCGGTCCGGGAGACGCCGCGCGCCACCGGCGTGGTTGGGGAGCTGCAGGGGCGCGCGCGGATGCTGCGCGGCAACGGCTGGGAGGGCGCCGAACCGCTGTGGTTCGTCTACGAGACGGTTCGCGGGATGGGTCGGAGCCCGTCGCGCAGCCCGCGCGCGATCACCGCGAGGCTACGCGGCCGCAGCCGGTTGAAGCGCGCATAGCCGACTGTCGTGTAGGCGAGCCAGAAGGCGACGGACAGCTTCTCGAACGCGCTGAAGGCGTTGCCTTTGATCATCCAGCAAGAGTTGCGCACGTGGTAGTAGAAACGGTCGCCGGCTTCGGTGATGGCCACGTGCGCCTTCTTCGTGCGGTGCTCGACGAGGCTCTCGGGGACGACGAAGCCGGTGTTGGCGTCTCGGGTGAGGCGCGCGCTGTACTCGATGTCGTCACTCCAGATGAAGAAGGACTCGATCGGCACGCCGAGCTCGTCGATCGCGTCGCGGTGGACGAGCATCGAGACGAAAGTCGCGCAGCGGACCGGCAGCACGCGACGTTGCACGCACTCCAAGTAGTGGGCGGCGTCGCGCTTGAAGACCTGCATGTTCATCGGGTGCAGCGTCCCGTCTGACCAGATCACGCGGCTGGAAAGCAGCAGCGGCCGCGCGAAGCCCTCCAGCCGGCGCTCGGCGTCGAGCAGCGCTTGAAGCGCCGTGGGCGTGGCGATGGTGTCGTCGTCGAGCATCCACAGCCAGCGCGCGCCTGTCCTTCTCCCGTGACGGAGCCCTTTTGCGAATCCCCCCGCGCCGCCGCCGTTGACGTCCAGGGCAAGCAGGTCCATCTCCGGAAACTCCTCCGAAACCATGGCTGCCGTGCCGTCGGTCGACGCGTTGTCGACGACGACGACGCTATCGGGCGGCACCGTCTGCTCCTGCAGCGCCCGCAGGCTCTGGTGCAGCAGCTCCTTGCG
>JADDQZ010000049.1 GCA_016781085.1 Actinomycetota bacterium
CGCTTGGCTGGCAGCCAAGAGGTCAGGGGTTCGAGCCCCCTTAGCTCCACTCCCGAGAGAGGCCCGCAGACGCGGGCCTTTCTCGTTTCCGGCTGATGTTTCCCGGCGCGACTCGCACAACGAGGCGGCAGGGGTGATATTCATCCGCCGTCCACGCCGAGGGATTGGAGTCCCCGATGTTTGCACGCGTCACGACCTACCACGCCGATCAGGACACCGAGCAACTCCTCGGGAAGTTCAAGGAGACCCTTTCGGACCTCCAGCTCATCGACGGCTTCTCCCACGGCTACTTCATGACCGACCGCGAAAGCGGCAACGGCGTCTCGATCACGGTCTGGGAGAGCGAAGCAGCGATGGGCGCGAGCGCGGAGTCCGCCGAAGAGCGCCGGCGCGAGCGCACGGAGGCAGGCGTGGCGTCGGTCCTCTCGGTCGCCACATACGAGCTCGGCCTGATCGCGGCGGCCCCGACCGTCGAGCCGGCGCATCGTAGGGCCGAGCCGCTCGCCGAGCACGGCGAAGAAGACGACGAGGCCTGACGCGCCGCCATCGCGGCTAGCCCTATTCCACGCGACCCCGCTGCGGCGGGGTCACGTGGAGGCCCTCAACTACTGACCGCTTCGACCGGGATTTCGTGTCGCGGCGCCTCGCCCCACAGGTGCTCGAGGCGGTAGAACTCGCGCGCTTCGCGGGTAAGGGAATGGACGACGACGTCGAGATAGTCCATCAGCACCCAGCGCGCTTCCGGTAGTCCCTCCACCCGCCGCGGCAGGAGCTTGTGCTCCTTCTTGAGTTCTTCATGAATCCCGTCATGGATCGCCTTGACTTGGCGCTCGGTGTTGCCGGTGCAAATCACGAAGAAGTCGGTGTAGCCGAGGATTCCCCGCACGTCTAGGACCACCAGGTCGATGGCCTTCTTGTCCGCGGCGGCTTCGACGATTGCTTGCGCGAGCGCCTGGGGCTCAATCGATTCCGGGGTGGAAGTCACCCGACCAGCTCCTTTTCAGCGCCTCGGTAGAGGCCGTGGCTTTCGATGTACTTGGCTACCGCATCACTCACGAGATACCTCACGGGATACCCGGTCGCCACGCGCTGCCTGATGAGAGTGGACGAGACGTCGATGCGAGGCATCTCGAAGAAGCGCACGCGCTGCGCCGAATCGGTCAGGACCGACAGCTCGCGCTGGATCGACGCGCGGTCGTGGTCACTGCGCTCGGCGACCGCTAGAGACGCCAACTGAAGAACTCGCTCGGGCTCGCGCCAGCGGGGAAAGGAATGCGCCATGTCGCCGCCGACGATGAACACCAGCTCGTCGTCAGGCGCGCGCTCGTGCAGCGCTTGCAACGTGTCGACGGTGAAAGAAGAACCCAGGCGATCAATCTCCAGCCGCGAGACTTCGAAGCGATCATCTCCGGCGATCGCACGCTCGCACAGCCTCATCCGGTGCTCCGGACCAGGATCGGATGCGCTGTGCTTGTGCGGCGGCTCGTGGACGGGCATCCAGATCACACGATCGAGCCCCAGCTGGGTGTATGCCTCCTGCGCGCAGACGGCATGCCCCACGTGCGGCGGATTGAAGGTGCCGCCCATGATCGCCGTGCGCGCGCTCAGACTCGCACCTGCCCGGAACCTTCGATCAGGTACTTCGTGGTGCAGAGCTCGCGTAGGGCGATCGGGCCGCGAGCATGCAGCTTCTGCGTGGAATTGCCGATTTCGGCGCCGAGACCGAATTCCCCGCCGTCGGTGAAGCGCGTCGACGCGTTGACGTAGACGCAAGCGGCGTCCACGCCCAGCTGGAAGGCACGCGCGGCGTCGCGGTCTGAAGTGACGATCGCCTCGGAATGCCCGGACCCGTACTGGTTCACGTGGGCAATCGCGGCTTGCGCCGAACCGACGATCTTGACGGCCATCACGAGAGCGAGGAACTCCTCGGCGTAGTCGATTTCCGTCGCGGCGGAGACACTGGCGCCGCTGTCGCCGAGCAGCGCGCGGGTCTCACCGTCGACACGTAGTTCGACGCCTTCGCGCTGGAGCGCCGCCGCGACGCGTGGCACGAAGGTGGCCGCGATGTCGGCGTGTATCAGCAGGCTTTCCGCCGCATTGCAGACGCCGGGGCGGTGAGTCTTGGCGTTGACGACGATCTGCTCGGCCATCTCCAGGTCGGCCTGGGCGTCGACGTAGACGTGGCAGTTGCCGGAGGCGGCGTAGATGACCGGCACGGTGGCCACTGCGCTCAGCGCCTTCTTGAGACCTTCTCCCCCACGGGGAATGATCAGATCCACGACACCTTCTTGGGTGGCCAGCTCGGCGAGCTCTTCCCGCCCGCCGCCTGCGACCAGCGCGATTGCGCCGCTCGGAATGCCTGCCCGTTCGACCGCTTGGGCGGCGATCGTGGCCAGCACCGCGTTGGAATGCACGGCACTGCTCGACCCACGCAGAACGATCGCGTTGCCCGACTTCAGGCACAGCGCGGCCGCGTCGATAGTGACGTTCGGGCGAGCCTCATAGACCACCGCCACAACCCCCAGTGGCACGCGCGTCTTGCGTACGTCGAGGCCGTTCGGCAGACGATTTCCGCCGATCACCTCGCCGACAGGGTCCGGTAGCGCAGCGACGGTCCGGACGGCGTCGGCGATTGCTGTGACACGATCGGCGTCGAGCGACAAGCGGTCCATCAGTGCGGTGGACAGGTCGGCTTCGCGGCCCGCCTGAAGGTCGCGCTCGTTGGCTTGCAGGATCTCCGGCGTGCGCGCGATGAGGGCGTCGGCGATGCCGTGCAGGGCCTCGTCCTTGGCTTTCGAGGTCAGCTGCGCAAGCTCGCGCGCGGCGCGTTGCGCGCCACGACAGATCTCCGCGACGGAGCCGGCGGGCGTGACGTCCGATGAAGAAGGGGAAATGGCGGGCACGGTCGCGGAGGCAATGGCCATGGCTTGGAGTCTACGTCCGCCGCGCAGCGGCCCACACGCCCCACGAGGGCAAGCGAAGGCAGGGAACGCTTTTCAACGGCTACACGGATGCTAGGCGAGAACGAAGTAGTCGCGATGCACCGCTTCTTCGGTCGCACGAGGCAGCACTTCGCGTACTTCCCGCGACTTCTTGCCCATGACCTTGCGCAGCTCGCTGGCCGAATAGTTCGACAAGCCCTTGCCGACGGGCGCTCCGGTGCTCGAGCGCACGTCGACGGCATCTCCCGCGTCGAACGAGCCCTCCACGCCGACCACGCCGACCGGCAACAGGGACGTGCCCGCTTCGCGCAGCGCACGCTCTGCACCGGAGTCCACCACGACGGCGCCGTGGCTGGGCTTGGCGTACTTCAGCCACAGCTTGAAGCTCGGCACGCGCGTCTCACGGGCCGGAAAGCGCGTGCCGGTAGGCTCACCGCGCCACGCACGTCTCATCACGCCGGGCTCGAAGCCACTGCCGATCACACAGGGAATGCCGGCGGCGGTAGCCATCTCGGCGGCGACGACCTTCGAGCGCATGCCGCCCGTGCCCAGCGGCGAGGTGTCGTGCCCGATCTGCAGCGTGGACAGCGCCTCGTAGTCGAGGACTTCCGTGACGAGCTCGGCGTCGGGATCCAAGCGCGGATCGGCGGTGTACAGCCCGTTTTTGTCGGTGAGCAAGACGAGCAGTTCCGCGCCCACGAGAACCGCGACCTGCGCCGCCAGGAAGTCGTTGTCGCCAAAGGAGATCTCGTCGGTGGTGGTCGTGTCGTTCTCATTGATGACGGGAACGATGCGCCACTCGACGAGCTTGCGGAGTGTCCGGCGCGCGTTGAGGTAGTGCATGCGCGCGCTCATGTCGAAGAAGGTCAGAAGCACTTGGGCCGTCTGGATGCCGCGCTCGCGCAGCAGTTCGTCGTAGGTGCGGTACAGCCGCCCCTGCCCCACCGCGCTCGCGGCTTGCAGCTCTTCTATGACCGTCGGCCTGCGTCGCAGGCCGAGCAAGCGAATACCGCGGGCGATCGCGCCGGAGGTGACGACGACGACATCGACCCCGTCGCGGTGAAGCTCGGCCACTTCCTCGCAGATGCGGGCGATCACCGACAGCCGCAGCTCACCGCTTTGCTCGGCGAGGACTGACGAGCCCAGCTTGACGACGGCCACCGGCATCGCGGAGCCTTACCCCTCGGGATCGAGCTCGAAGATGATTCCCCCGATCTCGACGTCGTCGCCGGATTGAAAACCACGCTGCTCGAGCGCGGACAACACGCCCATCCGGCGCAGGCGCTGCTCAATGTGGGTGAGCGCCTCGTCGTTTTCCAGATCGTGTCGCATCACCAGCCGCTCGACCGCTTCTCCGGTGACGTAGAAGATGCCGGATTCGTTGTCGCGCCACACTTCGAAGCTCCGTTTGGCCGCCGGGCGAAAGACCTGGAACTCCGCGACGTCGTTTTCTCCAGCGGCTTCCTCGTGCGTCTCGTCGGCCAGTGGAACCAGCCGCAGCAGCTCGCGCTTGAGTTGTTCGATTCCCTCGCCGGTCGCGCTGGAAGTAGCCAGCACGAGGACGTCGGGTCCCAGCCGTTGCTGCCATTCGGTGACGGCCGCTTCAGCGTCTTCGGAGGGAACGAGGTCGACTTTGGATAGCGCCAGAACACGGGGCAAAGCGGCCAGGCGCGGATCGTGCTCGGCGAGCTCGGCTTCGATCACGCGATGATTTTCGACAGGATCCGAGCCGTCGAGCGGCAACACCTCCAGGACGTGGACCAGCAACCGCGTCCTTTCCACGTGCGCGAGGAATTCGTGTCCCAGCCCCGCCCCTTCGCTTGCGCCCTCGATCAAGCCAGGAATGTCGGCGATGATGAGCTGGCGGTCGCCGGCTTCGATCGTCCCAAGCACCGGCTCGAGCGTGGTGAAGGGGTAGGCGCCGATCTTCGGTGCCGCACGAGTCATGCGCGCCTGCAGCGATGACTTGCCGGCGTTCGGGAGTCCGACGAGCCCGACGTCGGCGAGCAATTTGAGCTTGAGCTCGACGACTCCCTCTTCGCCTGGCAGCCCCCGTTCGGCCAGGCGCGGCGCTTGCCGGACGGAAGTGGTGAAGCGCTTGTTGCCGCGGCCGCCTGAGCCGCCCCGCGCGATCGAAACGCGCTGGCCGGGCCGCAGAAGGTCATAGCGCGTCCCATCCCAGCGGCTGACTTCGGTGCCCGGGGGAACGCGTACGACAAGGTCGTCGCCGTCCGCGCCGTGGCGCTGGGCGCCCTGCCCGTGCCCGCCGCGCTCCGCGCGGTAGTGCGCCTTGCGCTTGAACGACTGCAAGTCGCGCAGCGAGTCGTCACACAGCAAGACGACGTCGCCGCCGCGGCCGCCGTCGCCGCCGTCCGGCCCGCCCTTGGGCACGTGCGCCTCACGACGGAAGGACAGGCAGCCGTTGCCGCCGGCGCCTGCCTGGACTTCGATGCGTGCACGATCGGCGAGCATCAGCCGCTGGAGGCCGTGGGCGGTGTCAGAGGCACGCCCATCACCCTAGTGATGGGAGAGATCTGGACCCGGCCCTTGTTGCAGGCGGCTCTGTCCTGTGGCGACAACCAGCAAACCCGTCCCGCCGTGCCGGCAGCTAGCCGCGCGGCAGCGGCCGCGTCGGCCCCGCGGAGTCGTCGGCGTGCTGGCCGGCGCGGACGAGCCAGTTCGCGTCAACCAGCGACCACGTGCCCGTGCCGGGGTCGCGTCGAGAGAGCGGCAACAAGTCCAGCGGCATGGCGACCTCCTTGATCTCCTGCGGCTCCGCGACCACGCGCGCAAAGGCCACGAGCGGGCGCACGCGCCGATGCGCCGGCTCCGCCGGGTCGGACGCGTACAACTGCACGACCGTGCCGCCGGCCCGAGCACCGGTGTTCTGCACCCGCGCGATCGCGCGGACGCCGTCGGCGTCGCGCCGCAAGGCAAGGTCTGTGATGGCAAAGGTCGTGTACCCGAGCCCGAAGCCAAGCGGATACGCCGCCCGGTGACCGTCGTGATCGAGCTTGCGCTGGCCGACCCACCGGTCGTAGACGATCTCCCGAGCGTCAGGGTCGAAGTGCGGTAGATGGGCCGCGTCGGCAGGTATCGCGAACGGAAGGCGGCCACCGGGTTCACGTTCGCCGAGAAGCACATCGGCGATTCCACGTCCCCCTTCCATGCCCGGATACCACGCCAGCAGGATGGCCCCGACCTCGTGTCGCCAGGGTCCCATGAGGATGGTGCTGCCGCCGATGACCACCACGACCGTCCGCTCATTCACCGCGCGGATCGCTCGCACGAGCGCCTCGTCTTCGGGGCGCATCTCCAGTTTGCGACGATCACCGCCGCCCGAATAGATGCGCGGCCAGACGGCGCCCAGCAGCCGCCCGGCCATTCGCGCCAACCTGGGCCGGCTCAACGGCGGACCGGCCAGAGCCAACGTCTCGGGGTCGCTGAGGATGATTCCCTCGCCCTCATCGTCCGGGCGATGGCCGACGACGACCACGGCGGTGCCAAACGTGGCGGCAAGCGCGGCCGCCGCGCGTTCGTCCGTGCCGTCGTGATGGAGCACCCGCTCCGGGCAGAGCGCCTCGCGCAGGCCGTCGAGAATGCTAGAAGTGGCGGGCGGGCTAACGCTCGACGAGCCTGCGTCGCCCGCGTTTGTGGCGGCGGCGAGCTCTCCGATCACCGCCACTTCGCCGCAACCCGTCTCCAGCGGAAGCAGCGACGCCCCGCCGGCCAGGCGCTCGTTGCGCAATAGGACGGTGCACTGGGCAGCTGCTTCGCGTGCGAGGGCGCGGTGCGCGGGAGACGCGACGACGGCGGCGTCGGGAGCCGGCCCTACCGAGGCGGCATGCTGGAGCTGGATCCGCACCACTCGACGCGCGGAGCGCTCGACGTAGGAGGGATCGAGTCGACCATCACGCAACGCCCGGGGGAGCGCGCGCGCTCGCTGCTGGCGGAACGGCATCTCGACGTCCTGGCCGGCGACGAGCGACCCGATCGGGTCGCGAAGACCCCACATGAAGTCGGTCAGGACGATGCCGCCGAAGCCCCACTCGCCGCGGAGCACGTTGGTGAGCAGCTCGCCGTGATCACCCGCCGGGATGCCGTTGATCCTGTTGTACGAGGTGCCGACGGCGTCGGCGCCGGCTTCAATCACGGCCTTGAAGTGAGGCAGATACACCTCGTGGAGCGCGCCTTCGTCCACGCGTACGTCGACCACGAAGCGGGCGTCTTCCATGGAGTTCAACGCGAAATGCTTGACGCACGCCATGACGTGCGTGCGAGCTCCACGAGTCAGCGCCGCGCCCATGGACCCGATCAGCAGAGGATCGTCGCCGTAGGACTCTTGCATGCGTCCCCAGCCTGGATGCCGGGCTAGGTTGACGCAGACGCCGCCGAACAGGTTCGCCCCCTGGGCGCGCGCTTCGGCGCCGATCGCCCGGCCGACACGCTCCTCGAGGTCTATGTCCCAGCTCGCCGCCCGCGCGATGACGGCGGGAAACGCGGTCGAGTGGCCCATCACGACTCCGCGCGGGCCGTCTGAGAAGCGCAACCCGGGAACGCCGAGGCGCGGGACGGCGCCGGCCACGATCGGCTCTGTGTTGTAGGCGCGCGCCATCCTGACGATCCCCCTCCAGAATGGTTCGTCGCCGTCGAGCAGCCACAGCCGCTCGGCCTCGGTCATCGCCGCCACCAGCGCCGCAGCAGCGGTGTCGGCGTCGGTCAGGCCGCCGCGGATGGCGGCTGCTGCGTCGTCGAACACTGCGGCGGCCGTCTCGCTTGCCAAGTCCATCCGCCGTTCCTTCCCCGTTCCGCCGAGCTCGAACCCCGGCGGGCGTAGGAGTCCGACCGCGGCCTGCGTCGATCGATCGTTTTGCGCGTTTTTGGGTAGGCGAGACGCATGTTCGAGCCTGACGTGCCGCGACTACATCCCGACGTGCCGCAACTGCGGCGCTTCAGGCGCGCGCGCGACACGCCGCCAGGCAGCTCCCTCCCGCTCTGCAACGACACGCTGAGCCGTCACGCGCGGTACATCACAGTGCCGCGGTACTCGCGGTCGGCCCTTCGCGCGGGAGTCGTGCACCTGGGCGTCGGGTCGTTCCACCGGTCACATCAAGCGGTGTACCTGGACGACTTGGCGGCCCGTGGCCACCGGGAATGGGGCATCGTAGGGGTCGGCTTCCGTGACTCCCAGATGCTCGACGCCCTGGTGCCCCAGGACCTCCTGTACACGGTGGTGAGCCGAGGCGCCGATCGCGACGAAGCCCGGGCGGTGGGCGTCTTGACCCGGTACCTGATGGCTGACACGCAGCGGGAGGCGGTGCTGTCGGCCCTCTGCGAACGAGAAGTCGCGATCGTAACGCTGACCGTCACCGCCGGCGCCTATCGCGAGCACCAGGCGGCCGCGAAGCCCGGATTTCCCGGTCGTGTCTT
>JADDQZ010000064.1:0-26161 GCA_016781085.1 Actinomycetota bacterium
CTGCTTGCGCCGGTCGACCCGTTGCCGCCTTCGGATGCGCGCGGAGCCGCTCCCCCGCCCTGGGCGCGGGCACGGCGTCCTCCGGCCGGGCGCGCCTTGGCCCCGGCCGAAGTGGCAGGCGCTTCTTCGACGCCGAGGTTGCGGACCATCTCCTCGAATTCTTCTTGCGAGACCTGTTCGGGACCGCCGGGAGTCGTGACCCTCGAACGTCGGGGAGCCGACTTTTGTTCTGCAGGAGCGACGTCGACAGGAGCGCCCTTGAGCGGCACCGCGTACGCGGGCAGATGGCCCAGCTCGTTGCGGATGCGCTTCTCGCGCGCCTGGTAGATGCTTTCCCGCGACTTCCAATGCGAGACCACGGGCCCCGCGATGAAGACCGATGAGTAGGTGCCCGAAGCGATGCCGACCAGCAGGGCGAAAGCGAAGTCCTGGAGCGTCTCTCCGCCGAACAACAACAGCGCCAAGACCGGCAACAGGGTGCAGAAGCTTGTGGCCAGGGAGCGTGTCAGCACTTCCGACATCGAGCGGTTGACGATCTGCGAGAACGCCGCGTTGGGCATCCGCGGCACGTTCTCGCGAACACGGTCGAACACGATGATCGTGTCGTAAAGCGAGAAGCCGAGGATTGTCAGCATGGCCGCCACCGTCGCGGACGTCACTTCGCGGCCGACGAGGGCGTAGACGCCCGCGGTGATCAGCAAGTCGTGCATCAGCGCGATCAACACCGGTACGGCGAACTTCCACTCAAAGCGCAGCGTGATGTAGCCGGCAATGACGAGCAGGGAGACGACGATGGCGATGGCCGCTGACTCAGCGACGGTTTGACCGAAGGTCGGACCGATTTCGACGCCGTTGACGTCACCTACGACGCCAAAGGCCTTGTCCAATTGTTGCGAGACGTCGGCCGCACGTCCCGAGACGTCGGTGTCGATCTGGACCACGTTGTTGCCGAGATCGGGATTCTGCACCGCTTGGACTTCCGCGTCGCCGATTCCGGCCGGCTCGAGCGCGTCTCGTACTTGCTCGACGCTGGCGGGTTGCTCAAGCACGGCGGTGTAGCGGGCGCCCGATTCGAAGTCGATGCCGAAGTTCAAACCGTTGCCGGCGATGGCGAGGGCTCCGATCATCAGGATCACACCGGAAGCGCTGAAGAACCACTTCGAGGCGCCCATGAAGTCGAGCGTCCAGCGCCGGTTGGTCTCGCCCGCTCCTAGCGCGGCGGGGCGCTTGAGCAGCGCGCTGCCACGCAGCGACAACAGAATGGCCTGCGTCGCCAGGACGGCGGTGAACAGGGAGACGATGGTGCCGACTCCGAGCGTGAAGGCGAAGCCCTTGACGCCGGCGGTGGCCAGCACGAAGAGGATGAAGGCCACCAGCAGGGTGACGACGTTGGCGTCGACGATCGTGGAAAAGCCCTTGCGGTAACCGGTGGCGATGCCCGCCGAAATCGATCGCCCGGCGCGGATCTCCTCTTTGACGCGCTCGAAGATGACGATGTTGGCGTCGGCCGCGACACCGATCGTGAGGATCGTGCCGGCAATGCCGGGCAGCGTCATCGTGATCGGGATGAGTTCGATCAGCGCGTAGAAGTACAGGGCGTAGACGCCGAGCGCCAGCGTGGCTATGACGCCGAGCAAGCGGTAGAAGCCGATCAAAAACAGCGCGACGATGGCGAAGCCGGCGAGACCGGCGATCAGGCCCTGGTTGAGGGCCTGCTTTCCGAGCGTCGCGGACACCGTCTGGCGCGAGATCTGCTCCAGGGCAACCGGCAAGGCGCCGACCTTCAGCAGGCCGGCGAGATCCTGTGCGCTCTGCTGCGTGAACCCGCCGGAAATCGAGGCGCCGGTGCTGCCGTCGATGCCTTCCGGATTTTCCTGGAAGTTGATGTACGGCGTCGAGATGAGCTCGTCGTCGAGGCGGATCGCGAAGTGGTGAGAAGAAACCTGCGGGTCGCTGATGCCTCCGTTGAGCGCGGCGTTGTCCAAGCCGCGTTCGGCTATGGCCTGCGTCGTGTTCTGGAACGCCCGCTGGCCACGGTCCGTGAACTCCATCGTCACGATGGGCTCGTTCGTGCCCTGGTCGTAGCCTTGCTCGGGGTTCGTGATGTCGGTTCCGCCGAGCGCCGGACGGTCGCGGACCATCCACCAACGGTCGGGCTTCGGGGCGTTGGCTTGAGTGCTCTGCTGCTGGTCGCGCAACACGACGACGCCCGCCGGCACTTCGAAAATCTGCGCGCGCGCCCGCTGCTCGTCGGACAAACCGTCCAGGAGCTCTTTGCGGTCGCCCTCGTTGGGCCCACCATCGAGCAACTGGTGCGAGAACTTGTCGAACGCGTAGTAGCTGGCGCGCGCGTTTGGATCCTTGTCGAACGTCGGGCATTCGGCGGCGCGCTTGACGGCGTTGTACTGCCCGGTGACGGGGCGTTGGCCGCCATTGACGAGATCGGGATTCGTCCGGCAATTCTCGTCGAGGATGTTCGGTTCCCAGTCGTAGAAAACCATCTGGGCGGTGGTGCCGACTTGCTCGGCCACGCGATCAGGGTCTTCGACGCCGGGAAGGTTGACTTCAAGTTGATCCTTGCCGGAAATCAGCAATTCCGGCTCGGCGACGCCGAACTGGTCGACGCGGTCGCGCATGATCTCCAGCGAGCGCTGAAGCGCTTCTTCGGTGATCACCGGTACCTGCTTGGTCGGCTGGGCCCTGTAGACCAGCTGCACGCCGCCCTGAAGATCGAGGCCCAGGCGGGCCTGCCGGGTAGTGATGACCGCGATCGAAACGGCGATCAACCCGAGAACGGCGAGCAGGATGAAAAGGCTCCGGCGGCGATCGGACATGAGATCTAGCGCGCCCGGGTCAACACGAGCAGCAAGCCGCCATCGCCGTCATAGGCCGGAAACAAGTCAGCGACCGCTTTGGCGCTCAAGTCGCCTTCGGCGTTGACGGTCACCGGCTTGTTGAGCTGCCGGACGCCCCACTCCAGCACCGTGCCGACCGTGTCCTGGCCTTCGTCGAACTCGAGCCCGAGGACTTCGCGGACCGGGCGCCCGACGACCCTTTCCTCGGTCAAGCCGGTCAGCTCGCGTGAACCGCGCCCGCAACCGATCACGCGCCCGTCGGAATCACACACGAAGAAAGCGGCGTTGGGCGCCGGGTAGTAATCGTCGAGCAACTCGAACAAAAAGCCGAAGCCACACTTCTCGCAACCCTTCGGCGTATTGCGAAAGCCCTGAGTGCGATCGGTGGCTGCGGTTCGGTTTCCGCAGTTGGGACAGATGAAAAGGTGCGCCATCTCGGCTACCTAGCCTAGTCGGGCTGGTTGAACGGCAGGTTAGAACAGCTTGTCGTCACCCGGCGGGCTCAACTTGAGGTGCTCGTAGGCGCGAGCCGTAGCCATGCGGCCCCGGGGCGTTCGCTGCAGGAAACCCTGCTGCAGCAGATATGGCTCGTACACATCTTCGATCGTGTCCTGCTCCTCGGAAACGGCGACGGCCAAAGTCGACAAGCCCACAGGGCCGCCGGCAAAGCGGGTGCAGATCGCCAAAAGCAACTCGCGGTCGAGGCGGTCCAAGCCGGCATGGTCGACTCCGAGCAGGTCCAGCGCACTGTCGGCGACATCGGCGTCAACCGAGCCCGCCCCGTGAACTTCCGCGTAGTCACGTACCCGCTTGAGCAGCCGGTTTGCCACGCGCGGGGTGCCGCGGGAGCGCTCGGCGATGGCTCGCGCGCCGGCCGCGTCGATTGCCACTCCGAGTCGAGCGGCGGACCGCACGACGATCCGTGCCAGGTCGCCGGGGCCGTAATGCTCGAGACGGTGCTGGATCCCGAAGCGGTCCCGCAGAGGCGTGCTCAACAGGCCGGCTCGCGTCGTGGCCCCGATCAGAGTGAACGGCTGCAGGTCCAGCGTCACGACGCGCGCACCCGCCCCCACTCCGACGGTTATCGGCAATTGCCCGTCTTCCATCGCGGGATAGAACGTCTCCTCGACCGCGCGCGGCAGCCGGTGGATCTCGTCGACGAAGAAGACCGAGCGCGGCTCCAGCGCCGACAAGAAGGCGGCGATGTCAGCTTTGCGCTCGAGTGCCGGGCCCGCGGTCTGCACGAATGGCACGCCCAGCTCGTGCGCGACGATCTGCGCCAGCGATGTCTTGCCCAGTCCGGGCGGACCGGCGAGCAGGAGGTGATCAAGCGAATCGCCGCGCCCGCCGGCGGCGGCGATCGAGACCGCCAACTGCTCCTTGACTGCATCTTGGCCGACGAACTCGTCCAGCCGCCGCGGGCGCAGAGACGAATCGAGCTCATCTTCGCGCTGCGCCGATGGCGTCTGGATACGAGAGGCGGCAGGGTCATCGCCGTACGCGGAATTAGCTGGCAGCGTTGTCGACCCGGGCGTCCGGATGCTGTCGGCCGGCGTGCGCAACGACGCCGAGCGGGTGAACGAGCGGCTTGCTGGCGCTTCGGGTTCCGTCATGAGTTCCACGTGGTGCGGGTCATCGGCGTGCCTGCTTGAGCGCCTCGGAAATGAGAACTTCCGGCGTTTCTCCCTTGGCGGCATCGACCAGAGCGCTCGCCTCTTGGACCGAGAACCCCAGACCAACGAGTGCGTCGCGAGCCAGGCTGCGCGGCTCGTCCGGGTCTTCGGCGACTGGCGTCGGCCGGCTGGCGGCTTCCTCCGCCCCCGCCCGTTCGCGCAATTCGACGACGATCCGCTCGGCGGTCCGCTTGCCGATCCCAGGCAGCGCCTGTAGCCGGGTGGTGTCGCCCGCGGCGACTGCCGCAAGCAACTCGCGCGGCGATCCGCCCGACAGCACTCCCATCGCGACTTTCGGCCCGATCGACGGCACGTTGAGCAGCAGCAGGAACAGGTCGCGCTCTTGTTCGGTGGCGAAGCCGTAGAGCGTCAAGGCATCGTCGCGGACGGCGAGGTGGGCGTGCAGTGTGACCTCGCGTCCCACGGCTGGCACCTGCCGCAGCGTTTCTGCCGAAACTGTGAGCTTGTAGCCCACTCCGGCGCACAATACGACGACGTGGTCTCCGCGGCGAACGGCGACTTCGCCTGCCACCAACGCAATCATCGGTGGATTCCCGCGCGCGCCCGCATCACCGCACTCCGGCGCGCGCGAGCGCGGCCGACAGGGGAGCGGCGTTCAAGTCGCAGATCGCGACCGCCAGAGCATCGGCGGCGTGGTCTGGCCGCGGCAACTCGAGCAGCGAAAGCAGCGCTTGCACCATCCGCTGCACTTGGTGCTTGTCGGCGCGCCCCGTGCCACACACCGCGCTCTTGACCTGCTGCGGCGTGTAGGAGCGACACGGGATGCCGCGTAGGGCCGCAGCGAGCATCACGACGCCCCGCGCCTGACCGATGGCAAACGCCGAGCGAGCGTTGACTCCGAAGTAGATGTCTTCAAGAGCCACCGACGACGGTGCGTAGGCATCGAGCAACTCCGACACGCCCATGTGAATCTGGGCCAGCCGGGCCGCCGGATCCTGGGCGGGCGACGTCTTCAAGACGCCGCCGTCGAGGGCCACCATCTGAGCCGCGCGGAGCTGAACCACGCCGAAGCCCGTGTTGGCGGTGCCGGGGTCGATGCCGAGGACGATCATCCACGGGGTGATTCTGCGCCGGGCGCCGGACGCCTTCGCCACCCGGCGTGCTGGCGCGGCCCGAGATGCGGTGCGAGTCCGATCTTCGTTGGACGCGTCGGCTTACCGTCGGGCGCTCACGTGCAGGCGGGTCGGGGGTGACCCGAAGCAGAGACCTCAGCCTGCGACGCGCTCGAGAACTTCGGAGTCGACCTCGAAGTTGCCGTGAACGGTGTCCACGTCGTCGAGGTCTTCGAGCGCTTCGACGAGCTTGAACAGCTTCGTCGCAGCTTCCTCGTCGAGCTCGACCTGCGTCTTGGGCAGTTGTGAGACTTCAGCGCTCTGCAAGTCGATGCCGGCTTCGGCGAGCGCCGTCGTCACGGCCTGCAGGTCCGACGGCTCGCAGACGATCTCGAAGACGTCTTCGTCGATCGAGATGTCTTCGGCGCCGGCGTCGATAGCCGGCTCGAGGTCGTCTTCGGAATAGCGCTCGGCGTCGACGACCACGACGCCCTTCTTGTCGAAGAGGTAGGCAACGGAGCCGGGTTCGCCCAAGCTGCCGTTGTGCTTGGAAAAGGCAAAGCGGACTTCTGATCCGGTGCGGTTGCGGTTGTCGGTCACCGCTTCAACCATCAGCGCCACTCCGGCGGGTCCGTAGCCCTCGTAGAGAACCGATTCCAGCGCGTCGGCGTCGGCGCCCTCTCCCGTGCCGCGCGCGATGGCGCGTTCGATGTTGTCCTTCGGCATAGAGGCCTCGCGGGCCTTGGCGATGGCAAGGGCTAGACGAGGATTGCCGTCAGGGTCTCCCCCGCCCTCCTTGGCCGCGACGGTGATAGCGCGCGCGAGCTTGGTAAACAGCTTGCCGCGACGCGAGTCGACGATCGCCTTCTTGTGCTTGATTCCCGCCCACTTGGAATGCCCGGCCATGGGTGGCAGTCTAGATGCCGGGTCGTGGCCAGGTACGGCGGTCCGGGCCCGACGGCGAGGACAGTCGCGCCCCTGGACGACCGCGGTTTTTCAGTCCGGGATGACCAACGACTCAAGCCCGAGCTCTGACGGTGGGAACTGAGGGTTCATGTGCTCGAGCGTCTCGGTGATGGTCCGCGCGATCACCAGGTTGCGGAACCACTTCTTGTTAGACGGAACCACGTACCAAGGCGAGTGAGCGGTGGAGGTCTCGTTGATCGCTTCTTCGAACGCGAGCTGATAAGCGTCCCAGCGCGCGCGCTCCTTGAGGTCGGCGCTGGAGAACTTCCAATGCTTCTCGGGCTCCGCCAGCCGGCTCTCCAGGCGGCGCTTCTGTTCGTCCTTGGAGATGTGCAGGAAGAACTTCAGGACGGTGACGCCCTCGCGCTCGAGCGCTTCTTCGAACTGGCGGATGATCTCGTAGCGCGGCCGCCACACCGTTTCGGGCACGAGGTTCTTCACGCGCACCACGAGCACGTCCTCGTAATGCGAGCGGTTGAAGATCGTGATCATGCCTCGGGATGGCGCCTTCTGGTGATACCGCCAGAGGAAGTCGTGGGCGAGCTCTTCGGTGCTCGGCGCCTTGAAGGACCACACCTGACACCCCTGCGGGTTGACGCCCCGGAACACGTCCTTGATCGCCCCGTCCTTGCCGCCGGTGTCCATCGCCTGCAAGACGACCAGAAGGCTGCGGTTGGCTTCCGCGTACAGCCGGGCCTGGAGATCGGCGATGCGGTCGCGGTAGTCGGCCACTTCCTTTTTGATGTCTTTCTTGGACTTGTAGGGCGCCGTCAGATCCGGATCGGCTTCGGCCAGGGAGAAGCGCGATCCCGGCTTGACTGCGAACGGCAGGTCAAGGGCGGGCGGCGGCGTCGCCGGAGCCGGCCGCGGCTCCGTTTCAGCCGCGGGAGCGTCGACTTCGTGCGACAGGTGTGCCATCGCGCCAGCGTAGTCCGGATCCTGGAATATCCTGCGGCATATGGCGACGACTGCTCCCCCCGGAATCTTCAAGGCATATGACGTCCGTGGCCTTTACGGCGACGAGATCGACGCAGACGTCGCCGAGCAGCTCGGGCGGGCGTTCATCCGGGTGCTGGCCGACCTTTCCGGCAAGCGCGCGGGCGAGCTGCGGGTGGGCCTCGGACGCGACATGCGCCTGACGGCGCCAGAGCTGTCGGCGGTCTATCGCGAGGCGATGATGTCCGAAGGCGCTCATGTCGTCGACGGCGGGATGGTCGGCACCGAGATGTTGTATTTCCTGGTGGGTTCGCGCGATCTCGACGGTGGCCTGATGTGCACCGCATCGCACAACCCGAAGGCTTATACGGGCGCGAAGCTGGTGCGGCGCGGCGCCATCGCCCTATCGGGGGATTCGGGGATCCAGGACATGCGCCAGGTGATCGAGGCTGGGCTCGGGCCGGCTCCGGGCGGCGGAAGTAGCGAAGAAGTCGAGCTCTACGAGGAGTTCCAGCAGCGCGCCCTCGAGTTCATCGACCCGACGAAGATCAAGCCGCTCAAAGTCGTGCTGGACGGCGGCAACGGCATGGCCGGACCGATGGTCGGGCCGCTGCTCGAGCGCCTCGACGGCCTTGACTTGATCACTACCTATTGGACGCCGAACGGCGAGTTTCCAGACCACGAGCCGAACCCGCTGCTCGAGGAGAATCGGCAGTTCATCATCGACAAGGTGCGTGCCGAGGGAGCCGACCTCGGCATCGCTTGGGACGGCGACGCGGACCGGTGCTTTTTCATCGACGACACGGGCTCGTTCGTCGACGGGGACTTCCTGACCGCACTGCTGGCCGAATCGATCCTGGGCAAGCAGCCCGGTGCTTCGATCCTCTACGACGTGCGGGCATCGTGGGGGGTGCGCGACACGGTCGAGGGCGCGGGCGGACAGGCGTTCGAGAACCGCGTCGGGCACGCGTTCTTCAAGACACGCATGCGTGAAGAAGGAGCAGCGTTCGGCGGCGAAGTCTCGGGTCACTATTACTTCCGCGACTTCTATTGCGCCGACTCCGGAACGATTCCGGCGTTGCTGATCCTCGAACTGCTCGGAGTGCGAGGCATGAAGCTGTCGGAGCTTGTCTCGGCTTACCGCTCGAAGTACTTCATCTCGGGCGAAATCAATTCTCGTGTGGCGGACGCGTCGAGCCGCATGGAAGCTGTGGCGGAGGCTTTCGCCGATGGCCGGCAATCGCGCCTAGACGGCATCTCGGTGGTTTACGACGACTGGCACTTCAACGTGCGTGCGTCCAACACCGAGCCCCTGCTGCGTCTGAACCTCGAGAGCCTGGTCTCTCACGAGGACATGGAAGAAAAACGCGATCGCGTCCTCGAGATCATCCGTTCCTAGCGGATGCGGGGAGGCTCGCGCTGCGCTATGAGCGCTGGCGGTCGAGCTCGGCTAGTCGCGCGACGTTCGCGCGATCGTCGGCTGCGGGCGACGGCTCCGCTGAAAGCCACGCGTCAAGGATCTCTTCGAGCTCCGCCGCCGAAGTGCAACGCAGCGACAAGGCAAGGACGTTGGCGTCGTTCCAGCGTCGCGCTCCCGCCGCCGTGGCCGCGTCACCGCACAGCGCGGCCCGCACGCCGCGCACCTTGTTGGCCGCGATGCTGGCGCCCGTGCCGGTCCAGCAACAGACGACGGCCTGCTCTGCTCGTTGCTCGGCGACATCGCGGGCGGCCGCTTCACAGCACCAAGCCCAGTCGGCGCGGTCGTCCTCGGCCAGCGCGCCATGGGTTTGTACGACTTCGTGCCCGCGGCGACGAAGCTCAGCGACGACGGCACGGGCGATGCCGGTGTCTTCGTCGGCGGCGACGGCGAAGCGCATGAGGCGAGGCTAGCGCCGGTCAGGCCGGCCGCGCCGGCGGGCGGAGCTTGAGCCAACGCCGCCGCGGCTCCTTGCGTCGGCGGACACGCAAGCGCAGCCGCCATTTTCGCGCAGACGCGGGCTTGGTTGGTGGTGCTTGACCCGTGAGCATCAGCTCAGCCGCTTGCTCGCCGAGGCGCACCGCGTAGTTCGTTCCGCGATCCTCGGGATAGACCTGTGTGGTATTGGCCAGCATCAGTCCGGCGACCGGCGTTTGTAGCTGCGGGATCCTCTGCCGGTAGCCGACGGTGACGATCGGCTGACCCGCCGGCTCGCGGTGCAGCCACATGCCGCGAACCCAAGCGGCCGAAAAGGCCAGGTTGATCCGTCGCAAGCCGGGCTCGTAGCGCCGCAGCAGCTCCTCGGCGTCGAGCGACAACAACTCGTGCCCCGCCGGCAGGTAGTTGGCCACGTAGACGAAGTGGCGGCCGCCGTAACGCTCCGGTTCGACGAAATTCGTGTGCTCGATGACGCCGACGAACGGCAGATCCGGCTCGGCGACGTTCGTCCAGTAGAAGTTCGACAAAGGCCGGTCGAGCTCGAGCAACAGGCACAAGGCCGTGAAGTACTCGATCGATTCGAGCTTGGAAAGGTATTCGTCGCCTATGCCGCTGACCAACGCGGGGTCGAGCAGCTGTCTGAAGACGTCGTTGGGGACGGTCGCCAAGACGCGGTCGTAGTGCTCAGGCTCCGCGTCTGGCTCAAAGTCGCCGGGGTCGTGCCCAAGCCGAAAAGATCCCGCGGCTCCGGGCGTCACCGCAAACCCGTCCCCGTCGAGCGACACGCGCGCCGCCGGACGATCGATCAGAACACGTCCGCCGGCGTCTTGGATTGAGCGGGCGAGCGCTTGCAGCAGGGTTTCCCAAGAGCCCCGGGGATAACCCAGCTTCTCCTTGCGCGCCTCGTCTCCGCGGATGGAGCGCCGCAAGCGCAATTTGCTCCACAGCCAGACCATCGCGATCTCGTCGGCACGCTCGCCGAACTTGCCGCGCAGCAACGGCCCCCAGACAGAATTCCACGCCGCACGCCCCATCCGGCGCTGGATCCACTTGCGTGCCGTGATGCGTTCGAACCGGCGCGGGTCGTTGGCCAAACGCTGAAGCAACAGCACGACTACGCCCATGCGGAGCCGGCTACGCAGCGGCAGCGGACCGAAGCGCAACAGGTCGATCGGTCCGGTGAATGGCCATTGCCGGCCGCGCGCGAGGAAGGCGACACGCGAGTCGCGCCACTCGAGCTGGTCGGGCATTCCAAGCTGCTCGTACAGCTCTGCGATGTGGCGATCGGAAGTAAAGAGGTGGTGGTAGTAGCGCTCGAGTCGCGCGCCACCACCCACATCGATCGTCGCAGCCTGACCTCCCAGGCCGGGCCAGCGCTCGTAGACGTCACAGACGTGCCCGGCTTCTGAGAGCCGGCGCGCGGCAGTGAGGCCACAAATCCCGCCGCCGATGATCGCGATGCGCATCAGATCAGTCCCCGAGGCGTCGATCCATGGTCGACGGCCCTGCGTCGGGGAGATTCAAGCGGTCCGCGACGACATACAACGGCCGCCGCTTCACTTCGTCATAGATTCGGCCCACGTACTCCCCGATGATGCCCACTGTGATGAGTTGAATGCCGCCCAACAGCAAGAGCACGACGATCGTCGAGGAGATGCCGGGCACGAATTGGTTCGTGTAGCGAGCCACGACCGTCAGCGGGATGGCGACGAAAAGGGCGAATCCGGCGATCAGAAAGCCGAGCAGCGTCGCGAGCTGCAGCGGCAGTTGCGAGAAGCTGGTGATGGCGTCGAAGGAGAAGCGCAGCATCTTTGCCGGCGTGTACTTCGTAACGCCGGCGTAGCGAGGATCGCGCTCATAGCGCACGGCGCTCTGCGTGTAGCCCACCCAGACCGTCATGCCGCGCAGAAAGCGATTGCGCTCGGGCATGGCCAGCAGCACGTCGAGCGGTCGCCGGTCCATCAGGCGGAAGTCGCCCGATTGCGCCGCCAGATCGATGTTCGCCATCCGGCGAAAGAGCTTGTAGAACAGGTGCGCCGTCCAGAGCTTCGCGCGCGTCTCGCCCGCTCGCAGGTCGCGGACGGCGTAGACGACATCCACGCCGCCGCGCCACTGCTCGAGCATCTGCGCAATGAGCTCCGGCGGGTCTTGTAGGTCCGCGTCGATCATCACCACAACGTCGCCGCGGGCGTGCTCGAGTCCTGCCGTCAGGGCAGGCTGGTGACCGAAGTTGCGCGAAAGTAGAACGACCTTCACGCGAGTATCGGCTTGGGCGATCCTGGTGAGGATGGCGCGTGTGTCATCCGTGCTGCCGTCTTCGACCAGCACGAGCTCGAACGGAACTTCGGCGAGCGCAGATGCGACGCGCTCGTAGAACACCACGGCTGTCGCCTGCTCGTTGTACATGGGCGCGACCACGCTGAGCAGGGCAACCTCGCGCGCGGGCATTGGCGCCACGTCGGCAGGCGGCATCGGCGCCAAGTCGTGAGGTCCCGCCATCGGAGAAGGGCGAGTCTAGTCAGGCGCTTCCCGATAAGGGAAAAGCTGTCGCGCGCCGCGTCCGCGCTGACGGTTGCCTCTGGGCGGGTATCACCGTCCTGTGACGATTGACGCACACACCGGCGTGCCAGCCGGCTCCAGTGCGCTTGAAGCCGAGACTCAGCGGGTGGGACACAGCATCGCCGGAGCGCTTCCACCGGCCGCTCGCCATCCGATCCAAGCGCTCGACGGCAAGGCGATGCAACTGGCGTCCGCCGATCAAGAGCTCAAAGCGGCGCTGTTTCGCTTCGTCGACGTAGTGCCCGCGTGCCGCTCCATGGACGACCTCGCCCGTCACCTGACCGGCTTCCTGCACGAAGTGAAACATCCGCCTGCCCCCTTGTCGGTGGCAATGCGAATGGCCGACTCGAGGGCGGGTCGCGCCGCGCTGGGAGCAGCGGCCGCCGCGGGAGTGCGTCACATGGCCCACCGCTTCATCGTCGGGGAAGATCCGCGGGCAGCGCTGCCGGTCCTGCGCGACGCGTGGAAGCGCGGCGTGGCACCGTCGGTTGATCTGCTCGGCGAGGCGACGGTCACCCCGCGCGAAGCCGACGACTACGCCTCCCGCTGCGCCGAGGCTCTCACCACGCTGACAGCAGCCACCGCACAGTGGCCAACACGGCCGCGGCTTGAAGGGGATTCCCACGGCGTCATCCCGCGCGCCAACCTGTCGGTGAAGATCTCGGCACTCACTCCGCTGCTACGGCCGCACGCGCCGGAGCGCGGCCAAGCCGATGCGGCCGAACGATTGCGTCCACTGTTGCGACAAGCGCGCGAGGCCGGGGCGCACCTGCACATCGACTCCGAATCGCTCGACACGCGCGACGCCGTCTTGGACCTCGCTTTGAGGTTGCTCGCCGAACCAGAGTTCGCGGCCGGGCCGTCGGCGGGAATCGTCTTACAGGCGTACCTGCGGGATTCGCCGCAGATGCTCCATCGCGTGCTGAACTGGGCGCGCGACGCCGGCAAGAGTCGCGCGCAGCCGCTAACGGTTCGACTGGTCAAGGGCGCCTACTGGGATCACGAGATGGTTCAAGCGCGCCAGCACGGCTGGGAAGTCCCCGTTTTCGACGCGAAAGCCGACTGCGACGCGAACTTCGAAGACCTGACCCGGCGGTTGATCGACGCCAATGGGCTCGTGCGGGTGGCGGTGGCTTCGCACAACCTGCGCTCACTGGCCCACGCCGTCGCCTACAACCGCCTGCGCGGTGGAACGGACGCCGACCTCGAACTTCAAGTTCTCAAGGGGCTTGGCGATGGCTTGGCCGAGGCGCTCGCCGGCTGCGAGTTGAGGGTGCGCGCCTATTGCCCGGTGGGAGACTTGGTGGCCGGCATGGCTTATCTGGTGCGCCGTTTGCTCGAGAACACCGCCAACGACTCGTTCCTCCACGACCAGGCCGCCGGCGTTCCGCTGGACGACCTGTTGTCGGCTCCTACCCCGAGCCATGTGCTTGCCGGCCGGCCATGAAGCCCTTCAGCAATGAGCCTGTGCTCGAGCTTCGGCGAGCCGACGTCCGCGCCGAGCTTGCTAGCGCCCTGGCCGAAAGCGATGGGCGCGGACCGGTGCGCGTTCCCGTGTGGATCGGCGAGGATCGCCGTGAGGGCGATGAGCTGATCTCGACCGACCCAGGGCAGCCCGATCGAGTCGTAGCGGTGGCCGCTTGCGCCTCCGCGGGCGAAGTCGACGAAGCGTTGCGGCGCGCCGGTGAGGGCGCGGGTAAGTGGGCGCGAACCCCGGCTGGCGAACGTGCCCGGATCCTGCTTGCGGCGGCGCGAGGACTCCGCGCACGGCGGACGCGAGCTGCGGCCCTCGCAGTCCGCGAATGCGCGAAGCCCTGGCCGGAAGCCGACGCGGACGTCTGCGAGGCGATCGACTTTCTCGAGTACTACGCGCGCGGGGCGATCGAGCTCGCGCAAGGCGCGCCGCTGCTGCAAGTGCCGGGCGAGCACAACGACCTGCGCTGGCTGCCACGCGGCATCGCGGCCGTCATCTCACCTTGGAACTTCCCCATTGCCATTCCCTGCGGGATGGTCGCGGCGGCACTGGCGACCGGCAATTCCGTGGTCTTGAAGCCGGCCGAACAGGCGCCGGGATGTGCGCAGCTACTGTGCGAGGTTCTCCGCGAAGCCGGGGTTCCGGCCGATGTCCTGGCGCTGCTTCCCGGCGAAGGCGCCGTCGGCGCCGCGCTGGTCCGCGATCCCCGTGTCCACATCATCGCCTTTACAGGCTCGGCGGCCGTCGGCCTGGAGATCTGGAGAACGGCCGCGGAAACCCCTCCGGGCCAGAAGCATCTCAAGCGGGTCATCGCTGAGATGGGGGGCAAGAACTGCGTCCTCGTCGATGCCGACGCCGACCTCGACGAGGTTGTTCCGGCCATGCTGAATTCGGCCTTCGGCTACGCGGGCCAGAAGTGCTCGGCGGCAGCCCGGCTGCTCTGCCACGAGTCGGTACACGACGTTCTCGTCGAGCGACTCGCTGGAGCGATCACGACTCTGCAGGTCGGCCAAGCGCAGAACCTCGCCACCGACGTGCCGCCCGTCATCGAGCAGGCGGCGCAAGAACGTGTGAGTGCATACCGTGACAAAGCACGCGCCGAAGGCCGCTTGGTGGAAGGCGCGCCGGTACCTGCCGCGGGTTGGTTCGCGCCGCCGGCTTTGGCGGCTGAACTCCCTGCGGAGTCGTCGATTCTTTCCGAGGAGATCTTCGGGCCGTTGCTCGCGGTCGAGCGCGTCCGCGACATCAGCGACGCCTGTGATCGCGTCGATGCGTCGCCGTTCGCGCTCACCGGCGGGTTGTTCTCCCGCAACCCCGACACGGTCGAGTACGTCGCCGGTCGCCTGCCGGTCGGCAACCTCTACGTCAATCGCGAGATCACCGGGGCGATGGTCGGGCGCCAGCCGTTCGGTGGCAATCGCTTGTCGGGCACGGGGACCAAGGCCGGTGGGCCCGGTTACCTGCTGCAGTTCGTCGAGCCCCGCACCGTGACGGAGAACACGGTGCGGCACGGGCTGGTGGTTTGACGTGGGTTAGTCATTTGCGCAAGCGGCTGACCAGCCGTCGCGCCGGCGGACGGCGAAAGCTCTCTTGGGCGAGTGCGGCATTGGTGGCGGCCAACCCGATGTCCGCGGCCAGGCTGGCGATTCCCAGCGCGTTGACCCGTCGCTTGCGCCGCTGCTGCTCGGGCGTGGCGCTGGCGGTGACGTGATCGCCGTCGTGCAGCGGCACGGCGCCTCCCGGAGCGCTGCGAGAAAAGCGGATGCCTTCGACCATCGATGCGAGCCCGGTGACCGCAACTGCACCGACCATGACGTCCTTGGCGCGCGCCAGCCGCAACTCACGCTCGGACAGGTTGCGGGCGCTGGTCTCATCCAAGCGCGCGGGCAACCAGGCGCCCACCACCGCAGCCAGCGATAGCGAGTTGATCAGCCCGTAGCGCCGCCAAGCGGTATTGATGACCTTGCCGCGTTCGGTCGCGTCAGTGATCTCGGTTACCGAGGGATGAAGCGCCAGCCGGCCGAAGAGAGTCCCCCCGAGCAGTCCCGCCATGCCGATGTCATGCGCCGCGCGGCCCAGCTGGCTTACCGGAACGGAAGGAGGAAGAAGCGAGGTCATTCCGAAGCAGCTAGCCGCGGCACCGACCGTTCAAACCCCGCTGCGCTGCGCGACTTGAGCCAGAAACAACTCGTGCACACGCGTCTCCCCTGCGATCTCAGGATGAAAGGCGATCACCAGGACATTGTCCTGCCGGGCGGCAACAGGATGGCCGTCGACGCTGGCCAGAATCTCCACGTCTTCGCCCGCCTCCTCGATCCACGGAGCGCGAATGAAGACGGCACGCACGGGCGGTCCTTCGATTCCCGGCAGCTCGAGAGGGCTTTCAAAGGAGCGAACCTGCCGGCCAAAGGCGTTGCGACGGCAACGTGTGTCCATGACTCCGAGGTGCTCGCGGTCGAGCATGATCATCCCCGCGCAGGTACCGAAGACCGGCGCGCCTGTACGGGCGAACTCGCGCAGCGGTTCAGCCAGGCCCTCGCGCTCGATACCCAACGTCATCGTCGTCGACTCTCCGCCGGGCAACACCAGGCCGTCGAGTCCCTGCAAGTCCGCAGGAACCCGCACTTCAACGGCGTGGGCACCGAGCTCGCGCAGCATCTGGGCGTGCGCCCCGAAATCGCCCTGCAGCGCCAGCACACCGATGCGCAAGCGCCCGGCCGCTTGAACGCTCACCAACCGCGGTTGGCGAGAAGCTGCTGCTCGTCCAGCTTTCGCGTCTCCAGCGACCGCATGGCGCCGCCGAGGCCTTCGGAGGCACGCGCCACGCGTTCAGCATCCTGGTAGTGCGTCGTCGCTTCGACGATCGCCGCCGCGCGGCGTTCGGGGTCGTCGGACTTGAAGATGCCCGAACCAACGAACACGCCCTCGGCGCCCAGCTGCATCATCAGCGCCGCGTCGGCGGGAGTCGCGATACCGCCCGCGCAGAACAGCACGACCGGAAGCCGGCCATCGCGCGCGACGCCCCGGACGAGATCGATCGGCGCTTGCAGCTCCTTGGCGGCGGTGGCGAGCTCCATGTCGTCGCACACGGTCAACTTGCGGATGTCTGAGCGGATGCGACGCATGTGGCGGACGGCTTCGACGATGTCGCCGGTACCGGCTTCGCCCTTGGAGCGAATCATCGCTGCACCTTCGCCGATGCGCCGCAGCGCTTCGCCGAGGTTGGTGGCGCCGCAGACGAACGGGACCTTGAAGTCCCACTTGTCGACGTGGTTGTCTTCGTCAGCCGGAGTCAGCACTTCAGACTCGTCGATGTAGTCGACTTCCAGCGCTTCCAGCACCTGCGCCTCGGCGAAGTGGCCGATGCGGGCCTTGGCCATCACCGGGATGGTGACGGCCTCCTGGATGCCCTTGATCAACACCGGATCCGACATCCGCGCGACTCCGCCGTCACGGCGGATGTCGGCCGGGACGCGCTCAAGCGCCATGACCGCCGCTGCGCCCGCGCGCTCGGCGATTTCGGCTTGTTCGGCGTTGACGACGTCCATGATGACGCCGCCCTTGAGCATCTGGGCCAGGCCGGCCTTCACCCTGAAAGTGGACTCGTCGCGCATCACCTGAATGGTAGCCCCCGCCTGTTGCGGGCCCGGACGCATCGAGGGCCCGGCCTTTCATGACTTCGGGGCCCTCGGCGGCTTGCTACTACTTCAAGCGAAAAGCCCGGATCCGCTCGTCGTAAGAAGACACATCGCGGGAGTAGATCCCGTGCGCCAACGCCTGCACGAGCGATAACAGACCCGTGTGCGAGCGGACGAATGCCGGCGAGCTCGACGAGTAATACAAAGACCGCTCGGCAAGCTTGGAGACTTCCGACAACGACGCGTCCACCAGGGCCAACGTCGAAGCTCCACGGTGGCGCGCGAGCTTCATCGCTCGGATCACCATCGGGTGCGGACGGCCAGCCGACAAGCCGACCACCAGAGTCCCCGGTTCAATCCGATTGAGCCGTGACAGCGCCTCCTGCGACGGCGAAGCGGCGATCTCGGCGCGCACGTCCAAGAGCATCAGCAGATGGCGCATGTAGGAAGCAAAGAACGCCATTTGATCTGTGCCGACGATCAGGACCCGGTCGGCTGTGGCGAGCGCCTCGACCGCCGCTTCCACGTCAGTCCGGGAGACCCGCCGTGCGGTTTCCTCGAGGTTCGCGTGATCGGCGGCGACGGCCGCTTCGAACGGGCTGTGATCAAGCGAGAACAAAGGCGTTGTGGCCGCCTGGACACCGGCAGTGACCGGCCGGTGCGATTGCCGGTACTCCTCACGCGCGGCGTCTTGCAAGTCGGGAAACCCCTCGAACCCGAGCGCCTGAGAGAAGCGCACGACCGTCGAAGACGAGGTGTTCGCCCGGCGCGCGAGTTCTTCGGCGGTGTGGAAGGCGACCTCCTCGAGGTGATCGACGACGTACTGGGCCACGTCCTTTTGAGAGCGTGAGAACTCCTCGAAGCGCGAGGTGATGTAGGTCGAAAGCGTCTGGTGGCCTTCGGCGGCCGCTGGCATGAGGGCTCGGGACATGGCGACCCAGACCTTCGACGCGGCACGTGGTGGTCCTTCTCATAACCTCTCGGCCCGATGGACGTGCTTTCCACCAAGCTTCCCGGCTGCAAGCTTCTCGCCCCGCAGGTTCACGGCGACCACCGCGGGTTCTTCGTGGAGGCATGGCGCGCCGACCAGGCCTCCACGCTTGGACTACCCGCCGAGTTCGTGCAAGACAACCACTCGCGCTCCCGCCAGGGAACATTGCGCGGA
Organism: Actinomycetota bacterium; assembly: GCA_016781085.1. Classification (GTDB taxonomy): domain Bacteria; phylum Actinomycetota; class Thermoleophilia; order Solirubrobacterales; family Solirubrobacteraceae; genus LC5-1. The sequence goes on from JADDQZ010000064.1 coordinate 18,255, forward strand.
ATCCATTTCCAGACCCGCCCCGGTCAGGGCAAGCTGGTTCGCTGCGCCCGCGGGCGCATCCTCGATGTGATCGTCGACTTGCGCCGCGGATCGCCGACTTACGGCGAGTGGGAGGGCGTCGAGCTCGACGACGAGGAGCACCGGCAGCTTTGGATACCGATCGGGTTCGGGCACGGCTTCTGCGTGTTGTCAGAAGAGGCAGACGTGATCTACAAGGTCACTGCTCCCTATGACCCGGAAACCGAGGCCGGTATTTCCTTTGCCGACCCTGACGTAGCCATCCAGTGGCCCGACGACCTCGAGTTGATCTACTCACAGCGCGATCGCAACGCCCCTTCGCTGGCTGAGATCGGTGACCAGTTGCCGTTCGTCTATGAGCCCGAGTGAGGCCCGACGGGCGCTTTGCTCCTAGCCCGAGGGGGCACGCTGCACGCTAGCTGGACCTACTTTCTCGACACGCAAGCCAAGGCGATGCCGTCGCGTCCTGCTCGTTTGGCGCTGTAGAGCGCTTCGTCGGCGCAAGCCAGAATCTCTTCCTGGGTCACGTCGGCGGTGCGGATCGGGCAGACTCCCGCGCTGGCGGTGACCTTGATGCCCCGCGGCGACTCCGAGCGGATGCGCTCCCGGACGAGCCGCAGGAGATCGCCGAGCACGGCGGTTGCCTCGTCCGCGTCGGCGTGCGGCAACAGCACCGCGAACTCATCGCCGCCGATCCTGGCCAGGTAGTCCGTGGCCCGCAGCCGCTGGCGGACGACGTCGCTCACGCGGCGCAACAGCTCGTCGCCGGCGAGGTGCCCGTGGCTGTCGTTGACGGTCTTGAAGTGATCGATGTCGAGCAGGGCGACCGCGCCGCGCGGTCCGTAACGCGCTACTTCGGCGAGGTGGCGCCCGAGCACAACGGAAAAGCTACGCCGGTTCATGGCGCCGGTGAGCGGATCATGATCGGCTTGATGGCGCAGCTTGGCTTCGAGGTGCTTACGTTCGGTGACGTCCTGGACCTGTAAGACCACCACGCTGGCGCGCCCGGTGCTGCTGAGGATCACCGACGCATCGACTTCCAATACCCGCTTGCGCCTGTCCGGCCGCTCGTGATCTCGCTCACAGGGGCCCGTCTGGCTTGCACCCTCGCGCAGCCTGCACAGTTGGCTTTCAGGGATCAACGTGTCGAAAGGTGCTTCAGTGAGACGCGCCGCCGAGCCCTCCAGCTGTTCGCGCGGCCATCCCAGGATCCGGCTGCAAGCTTCGTTGACCGAAACGGAGTTCTGATCGAAGTCGGCGACGATCACGCCCACCGGAACGGCATCGAAGATGTGATCGAAGTTGATCCGAGCGCTGGATCCATATCCGCCGGCGGTTTCGGCCTCGTAGGCCTCCTGCGGCGGTTCGAGCGCGGGCTCGTCACACGCGTCGCACGTCTCGCCGGTGAACGTCGTGACGACCGCAAACGGCGCCTCACCATCGCGTCGCAGCGCGTTCAAGTTGGCACTCAAATGCGTCTCGCGACCGTCCGCTGCGCGCAATCGCACGCATGTGCCCACACGCGCCATACCGTCGGCCAGCACCTCGAAGACGGGGCTGCGGGCAGCCGCCGTCATACCGTCGGGCGCCGGCGGGTGCTCGATCGCCGACCACGCCCCAACCCCACGACGGTGATCGGGCAGCCCGAGCAATTTGCGCGCGGTGCCATTCGCGGCACGTACCCGGCCGCTGGCGTCGTGGATGACGACGCCTTCGGCGATGAGCTCGGCTGCAGGACCAAGCAGCTCATGCCACAAGCCGGCATCGGAGTCATCTGGGCGCTGACCGGCGACCATGGAACTCATGTAAGGGGCGTAAGGCGTCACTTGAGAACGGTTCGCCCAGGCGACTTGGCAACGCGGGCGCGGCGCACCAAGCACGGTGCCCCGATTCGAGCTTTCGCGTGGGATACCCGTCGCTCAGCGCCATACACGTATTTGTCGCTCAATTACCCGCATTTAGGCGTTCCCTCGCCTAATGGGCAGCGTCAATCAAGTCTCGCTGGGCGCCATGCCGCACGAGGCCGGCGGTTACTCCGAGAGATCGACTACTACCTTGATGTCATCGGCCCGCCGCTCAAGCGCCGAAGCTGCGTCGCGCAGCGGCACTCGGCGCGTGATCATCGCTTGCAGCCAGTCGCCGTCGGCTTTAGCAAGCGCCTCGGCGGCCTGCTCGTAATGGTGCCGATTGGCATTGACCGAGCCGAACACGACATCGTTTTCGAGCACCATCCTGCGGCCGAGTTCCCCGGCGTCGACAGGGAGCTCGCGACCGGTCGGGGACACGCCCGTCAGGCACACGATGCCGCCGGGACGGTTGTGCTCGATCGCTTCCAGCACGAGCGCCGGCGCACCTGTCGCTTCGATGATGACGTCGGGAGGGTCGATGTCGGCGAGCGATTGCGAGTGGTAGGTCGCGCCCAGGGCTTGCGCCAACCGCGGCTTGGGCCCGTCTTGCACGCGGTCCAGCAGATGCACGTCAAGGCCGCGCTGGCGACCGAGGAGCGCGGCTAGCAACCCGATCGGGCCGGCTCCTGTCACTACGACCGACTCGACTTTCGTGCACGCCCGCGAGGCGATCAGCTCGATGTGCTCCCACGCCTTGGCGACGATGGTGGTCGGCTCCATCAGCACGCCGGTGACGCCCAGTCCCGGGTCGATGCGTACCGCGAACTCCGGCTCGATACGCCAGCGTTGCGCGCCATATCCGTGCAGGTCCTTGATCCCTCGCTCGGTGTAGCCCCCGTTGCGGCACATGTCCCACTGCCCGACGGCGCAGCACGCACATGGAACCGGATCGGGGCGCCGGACGATGCCCACGACCAGGTCGCCGGTTTCAAAGCCGCTGTCACTGGGCGCTTCCAGCACGCGCCCAAGGGACTCGTGCCCGAGTACGAGCCGCTCGCTGCCGGCTGGCGCAGTGCCGTATTCGCCCGCAGCGATCTCAGCATCGGTGCCGCAGATACCGAGCGCCACTCCTTCGACCAATATCGAGCCGTACGCCGGATCGGGCTCCGGCACCTCGTCAACGCTGATAGAGCCCGATTGCCCAGGCAAAACGGTTATGGCCAGCATCAGGAGGGCCCTCCCACTGAGATGGTCGACATGGAAGTTCTCTCCGGCAGGTACTCGACCAACATCACGTTTCGGCTCCTGCCGGAAGCGGCGCCAATCCTGCGCAAGACCGCTCCCGCGCGGGCGTAGGCCCTGTTTCGTGCAAGTTCATGGCGGTGTTGATCAAGGCGATGTGACTGAAGGCTTGCGGGAAGTTGCCCACCAGCCGGCCGGCACGGACGTCGTATTCCTCTGCCAGCAAGCCGACGTCGTTGCGCAGCGTCAGCAGCCGCTCGAACAGCGACACGGCCTGGTCCCTGCGTCCGGTGAGCGCGAGCGCATCGGCCAACCAGAACGTACACGGCAGGAAGGCACCCTCCCCTGGCGGCAGGCCGTCGTTGGCTTCCTCGGTCTGGTAGCGCAAGACGAAGCCGTCGCTACAGAGTTCGCGCTGCACGGCGTCGATGGTCCCGAGGATCCGCTTGTCGGCGACCGGAAGAAAGCCCACTTGGGGCAGGATCAGCAAGCTGCCGTCCAGCGCCTTGGAGCCGTAGGACTGCGTGAAGGTGCTCCGCTCGGAATCCCAGCCGCGCTCGCAGACCTCGCGATGGATTTCGTCGCGCGCGCGGCGCCAGCGGTCGAGCGGTCCATCGAGGCCATAGCGCTCGATCGTGCGGACACCGCGGTCGAACGCCAGCCAAGCCATGACCTTTGAGTGAACAAAGTGCCGGCGCGGCCCGCGGACTTCCCAGATACCTTCGTCGGGTTCACGCCAGGCGCTTTCGACGAACTCGAGCAGCAGCGCCTGTAGCCGCCATGCCGCCTCAGCCGGCTCCACACCGGCTTCGCGCGCTTGGAACATGGCGTCCATCAGCTCGCCGTAGACGTCGAGCTGAAATTGAGATGAAGCGGCGTTGCCGAGGCGCACGGGCTTGGAGTTTTCGTAACCGGGCAGCCAATCGAGCTCCATCTCGGGCAACCGGCGCTCTCCCGCCGGCCCGTACATGATCTGCATCTCCGACGGCTTGCCCGCGACGGCGCGCAACAGCCAGTCGCGCCACGCCCGCGCTTCATCGATGTACCCGGCATCAAGCAGGGCGAGCAGCGCCAGTGTGGCGTCGCGCACCCAGCAGTAGCGGTAGTCCCAGTTGCGGACCCCGCCGATCTGCTCGGGCAGCGAAGTAGTCGGTGCGGCGACGATGCCCCCGGTCGGTGCGTACGTGAGCGCTTTGAGCGTGATCAGCGATCGCTGCACCGGCTCTTTCCAGCGCTCGTCGTGGCGACCCGAATCCGACCACTTCCGCCACCAAGCCTCGGTCGCCCGGATCTCTGTGGGCACATTGAGGGCCTTGGGTGAGGGCCGGTGCGACTCATGCCAGACGAGGTGGAAGCCCACTTCATCGCCCTCGGCGACCTCGAATTCCGCCACCGTGGCAAGATCCTCGCCGCGCCAGGGAACGTCGGACGTCAGGGTCAGCGCTTCAGGTCCGGCGATCGCCAGCATCCGGCCGTCGACCGTACGGACCCACGGGACCACGCGGCCATAGTCGAAGCGAATGGTCAGCGTCATGCGAACCGCGACACGACCGGCGATGCCGCGCACGAGACGCATGACGTCCGGCGCCTCCCCACGCGGCGGCATGCAGTCGACGAGTTGGATCACGCCGTCAGCGGTGTGAAAATCGGTTTCAAGCACCAGAGTGCCCGGGCGATATCGGCGTTCGACGCGCTTGACACCGCCCGCAGGGGCGATCCGCCAGTGCCCATGCCCGTCGTCGCCCAACAAGCCCGCGAACGGGGCCGGCGAGTCAAAGCGCGGCAGACAGAGCCAGTCCAGCGAGCCGTCGCGACCGATCAGCCCGGCGGCCTGAGTGTCACCGATGAGGGCGTAGTCCTCGAGCGGTAGGGGCATGTAAACCGCCCTCACCGCTCGAGGCTTGTCGGAAACCCCAGGTAGTCAATCCGGCGCTTGGAGAGCATGCGCTCGGATCCGGTTTCAGCGAAGGTCCTCGCGATGCGCCTGCGGATCCGCACGCGGGCGCGCCGGCCTCACCGGCCGATCCGCCACAACCCAAACAGTGCAAGGCCACCCAGGACGAGAATCAGCCCTACCAGCGCGGCGACTCCCGGCAACGTGTTTGCAAGGCTGGGCTCGAGTCCCGACACCGTCGCCTGTCGACTCAGCTCGAGCACATGCGTCACGGGGTTGTACCGAGCCGCCCCCGCCAGCCACCCGCGCAACAGCGCTTCCGGCGTGTACGCGGTCGACAGGAACACGGCCAAGAAGACGCCCTGCTGCATCAACGGGCCGGCCTGCTGCGTGCGGAAGGTCAAGGCAAGGAAGATCCCCCACAACGCCGCGGCAGCGCAGAAGCCGATCGAGGCACCGTACAGCGCGAGCACGCCGAGCACTCCACCGGTGAACTCCGCGCCGAGCAGCAGTCCCACGGCGAGCACGGCGGTCGCCGGAACGAGACAGCGGGTCACGGCCCCCAGAATCGGACCGAGGAGAAGCACGGCGCGCGGAACTGGAGCGACTAGCAAACGGTCGAACAAGCCCTGTTCTATGTCGCGCGCCAGATTGGAGCCGGTCGCCGCTCCGGCGAAGCCGGCTCCCTGAAGACACGAGAGCGGCACTATCCAAGCAAGGTAGGAATCGGTCGGAAAGCCCTCCAAGTCGGTTAGGCGGCTGAACTGGCCGGTCATGCCGAGCATGAAGATCACCGGTGCGATGGTTGCTGGCAACAGCGCACCGCGGACACGCAGCACTTCGTTGAGCGCCCGCCGCCAGCTCGCCACCACGACGGCACCGGCACGTGGGCGCGGGGCGGCCCCGACGCTCACGTCCGCCGCAGACGCTGCTGGAGCGCCCCCGTCGACAGTGCAGTGGTGCAGACCGCCAGCAAGCACGCGGCAAGAAGTCCCAAGGCCGGGTCGCCGAGCCCCGCATCGCCGTTGAGCAGGGCACGAATGCCCTCGACCACGTAAGTGAGCGGATTCAGCACTGAGAAATCGCGCAGCACCGGCGCCAGCAGCTCACGGGGAAAGAATGCGGGCGCCGTGAACAGCAGCACGAACATGAACGGAAACAAGCTCTGCAGCAGAGCCAGTGACCCCGTGCGCAGGGCGATCGCCGCCGCAATCCCGCCGACGCCCACAGCCGTGATCGCCGCGATCGCGACCGCGGCCACCGCAGCCCCCGCTCCACCGGGGTAGCGAGCACCGAAGGCCAGCGCCACGAGCAGGAAGAAGCTGGACTGCAAGATCGCCAGTCCGAGCGTGCCGCACAAGCGGCCAAGGACAAGGCTCGTCCGCTTCACCGGTGCGGCCAGCAGACGATCGAAGAAGCCGAACTCGATGTCCGACGCCAGCGCGATCCCGGCGGTCAGTCCGGCCAGGATCGTGCCTTGCACGACGGTCCCAGGAACCATGAAGGCCAGGTACGACGCGACGTCCGGAAAGCCGCGCAAGTCGACGGCGGCGCTGGTTCCGCTCGAAATCACCGCCAGCAGCATCAGTGGCAGGACGAACGTCGGCATCAGCAATTGAGCGCGGCGGAACTGGACGGTGAGGGCGCGCCGTCCCAAGGCGAGCACCACGCGCGCTTCTCGCTCGAGGATCCCGTGACTCACCGCGCCGTCGTCGCTTCGGGTGCGCGGCTGGCGGGAACGGCTTCACCGACGTGGTCGCCGCTAGACGGCGAACCATCGTTGGAGGAGGCACCTTCCAGCGTGGCTCCGGTCACCGCCATGAAGACGTCGTCGAGCGACGGCATCTGCACTTCAACCGATTCCACCTGCACGCCGTGCTCATCAAGGGCGCGGATGACAGGAGCGATCGCTGCCTTGCCTGCCGTGGTGCGCAATTGAACGTGAATGTCCCCACCAGCTCCGGCCGGCTCCAGCGCGCCGAGTCCGCGGAGAGCGCTTCTGGCCCGCTGCGCCCCTTCAGCATCCGCCAGCTCAACGTGAATGGTCGGTGGACCGACTTGGGCCTTGAGCGCGGTCGGGCTGCCCTCGACCACCAGACGGCCGCGGGCGATGATTCCCACGCGATCGGCAAGCTGCTCGGCTTCTTCGAGGTATTGCGTCGTGAGGAACACGGTCGTGCCCTCGTCGTTGAGCGCCCGCACTTCTCGCCACAGTGCAGCTCGACTTGTCGGATCCAGCCCCGTTGTCGGCTCGTCGAGGAACAACACCTGTGGGCGGTGCACGAGCGCCAGCGCCAAGTCCAAGCGGCGGCGCATACCGCCGGAATAGCCCCCTACGCGGCGGTCGCCGGCTTCGGTCAGGCCGACGCGCTCGAGCAGGTTTTGTCCGCGTTCGCGCGCCTGCTTGCTTCGCAGCCCGTGTAAAGCGCCCTGCATCCGCAGCAGCTCACGCCCCGTCATCAGCGGATCGATCGCCGCCTCTTGCAGCGCCACGCCAATCAGGCGGCGGACGGCATCGCCGTCCCGCACGACGCTGCGGCCACCGACGAGGGCATCGCCGGAGGTTGGCCGCAGCAGCGTCGTGAGAATGCGGACGACGGTCGTCTTACCGGCGCCGTTGGGTCCTAGAAAGCCGTATATCTCCCCTGCGGCGACCTGCAAGTCGAGGCCATCGACAGCACGGATGCCGCCCTTGTATTCACGGACGAGGGCGTGGGCTTCAACGGCGGGCGGCGAACCCGGGGCCAAGGACATAGACCCCGAGGCTAGCGCCCTATGGAACCGTAACTCCGGTTATGCCCCGCCGCCGGTGAGTCCGTGCTGCGCGTGCCTACATGCGTCCGAGCACGAACAGGACAACGATGACGACCACGACGATGAGGAGGATGGTGTAAAGGTTCATGCTT
>JADDQZ010000064.1:26290-27584 GCA_016781085.1 Actinomycetota bacterium
GCTGCGCGACGTAAGCGAGCACCGCGTACGCGCCGCCGAAGGTGACAAGCGCGGTGCCGGAAAAGAACAGGCCTTGCTCGACGAACACGCTTTGAGTGCCGGCGACCGCGGCGACCGCGATCAGCGGCGCCGCCCACAGCGCCAGGCTGATGCTGAGCACTTTGAAGGCGCGGCGCTTGGTGGGGGCTTCGTGATGCAGCGCGTCGTCGGGAATGACGGGCGCCGGGCCGTCTTTCGCGCTGCCGTGCCCGCCGCTGGTGAGCGTGTGGGGAGCCACCCGCGAAAGCGTCCAGCCGATTGCGGCGGCGGCGGCGATCACGGTCGGGAAAGCGACCCCGAACACGGCCAAAGCCAGAAACGCGGACACGGCGATGGCAACGAGCGCGGGATGCGCGAGCGATCGTTTCGCCACCCGGATGACGGCTTGCACAACGATCGCGAGGACGGCGGGTGCCAGGCCGGCGAACAGGGCACTGACGGCGGCGGTTTCGCCGTAGGCGACGTAAATCGCCGACAGCCCCAGCAGCGCGATGACGCCGGGAATGACGAATAAGATGCCGGCGACCAGCCCGCCGCGGACGCCGTTGAGCAGCCAGCCGATGTAAATGGCGAGCTGCTGGGCCTCCGGGCCGGGAAGCAGCATGCAGTAGTTGAGCGCATGCAGAAACCGCTGCTGGCCGATCCAGCGCTTTTCGTCCACGAGGATCCGCTGCATCACCGCAATCTGGCCGGCTGGGCCGCCGAAGGTCTGCAGCGAGATCGCAAACCACGTGCGCAGCGCGTCACGAAACGGCACCAAGTCGTTGCGATTGCTTGTTGCGGGGAGTTCGGGCGCGGTGTCGCTGGTCGTCGTGGCTTTTTCGGTGGTCATGGGAGCGCGGGGTCGGGGCTTGTGGGGAGCAGGCGGGCTTGCTCGTCGAACAAACGCGCGGTCGATAGTTCGACGGCAACGACGACGCTCAGCGAAGTGGCGGCGAGCAGCATGAACATCACGATCATCTGCAGCTGCACGGCTTGCAGGGGGCTGACTCCGGCGAGGATCATGCCGGTCATCGCGCCGGGCAGCGACACCACGCCGACGGCTTTGGTGGCGTCGATCAACGGGCCGATCGCCGCGCGCATCGTGCGCCGCCGGGCGTCGCCGGTAGCAGCGCGCGGGGTCGCGCCGAGTGCCAACGCGGTTTCGATTTCGGTGGCGCTGCGGGTGCGGTCACGGCCGGTTTCTCGCAACGTGATCGCGCAGGCCGACATCGAGTTGCCGATCAGCATCCCGGCGACCGGAATCAAGTACCGC
>JADDQZ010000064.1:27848-29443 GCA_016781085.1 Actinomycetota bacterium
CCCGCCGCCATGTCACGGAGCGTCGCTTCCAGCCGCAGCGCAGTTTCGTGATCGAGCGACGCTGTCGGCTCGTCGCACAACAGGACTTCCGGCTCGGCAACGAGCGCGCGAGCCAGGGCGACGCGTTGCTGCTGGCCGACCGACAATTTGCGCGCGTCACTGTTCAACGGCCCGTCGAACGCGACTTGGTCGAGCAACCGCCGGCCGCGCTGCCCGTCAAGGCTCGTTTCGGCGTAGCCCGCGGCGCGCTGCAGGTTCTCGGCGACCGTTCCTTCGAACATGAACGGCGTCTGCCACACCAGCCCGACGCGACGGCGCAACTGCTCCGGCGCAATCAGCGCGGTGTCGGCCCCGGCGAGCAGGACGCGGCCGCCGCTGGGCGCGAGCATCCGGTTCAAGCACTTCAGCAACGTCGTCTTGCCGACGCCGCTTTTGCCCATCACCGGCACGAGCTCGCCAGCGCGAAGCACGAAAGAGATCTCGTCGAGAATCGTTCGGCCCGCGATTTGAAACGACAGCCGCTCTGTTTGCAGGAGCGCCGGTGAGCGCCGCGCCGCCACCGGCTGGTCGGTGTCGCGGTCAAGCTTCGGTGCGCGCGCCTGGTCAGGACCCGGCGAAGCCGCTGGGCGGCCGCGATGCTCCCGGACCTTCACGGCTGGCTCCCGAGCAGCGCGGAGCGTTTGAAGTACTCGTACAACCCGTCGTAAAGGGGCGCGCTGATCGACAGCACTTCTTGGTCGGCCCGGATCATCGCCAAGCCGCGCATCAGCACGTGCAGCCCCGGCGCTTCCGGCGCGTCGTAGCCGTCGTCTCCGAGGTCGGCTTCGTGCACGATCCGCGCTACGTCGGTCGGCATCCGACGCTCGCCCGAGGAAGTTCGGAGTCCTAACAGCGCGTCGGCCGCGCACTCAGCGCCCGGTTTGCCACCTCGAATACTGCGCCCGGCTCGAATCCGCCTACAGCCCGCGATCACCGGCCGACTGTGGACGCGCTTCCGCCGCGGCTCCGTCGTATACAGCCCTGTCGCCGAGGGTTGCTTGTAGCTCCACGTCGGCGTACTCGGGAAAGCCCGTGTCGAACCGAACGTGCGGAGGTTCGAGCACTCGCCGAACAAGCGTGATGACGACCCGTTCGGGGTCTTCTTCCACATCGACGTGGTGAATGCCGGACCTGGGCCCCGACAGACCGAGTGGCGCTTCGACCCTGAGACGCCGGCCGTCTTCATCCAGCAGAGAGATCCTCGCCCAGGGCGTAGGCGCCAAATGAAAAGAGCCTTCAGGCACAGGGAGGTACTACCCCGGCGCGACGCGCCCAAGCCTTTATGCGGCTCGGTGTCGCTTCCGGGCTGATCGACACAAATCCCGCCGTAACCCTCGCTGGAGTCCGGCGTCAGCAACACGCCAGGCGTACTCGAAGCTCAAGAACGTCGTCATCGCATCCAAGCGATGAGCACGACGGCACCCTGTTGCATCGCCCCAACCGGAAGTGCCGCAGGTGTCGTCTCCTCGCTCGGTCCGAGCCAACGATCGCACTTCGCCGACTCCCCCGCGAGGCGGCGTTTTCGCATTGAGCTGCTGATCCGCTCGACCTCCCGC
>JADDQZ010000008.1:0-6144 GCA_016781085.1 Actinomycetota bacterium
GTCTTGCCCGCGTCGATGTGGGCCATGATCCCGATGTTGCGGGTGTTCTTGAGGCTGAACTTACGCGGCATGAAGGTCTCTGGTGAGGGTGGTCAGGCGTTCCGGGGGCGGTCGGCCGACGGACGCAAAGGAACGAGCTGATGCCCGTCGTTTCAGTCGCTCGGAATCCGGCCCTGGGAGTAGCGGCCACGCCCGCAGGCGCTCAAACAGAGGACTCCCTACCCGCCACGGCGCGCGTTAGCGCGCGACGTCCGGACGATCGCTCAATATAGCAGTGGCCTGCTCGGCCTAGACGCTGCTACCAGCGGTAGTGTGCGAAGGCCTTGTTGGCCTGCGCCATGCGGAAAATGTCGTCCTTGCGCTTGTACGCGCCGCCCTGCTGGCTCTGCGCGTCGAGCAGTTCGTGCGCCAAGCGCTGAGCCATTGTCTTTTCGCGACGGTTACGCGCGAACTCGACCAGCCAGCGAACCGCGAGCGTCCGTGCGCGGCGTGCGGGAACTTCGACCGGCACCTGGTAGGTGGCGCCACCGACACGGCGAGACCGCACTTCGAGCACCGGAGTCAGCGCCTTGATGGACGCCTCCAGTGCTTCCACCGGATCCTTGCCGGTGCGCTCGGAAACGATCGCGAGCGCGTCGTAGACAATCCGCTCGGCGGTGGACTTCTTGCCGTCGAGCATCACCTTGTTGATGACCTGCTGGATCAGCTTGGAGCGAAAGACGGAGTCCGGCTCGACCGGACGGATGGTGGCTGCAGCGCGACGTGGCATGACTACTTCGCCTTCACGCCGTACTGGGAGCGCGCCTTCTTGCGGTTCGAGACGCCGGCGGCGTCAAGGGTGCCGCGCACGACCTTGTAGCGAACGCCCGGAAGATCCTTGACGCGACCACCGCGGATGAGCACGACGGAGTGCTCTTGCAGGTTGTGACCTTCGCCGGGGATGTAGACCGTGACTTCCATGCCGTTGGTGAGGCGAACGCGAGCCACCTTGCGCAGCGCCGAATTCGGCTTCTTCGGCGTGGTCGTGTAGACGCGCGTGCACACACCGCGACGCTGAGGAGCGGCGACCTTGGTCTTGCGGCCCTTCCCGGACTTCAAACCGGGAGTGGCGAGCTTCTTGGCCTTGGCCGTACGGCCCTTGCGGACCAGCTGGGAAGTCGTTGGCATACGGCGCGAAATGGTAGCAGCGGTCACGCCGCCCGGGCGAGCGCGGCCTGCAGCGGTACGTGAGGCCGGGCGGTGGCTTCGGCTACCGCCGCGTAAGTGACCTCCCCTCCCACGACGTTGACACCGGCGGCTAGCCCCGGGTCGGCGGCAGCTGCCGCCGCGACCCCATAGTCGGCTAGCCGCACGACATACGGCATGGTCGCGTTGGTCAGGGCTTTGGTCGACGTCACGGGCACGGCGCCGGGCATGTTGGTGACGCAATAGTGGATCACGCCTTCGAGCGCGAATGTCGGATCTGAGTGCGTGGTGGGGCGCGACGTCTGAAAGCAACCACCTTGGTCGATCGAGACGTCGACCAGCACGGCGCCGGGCTTCATCAGCTTGAGTTGCTCGCGTGTGACGACACGCGGCGCGCGGGCACCGTGCACCAGGACCGCACCGATGACCAGATCGGCTTCCGGCAGGCGTTGCTCCACTTCGAGCGTGGAGGAAAAACAAGTGTGGGCGCGACCCGCGAAGACGACATCGAGCTCGCGTAAGCGGTTCAGATCGCGGTCGAAGACGTAGACGTCGGCTTCCATGCCGACGGCGATGAAGGCGGCGTTCATCCCGACGACGCCGCCGCCGATCACCATCACCTTGGCCGAACCCACGCCCGGCACGCCGCCCAGCAGGATGCCTCGCCCGCCCAAGGGCTTTTCCAACATGAAGGCGCCGGCCTGAGTTGCGATCTTGCCCGCCACCTCGCTCATTGGCGCGAGCAGCGGCAACCGCCCGCGCGCGTCTTCGACCGTTTCGTATGCCACGCATGTGGCGCCCGAAGCGCACAAGCTCGACGTCAGGGCGGCGTCGGGCGCAAGATGCAGGTACGTGAACAGCGTGTGATGCGGTTTCAGTAGCTGCACTTCATGCGGCTGGGGCTCTTTGACCTTGACGATCAGCTCTGCCGCGCCCCAGAGCTCCTCGGCGTCGCGCACGATCCGCGCACCCTGGGCCTCGTACTCCCGGTTTGAGATTGCCGACCCCTCCCCCGCGCCGTGCTGGACGAGCACCTCGTGACCATGCTCGGCGAGCTCGCGGACGCCGGCGGGAGTCAATCCAACCCGGTATTCATCGGCTTTGACTTCGGTCGGCACGCCGACGATCAATGCACGGCCCTCAATCCAGTGTTCCTGCGATCTGCCTGCCGCGCAAGGCGAGCCAGAAGTCGATGCGGTCGCGAACGTCGTCCAGCGAACGCCCGGTCAACTCCTCGACCCGGCGGATCCGGTAACGCAGTGTGTGGCGGTGGCAGTACAGCCGCCGTGCCGCCTTCTCCCACTGGCCGTGGCACTCGATGAACGCTTCCAGCGAGCGCAGCAGCTCACCGCCGTAAGCGCCCTCGTTCTCGATGATCGGGCCCAGAATGGAATCGCAGAAGAGTTTGAGCGCTTCTTGGTCTTGCATCGAAAGCAACAGTTGCGCGGACCCCAGGTCCTGGTAAGTGGCGATGCCCGCGTCGGCACCAAACTTGGTTGCAGAGTCGGTGCGTGCCTCCAACGCGCAACGCGCCTCGTGGAAGATGCGGCGTAGATCGGCGGGGGGTCCGCAGCGGCCGACGCCCGCGCACAGTTCTTGCCCGATGTCGGTAGAGATCTGAGCCCGCATCCCCTCGGCCAGAGCGAAGAAGTCAGCCGGATCGCCGCTCGGCGGGGCCTGCATCAGCGCACAAACGAGATCACCGCGAGCTGCGACTAGTCCCCGGCCCCCGGCACGCTCGCGCAGCGCCACGGAGATGGCGCGGTCGAGCACCGCGACACCCTCGTCCGGAACGGGCATGACGAACGCGCCCACCTGCTCGCGCAGGCCGAAGGGCTCCAGCCGCCGCGCAAGCTCTTGCGCTTCCAACTGCCCCTCGAGTGCAGCGTCCAGCACGTCGCCGGCCAGACGGCGCTCGGTCTCCTCGGCCACGCGCCGGCGCACCAGCTCGAGCGCGACCAGGGTGACCGACTGCCACAAGATCAGGCGGTCCAGCTCGGACAGCTGTCCGGCCTGCTTGGCGGCGAACAGCCAGGCGTCCAGCGTGGCGTCGTCGCCGTCCAGTGAGAGCCGGGCCACCGGCAGGGCGATGGCGTCTTGCCCTGTTTCGAGCGTCACGGCTTGTGGCCGGCTTGCTTGCACTGCCGCCGGGTCACTTGCCGCCAATCGGTAGCCGACCGCACGCAAAATCGAGAGGTCGGCCGCTGGATCGGCCCCGCTGCACGCAAGCGCGTCGCCACATGTGCCGTAGACCGCTACGTCGGCAGGCAAGAGCTGCGACAGCTCCGTCGTCAAGCCCGAAAGCCCACCTTCGGACACCAGCACCTTCTCCAGCCGCTCATGCGCAAGCCGCGCGCGCTGCGTCTGAGCGAATTGCTCGTTGATCGAATGCTCGGCGGCCCGTTCGCTGATGGCGATGAACGGAACCTCGTAGGGAACTTCGAAGACGGCAAGTCCCACAGACTCCGCTTCCTCCGCAAGCGCTTGCGGAACCGTGTCATGGCCAAGGCCGGTCCCGAAGCCGATGCCGCTGATCCCGTGGGCGAGCAGCAGACGCACGTAGTCACGCTGCGCCTGCGGTGAACCGAGGCGCATGCCGGTGGTCAGGATCACTTCAGATCCCGACAGCCACGGAGTGGGATCGGTCAGCTCGGAGGTGTGTACCCAGCGCACTCGACGCTCGGACCCGCTGGCAGCGGCGACGATGGTCAAGCCGAGTGAATCGACCAACTCACGCAACGTCAGCATGGTCGCCGCGCGCTCATCGACACGATCGTCGAGACATAACCGCGGGAGCGCATGTGCTCAGTAGTACAAGGCGGGGAGTAAACAAGCAAGTGGACTACTTCCGCGCGCTTCGGGCCTGTGGCTCGGTCGCTCGGCGGGCCGAGCGCAGATGTCGCTCAGCTGGCGCGTGCGGTTACGTGCCCTGCAGGCAACGTCGGCGGCGTGAAGAACGCCGCCAGAGCCACGAGCGCGAAAGCAACGACTTGGGCGACGATCCCGACCGGGTCCGCCGGCATCGATCCCCGAAGACGATGATTCCGCCGAGGATGCAGGTGAGGTTGGCCGCCATCGAAGTAGAAGTGATGACGGGAACCGCATCGCCTTGCTGCATGCCGCGCGCGGAAGCGAAGAAGGCGGTGATCGAACCCGCCAGCGCGACGGCGAGCCACGGTGAGACCAACACGGCCCCGAAGCTGTCGGCACCGATGAGCGCTTTGACCGCGACGTCGGAGACTCCGATCAGCACCCCTGCAGCACCGCCGAGCATCGCGCCGCGATGGTGGTCCGGCGCGCCGATCCGGCGCCCGTTGATCAGCAGCATGCCGATCGCCAGCATCGCCGACTCGAAAGCGACCATCGCCGCGACGTCGTAGCGCGAGTGGCTGCCGTCGGTGGCCGGCAGGGTGACGATCAACAGCAGCAACCCGACGGCGGTCATCGACACGCCGATCCACTGCCGCCTCCCGACGCGCAACCCGAACAAGCGATCGGCGAGCACCGCGAGGATCACTACGCCCGTGGACAGCACGGCTTGCACGATCGACAGCGGAGCGAAGAACAGAGCGGCAAGATGCATCAGCCAGGCGAATACGGCAACTGCCATGCCAATCGCGAACCAGCGTGAGCCAGTAGCTCGCGACCGCTGCGTAGCGGGTGTCGGGCATCGACGCGCGCGGCGGCGTTGGCGCCGCGATGGCGATAGAGGAACGCGAGCTGCGTGAACACCGAGCACACCAGTGCCAGACCGATACCGATGTTCAAGGACATAGTCATACGAAAAGGTTCGGGCTCAAGCGGAGTGGACGCACTTGAGCCCGACGCCTCTTTCAATCGGCACGAACGTCCGCTGCCTTAGGACGCGCCGCGAGATTGGACGGTCCCGGGTCGCCGTTCAACGTCCTACACGACCACGAGAACCAGCCGCGCCGTACCGGCTCCGCCGGCTTTGCGCGGAAACTCCCGCAGCCCCGGCGCCGGCAGATGTACCGGCGTCGGAGCTGCGGCGTAGACGCTGAGCGACTAGGAGGAAGAGTCCCCGTCAGCCGGCAAGTCGAGATTCCCGAGGTCCTCGAAACCGGCCGTATTGAAGCCAGACCCGATTTCCTCGAGCTCGGCGGTGTCGAAGCCGGGCCCGAAGCCCGACATCGCGTCACTGTCGGTCAATCCGAGCTCTGCGGCGAGGTCGTCACCGTCGAGCAGTCCGACGTCGCCGATACCACGAGGCAGTGGCTCCACGGCTTCGATCTCGATCGAGCGGTAACGCTTGAGCCCGGTGGCCGCCGGAATCAGCTTCCCGATGATGACGTTCTCCTTGAGGCCGGCCAAGCGATCGACCTTGCCTTCCAGGGCGGCGTCGGTCAGCACCTTGGTCGTCTCCTGGAACGACGCGGCCGAAAGGAAGGACTCCGTCGACAGAGAGGCCTTGGTGATGCCGAGGATGATCTCCTGGCCCGTGGCCGTCTCACCGGCGTTGGCGTCGAGCTGCTCGTTGACGCGGTAGAACTCGTGCCGGTCGACGGGCTGACCGGGCAGGAACTCCGTGTCCCCGCGCTGGTCGACCCGCACCTTCTTCATCATCTGGCGGACGATGATCTCGATGTGCTTGTCGTGGATGTCCACGCCCTGAGACCGATAGACCTCCTGGACGCCTTCGACCAGGTAGCGCTCCGTGCGCGTGCGGCGCTCTTCCTGCGTCGGGCCGCCGAACTCCAGCAGCTCGTGCGGGTAGAGGTTGCCTTCGGAGAGCTGATCGCCCGGCGCGACGCGCTGACCCTCGGTGACCTTGAGGATCGTGCGCAGCGGGAACGACTCGCGGTGCTCTTCGCCTGAGTCGTCGGTGATCACGATCTTGACGTCCCGATCGCCGGGCTCGAGCGAGACCACGCCGCCGACCTTGGCGATCGACGCCTGGCCCTTCGGCTTGCGCGCTTCGAACAGCTCCACGACGCGCGG
>JADDQZ010000008.1:6198-7807 GCA_016781085.1 Actinomycetota bacterium
GGTCAGCTGCGTGCCCGGCTCGCCGATCGACTGGGCGGCGATGATCCCGACCGCGTCGCCGATCTGGGCCATGATGCCGCTGGCCAGTGAGCGGCCGTAACAGCGCTGGCAGACACCGATGCTCGCCTCGCACTTGAGTACGGACCGAACCGGCACCAGCGGGTTCTCACCCTCGCCGAGGGCTGCTGTCAGGGCCTCCAGGTGCTCACGCGTGATGTCGGCGTTGCGCTCGATCAGCGTGTGACCGCCGGCCTCGACGTCAAGCGCGGCGCAGCGAGCCAGAAGCTGCGCGTTCAAGTCGCCGGCCACGTCGTAGAGCGGCAGCTGAATGTACTGGTCGGTGCCGCAGTCCTCGATGCGTGTGATCACGTCTTGGGAGACGTCGACCAAGCGCCGGGTCAGGTAGCCCGAGTCCGCCGTACGCAACGCCGTGTCGGCAAGACCCTTACGGGCGCCGTGCGTCGAGATGAAGTACTCGAGCACGTCGAGACCCTCGACGAAGTTGGACTTGATCGGGCGCTCGATGATCTCGCCCTTCGGATTGGCCATGAGGCCGCGCATGCCCGCGAGCTGGCGGATCTGCTTGAACGATCCGCGCGCACCCGAGCTGGCCATCATGTAGATCGAGTTCAGCGGGTCGCTTTCCTGGATGTTCTCGATCATCGCGTCGGCGACCTCGTCGGTCGCCTCGTTCCAGAGGTCGGTCACCTTGAGGTGACGCTCTTCTTCGGTGATCAAGCCGTCCTGGTACTGCTCCTCGACTTCGGCGACCCGGCCGTCGTAGGACTCGAGGATCTCGCCCTTGCGCGGCGGCACGATCACGTCGTTCTTGGAGATCGTCACCCCAGCCTTGGTGGCGTAGTGGAAGCCCAGGTCCTTGAAGGCGTCAAGGACTTCGGCGACGGCCGGCGCGCCGAACGTCTGGATCAAGTCGTCGATGAACTTGACGGTGTCGCGCTTGCGCAGAGGCTGGTTGATGAAGCGGTAATTGTCCTTGTCGAAGCGCTCGCCCAGCGCTTCTTCCAGAGCCCGCTCGATGCGGTCGTTGAAGATGATGCGCCCAACGGTGGTCAGTACGTGACCGCCCGTCTTGCCGTAAGGACGGAACTCGGCGACATCGTGCAGTTGCACGACGCGGTTCTCGTAGGAGAGCTCGGCTTCCTGCGCCGTCCGGAACATGTGCGGCCGCTCACCGGCGCCGTCGGCGCCGGCCGTCTTCAAGCGCTGCTGAAGCGCAAGCAAATCGTTTTCCTCGGGCCCGTAGGTGAGGTAGTAGGTACCGAGGACCATGTCTTGGGTCGGCGTGGCCAGCGGTGCGCCATGGGCCGGAGACAGGATGTTGTTCGACGACAACATCAGGATCCGCGCCTCGGCCTGGGCTTCGGCTGACAGCGGCAGGTGCACCGCCATCTGGTCGCCGTCGAAGTCGGCGTTGAAGGCGTGGCAGACCAGCGGGTGGACCTGGATGGCCTTGCCCTCGACGAGCACCGGCTCGAAGGCCTGGATGCCCAGGCGGTGCAGCGTCGGCGCGCGGTTGAGCAGCACCGGGTGCTCGTGGATGACCTCCTCGAGCACGTCCCAGACCTCGGGGATCATCGAGTCGACCATC
>JADDQZ010000076.1 GCA_016781085.1 Actinomycetota bacterium
GACGAAGATCTGCGCCGCATCATCGCCGAGCCGGCCAAGCACGGAGCGCGCCTCGTCGCCACAGGCGTCAAGACCAACGAGGACTTCGAACGTTGCTGCGCCGTCGGCTTCACTGGCTTTCAAGGGGAGTTCTTCTCCAAGCCCCGCATGGTGCGGGGACGCGGCGTGGCGACCGCAGGCGTCGGGGCTCTGCGCACGCTGGGAGAGCTGACTTCCGGCGACGTGTCTTTCGAAGATCTCGAACGGATCATTGCCGCCGATGTCGGGCTGTCGCTGAAGCTCCTGCGCTACGTCAACTCCGCGTTTTTTGCGCTTCCGCGCACCATCGGTTCCGTTCGTGAGGCGCTGGCTCTGCTGGGGACGCGCACCGTCGGCCGGTGGGCCACGGTCATGGCGCTCTCGTCTATTCCTGACGTCCCGCAC
The DNA here is from genome assembly GCA_016781085.1 of Actinomycetota bacterium. GTDB lineage: Bacteria > Actinomycetota > Thermoleophilia > Solirubrobacterales > Solirubrobacteraceae > LC5-1. The sequence continues at coordinate 424 of JADDQZ010000076.1, forward strand.
GAGCTGATCGGCGTGGCGCTCCAGCGCGCACGCATGTGCGAAACCCTCGGCGGCGCCCGGCTGGACGGCGGCGACAGCGAGAGCTATTTCACCGTCGGGCTGTTTTCGGTCGCAGACGTCCTGCTGGACGCACCAATGGAGGAAGTGCTCGATTCGTTGCCGTTCGCTGAAGACATCCGCGAGGCGCTGCTTCATCTCACCGGCCCCAAGGGGGAGCTGCTGGACGCCGTGTTGTGTTACGAGCGCGGCGAGTTCCGGACGATGCCCGACGGCACAGCCGACGGCAAGGCCATCGCCGCTTCCTACCGCGAAGCGCTCGAGTGGGCCGAAGAAGTGGGCCGGGCAACTTCCTAGCGAACAGGCGCGTACGCGACGGCCGCGCGATGGGCTGCCGAATCTAGCGCCACCAGAGACACGCGCGGATTCTTGCTTGCCCTGCGTCCCCGTGTGGCGCCCGCTGCTGTCATAGGGCACGCGCGTACGCGATTGCGGCCACGAAGCGGCTTCCCCCGGCGCGCAGCGCTCGCGCACACGCGTCGAGGGTTGCCCCGGTGGTGTGAACGTCGTCGACGAGGATCGCGTGTCGCGGCGCCTTGCTCGTGAGCTCGACCGCTATGCGGTCGCTGGCACGCCGGCTGATAGCCCCGGCTCCGGCCTGCCGAGGCGACCAATCCGTGCGCCTCAGGCAAGGGCGTAGGGGCAACGGCGTCCGGGCGGCGAGCTCTGAAGCCAATGCAAAGGCGGGATTGAACCCCCGCTGACGCCCCCGCAAGCGGTGCGCCGGCACGGGAACCAGCACGTTATGTGCCTGTCTGAGATCGGCCGGCAGGTTGGCAGCCAATTGCGCGCCCATCACTGCGACAGCGACCGGTGAGTTGCGCTGCTTGAGCGAGCGGATCATCGCGCGAGTCGGTCCCTCGTAGGCCAAAGGTGCCCAAGCCCTTTCGAAGTGCGCGTTCGCAGCAGCGCAGGGCCTGTCCCGGTGAGACGGAAGGCCACAGCGACGGCACACCTGCCGTAGCCACGGCAGCGCTCGCCGGCAATTCGCACACAGGGCCGCGGCACAGTGCTCCGTCGGCTGCCGACAGTCAAGGCAGATCGGAGGAACGAGAACGGTCAGCAGCCGCCCGGCGAGTTGCATGCCGAGCAGCATCCAGCCCAAAAGCCGATGCTTCAAACCCAGGCGGTCACAATGCCGCTACGTGTTCGTAACGATTCCGCCGCAGCTCCTGGCAACGAACACCGTGTCCGCTGCCCTGGACGTTTCCTGGCGGCTCGATCCCGCCATCGTCGTCGCCTTGTTGGCTTACGCCGGCGTTTACACGCACCGCTGGCGACGGTCGCGTCAAGAGGGCGGACCCCGCGCGGCGAGCATCGGCCGGCTGTCGTGCTGGCTCGCCGGGATCGGCTTTCTCGCGCTTGGCTTGTTGTCGCCGATCGACGCTCTGGGGGAGCAGCTTGCGTCTTTTCACATGATCCAGCATCTGTTGCTGGCCGACCTCGCGGCCATCTTCTTGACGCTCGGCCTCACACGCTGGATCCTGCGGCCCGTCACGCGCCGCCTTCAGCGGGTCGAGCATGCCGCCGGACCGCTCGCGCACCCGATCTTCGGCGCCGTCGCCTACGTCGGCGTGATGTGGTTTTGGCACGTGCCGGCGTTTTACGATGCGACACTGCGAGACCCCGTCGTGCACACGCTCGAGCATGTGTCGTTTGCTGCCGCCGGATTGCTCTACTGGTGGCACCTGCTCTCCCCCATCCGCTCGCGTCTGCGCATGGGTGGAATCGGCCCCGTGCTGTACATGGCCTCGACGAAGGTGTCAGTCGGCTTTCTCGGCGTCCTGTTGGCTTTCGCGCCGACGCTCCTGTTCAAGGGCTACCAACGGCAGGGAGAGCTACTCGGAATGACGGCCTTGGACGACCAATCCGTGGCCGGAGCCATCATGGGCTTCGAGCAGACCGTGGTGATGGGGGTCGTGCTCGTATCGCTGTTCGTTCGGATGCTGACGGAAGCCGACCGCGAGGACGCTCGCGCCGAGCGCTATAGCCCGAGCTGAGCGGGCAAGAGCGCTGCAATCGCAAGCTTCGGTGCTACCGGGTCAGCCGGAGAGGACGCTGCCGTCTTCAATGCGCAGTCGTCCTTGACCCTCATGGGCTATCTCGACGTCGCCGCGCACCGTCACATCGCGACCGAACTCGACGTCTCCGTTCACCGACAAGGACTCGCATGCCACCAGCGAGAGAGGCTCAGGCACGCGGTCCTCGAAGTCGGGCAGCAACTTGAAGTGGTCGTCGAGCGACACGAGCGGGGCATGCCCAAGCCCGTGGGGAGCCGGCTCAATCAGGGCGTCCCCGGTCAGGACAAAGGCGTCCGATCGCACGATCATCAGGTCCGAAGTGGTCTTCACCGGCGTGAAGCGGCGGCGCGGCACCCGTAGAGCGCGCGCGTCCTCAAAGACGCCAATGGCGGCTCCCATCGCCGTTTCCAGCTGGTAGACGGGAGTAGAGGACTTGTCGCCTGGATCGACGGTCTTCCGATTGACGATCAGCGGTAGTCCGAGCACGCCGGAGCGCTTGGAGAGCTCCTCGCGCAGCGCCCTGAGGTCGACCCAGAGGTTGTTGCAGTTGAAGTAGCGATGGCGCCTGATGTCGGTGAACGCGTCCATGTCTTCAGGACGTGTCTGCGCGGTTTCACGCAGCAGCAGGCCGCCATCGGCACGGCGCGCAACGTGCCCGCCCTTGCGGTCCGCTGCCGTTCGGTCGGTGACTTCAGACACGAACGAGGCTTTCTCACGGGCGAACCAGGCAAGAATCTTCGGGTCCAGAACGGCGCCGAGGTTGTCGCTGTTGGCGATGAAGGCGTAGAAATAGCCCCGCTCGAGCAGCGTGTCGAGCATGCCGGAAGTCAGCAGCGCCGTGTAGATGTCGCCGTGACCCGGCGGACACCATTCCTTGCTGGGGTCCGCCGGCCAGCTCACCGGCTCCAAGTCGTCGACGCGGATCTTCGGCTCTTTGTGCTGAAGGAAGTCCGGCGGCACGTCGGCCGACAGCTGCGGGTAGCCGGCCAGCGCCGCAAGCGAGTCGGTTTGCGTGTAGAAGGAGTTCATCAGCACGAGCGGCAGTCGTGCGCCGGAACGCTCGCGCAAGGCCAGGACTTGGCGGGCGATGACGTCGAGGAACGTGAGTCCTTCCTTGACTTTGAGCAGGGACTTCGCCCGCGTCATCCCCATGCTCGTTCCGAGCCCACCGTTCAGACGAATGACCACGGCTCGATCGAGGACGTCGCCGCCGTCGTCTTCGGGCAGCGACTCGGAGTCGGCTACGTCGTCGAGCGGTTCGATGTCGCTTTCGTGCACCATGCCGGTCTCGCCGGCATCGAGCTGCTCGTAGTAGAAGCGGAACGTGTCGATCGCCGGGCGCGGAGAGTTCTCGCGCTCCATCTTCTCGATACTTGCTTGCAGGCCGCTCACACTCGGGATCTTAACCGGGGCGGCGGCGATGGTGTGCCGCTAGGCCGATTTCGCGGCTACCGGCTGTGTCAGCCGGGCGCCCAGCCGCGCTGGTAGCGCTTCTGCGCTTCGCTGAGCTCATCGATCTCCACGCCTAGAGCCGCGAGCTTGAGCATGGCCGTCGCCCGGTTGATGTCGTCGGGCACCGAGTGGACACCGCGAGGCAGCGTCCCGGCGTGGGCGACGACGTGCTCGCAAGTCAGCGCCTGGATGGCAAAGGACACGTCCATCACTGCGGCCGGGTGTCCTTCTGCCGCGGCCAGATTGACGACGCGGCCTTGTGTGAGCAAATTCAAGCGCCGGTCGCCGAGGTCGAACTGCTCGACCAGCGGACGGACCGCCCGCGAGCCACCGACCGCTAGAGCCGCCAGCTCCGAAAGGTTGATTTCGACGTCGAAATGCCCCGCGTTGGCGAGCACCGCGCCGTCTTTCATGCGCCTGAAGTGTTCGCCGCGGAGAACATCGCGATTGCCGCTGACCGTCACGAATACGTCGCCGCGCTCGGCCGCCTTCAGCGCGGGCATGACTTCGAAGCCCTCCATGCGAGCTTCGAGCGCACGGAGCGGATCGACTTCGCAGACGATCACCGAAGCCCCCGCGCCACGGGCGCGCAGCGCGATGCCTTGTCCCGTCCAGCCGTAGCCGAGCACGACGAAGGTTTGCCCCGCCAGCAGCACGTTCGCCGCCCGCAAGATCCCGTCGAGCGTCGACTGACCGGTTCCGTACCGGTCGCTGAAGATGCGCTCGGCTTGAGCCTCGTTGACCGCCACGACCGGGCAGCGCAGCCGTCCGGAGGCGTGCATGGCGCGCAGGCGCAACAAGCCCGTGGTGGTCTCCTCGAGCGCACCGAGGAGCTTCTCCGCCGCTCCGGCGGCTCCGTCATGGACAGCGCCGACAAGATCGGCACCATCGTCGAGGGTTATCTGTGGCTCGGAAGCGACCAGAGCGGCAAGGTGCTCAGCCGCCGTGACAGCCGACTCCCCATGCGCCGCCCGGACCTCGACGCCGTAGTGCGCCCTCAATGACGCCGCAACGTCGTCTTGAGTCGACAGCGGGTTGGCCGCGCAAAGCGCTACGCGCGCGCCTGCGGCGGCGAGCGCGCGCAGCAGATTGGCGGTTTCGGCCGTGACGTGCAGGCACGCCGCGATACCTACTCCCGTCATGGGCTTCTCTGATTCAAAGCGATCGCGGATGGAGCGCAGCACCGGCATCTGCGCATCGGCCCACTCGATGCGATCCCGGCCGGCGCGAGCCAGCCTGGGATCGGCGATCGAGGAACTGGGCACGATGCCCTGAGACCGGCTTAGTAGCGGTAGTGGTCGGGCTTGTAAGGGCCTTCGACGGGAACGCCGATGTAGGCAGCCTGCTCCGGGCTCAGCTCGGTCAAGCGGACGCCAAGCGCGTCGAGGTGCAGGCGCGCGACCTTCTCGTCGAGGTGCTTGGGCAGCACGTACACGCCGACGGGGTACTCATCGGTCTTGGTGAAGAGCTCGACTTGAGCGATCGTCTGATTGGTGAATGAGCTCGACATGACGAAGCTCGGGTGCCCGGTGGCGTTGCCGAGGTTCAGCAGGCGCCCTTCGGAGAGCACGATCACCGAGTGACCGTCTTCAAAGACCCACTCGTCGACTTGCGGCTTGATGTTAATCCGTTGGATGCCGCCCCACTGCTCGAGCGCAACCATCTCGATCTCGTTGTCGAAGTGGCCGATGTTGCCGACGATCGCCTGGTGCTTCATGCGAGACATGTGCTCGGCGGTGATGATGTCCTTGTTGCCCGTCGCGGTGACGAAGATGTCGGCGGTCTCGAGCACGTCTTCCAGCGTCTGGACCTGGAACCCCTCCATCGCGGCTTGCAGGGCACAGATCGGGTCGATCTCGGTGACGATGACGCGCGCGCCCTGACCCTTCAGCGACTCGGCGCAGCCCTTGCCGACATCGCCGAAGCCGCAGATGACGGCCGTCTTGCCGGCGATCATCACGTCCGTGCCGCGGTTGATGCCGTCGATCAACGAGTGACGGCACCCGTAGAGGTTGTCGAACTTCGACTTGGTGACCGAGTCATTGACGTTGATGGCGGGAAACAGGAGCTGGCCGGCTTCGAACATCTGATAGAGCCGGTGGACTCCCGTAGTCGTCTCTTCCGTCACGCCCTTGATCTCGGCCGCGATACGTGTCCACTTCTGGTCGTCTTCGGCCAGCGTGCGCTCAAGCAGCGAGAGGACGACCTGCAACTCCTCGGATTCGGCCGTCGAGGGATCCGGCACGGCGCCGGCCTTCTCGAATTCGACGCCCTTGTGCACGAGCAGCGTGGCGTCGCCACCGTCGTCGAGAATCATGTTCGGGCCGACGGTGGTTCCGTCGGGGCCAGGCCAGGCCAGCATGCGCTGGGTGCACCACCAGTACTCCTCGAGCGTCTCGCCCTTCCAGGCGAACACCGGAACGCCCTGCGGCTCTTCGGGCGTGCCGTGAGGGCCGACCGCGATCGCCGCCGCGGCATGGTCCTGGGTGGAGAAGATGTTGCACGATGCCCAGCGGACTTCGGCGCCCAGCGCAACCAGCGTCTCGATCAACACGGCGGTCTGGATCGTCATGTGCAGCGAGCCGCTGACGCGAGCGCCGGCGAGCGGTTGCGCGTCGGCGTACTCGGCGCGCAGCGACATCAGTCCCGGCATCTCGTGTTCGGCGAGGCGAATCTCCTTGCGGCCGAACTCGGCCAGCGAGAGATCGGCGACCTTGTAGTCGTTCTCCGTGAGGACTTGCGGGGCGGTCGTGGTCATGCGATCTCCGGTGTACCGAGGGCCAACAGCTTCTCGTGCTTGTTCTGCTCCCACAGCAGCCAATCGGCTGCCGGGATGTGGACTGGGCGCTCCGCTTCGGCTTCTAGCCAGGCTTCCGTGTCGTCGCGGAGCTGCGGCTCGTTGCGCATGCGCAGTTCAAAGGCGATGTCGGAGAGGCTTACGTCGTGCCGTTCAAGCAACTCACGCAGAGTTCGCAGACGCTGCAATTCGGCGGGCCCGTAGAGCCGGTAGCCCGACGCAGAGCGCTTCGGCCCGACGAGGCCGACGCGCTCGATGTACCGAAGCATTCGCGGCGACCAGCCGGTCGTCTCGGCCGCTTCGTTGATCGTGAGAGCGTCCACGACGTGAGCTTAGCAACCCTGACACGCCTGTGTCAAGGTTCTGGTTGCCGTCAGGCGTCGGCCAGTTCTCGCTTGAGCCGGTCGATCATGGCGATGTCAAGCGGATCCACGCCCTGTAACACAGCGACGTAAAGCGAAACCAAGTCGCCCAGCAGCAGCAGCGAGACCAACCGTTCGAGTGGGGACTCGCCCTGGGCATCGACGCGCTCGACCGCCACGCCCGCGTCTTCGATGATGCGGCCCGTGAATTTCATCCGCGCTGCATTGCGCTCGTGCAACCCGGGGTCGCCGAGCAACAAGACCGTGAAGTCGGCGTCAGGGTCCTCCCACGCGCAGATCTCGTTGTGGTCGGCTTCCGGCAGCTCGCTCGAAAACGACGCCAGCTTGGCGTTCTCGTTGAACTGACACTTCCAGCGGTACGCCGCCGGAGCCGTCAACTCCGCCCCGACCACCACAGGAATCGTCCCGGCGATGCGCCGCGCCAGCTGCTTGGCGGCGTTGTCTTCAGGTGCGTCCGGGCGCCATTCGCCGACAAGGCGCTCCGCCAGAGCGGCCGCTTGCTCGACTTCGACGCGCAGTGACGGTGCGGCACCACACAGCGTGGCCGCTTCCAGTGCGATGACGGTCGCGTAGCCAACCGCCGCGCGGGGCTGAAAGCCCCCGGGCAACGGGATGACCGGGACCTCGTCGGCGCGGGCGCGCTCGGCCAGCTCGCCCCCAGTGGTCGCCACCAGACGAGCGGCGCCACGGTCTGCCGCCGCCTCGTAGCAGGACAGCGATTCCTCCGTGTTGCCGGAGTAGCTCGAGATGAGCACGAGTGCTTCGTCGGAAGTCCACGCCGGCAACGCATAACCCTGGGCGACGGTCATCGGTCGCTTCAAGCGGTTCCCGATGACGCCGAGTGCGAGGCGCCCACCCACGCCCGATCCCCCCATGCCGGCCACCACGAGCCCTTGGGAGGCATCCACCGGCGCAAGCCGCGCCGAGTCCACTCGCCACAGCGCATCGCGTAGGTGCACGGGCAAGTCCAGCACTTCGCCGAACTGCCCAGACGAATCGACCGCCGCGGTGGCGTGGGCGTCGAGCGACGCCGCCATCAGAAACGCAAAGCGCCGTCGGGCAACGTGACCCCGGGAAAGATCCGCGCGCCGTTTGAGACGACGTTGTCGGCTCCAACCGTAACTCCCTCACCGAGCACGGACATGCCGTCGACGATGGTGTTGTCGCCGATGCGCACGCCGCCGGCGACTATGCAGCCGCTCAAGACGCAGTTCGCGCCGATCTCGGTGCCCTGCATGACCACGGAGCGCTCGATGACCGTGTTGGCACCCACCATCACGCCGCGCTCGAGCACCGCCCGGCCGCCGACCCGCGCGCCTTCAGCGATGTCACAGCCGTTTTCCACCAGAGCAGCGGGGATTACGCGGCCACGATTGTCGACGCGCTGCTCGACGCACAAGTAGGCCGGCCCCAACCGTGCACCGACAGCCGAGGCGACGTTGCCCTCGAGGATGTCGAAAGTGGCTTGCAAGTACCGCTCGGGAGTCCCGATGTCGAGCCAATAGCCGTCCACCGTCATGGCGTAGAGGCCGTCGCCGACCAAGCGTGGGAAGACGTCGCGTTCGATGGAGGCGGGACTACCAGGCTCGAGGAGCTCGAGGATCGAGCGCTCGAGGACGTACGCTCCGGCACTGACGTAACGGTTTTCGAGGGCGGCATCGGCCGCCGGCTTCTCGATGAAAGCGGTGACGCAACCTTCTTCATCGGTCTTGACCAACCCGTAGTTCGAGGGATCAGGTACGGCGACCAGTGCCAGCGTCCCGCGGGCACCCTTGGCTTCGTGCCAAGCCATCTGAGCCGTCAAATCAAAGTCGGCAAGGGAGTCGCCGTTGAGCATCAGAAAGCGTTCGTCGAGCAGATCTTCGGCGTACTTCAAGGCACCGCCGGTGCCCATCGGACTCGGCTCCTCGACATAGCGGATCCGCAGCCCAACGGCGCTTCCGTCTCCTAAGACGTTGCGAACCCCATGCGCCATGTGGCCGCAAGACATGACGACGTCGTCGATCCCGTGCGAACTGAGCCAGTCAAGCATGAAGGCGATGAACGGCCGGTCGACCAGCGGCACGACCGGCTTGGGCACAGTGGACGTGAGCGGCCGCAATCGCGTGCCCTCGCCGCCCGCCAGGATGACTGCCTGCACGGGAGTTGGCTCCTAGCGGCTTCCGTTGAGGCTCGGGCGCCCGATCGCCTCGTACACGAGCCCGGCTTGGAGCGCGACCTCGGGGTCGAAGAGGTTGCGACCGTCGACCAGCAACGATCCGCGCATCTTCTGAGCCATCTCCCGCAGATCGAGGTCAGCGAACTCTTCCCACTCGGTGACCAGCACGACAGCGTCAGCACCATCCACGACTTCAGGCGCCGAGGCCTTGAAGTCGACGCCGGTGATCAGCTTGCGGGCTTCTTCTTCGGCTACTGGGTCGTAAGCGCGGACGCGCGCGCCGGCGGCTTGCAGCCGAGCCGAGAGGACGAGCGAGGAGGCTTCGCGCATATCGTCGGTGTTCGGCTTGAAGGCAAGCCCGAGCAGCCCGATCTCCTTGCCGACGAGATTGCCGAGGTGCTTTTCGAGCTTTGCGATCACGCGTCGCTTTTGCAGCTCGTTGACTTCGATGACCGAGTTCAGCAGTTGGAAGTGATAGCCGGAGTTGCCGGCAAGCTGCTTGAGCGCCGTGACATCCTTGGGAAAGCAAGAGCCTCCGAAACCGATGCCGGCTTGCAGAAACTTGTCGCCGATGCGCTGGTCGAGGCCCATGCCGTTTGCGACTTCCACTACGTCCGCGCCCGTTTCTTCACAGACGTTGGCGATCTCGTTGATGAAGGAGATCTTCGTGGCGAGGAACGCATTCGAGGCGAGCTTCACCATCTCGGCGCTGCGAATGTCCGTGCGCAGGACCGGGGCATCCAAAGGCTTGTAGAGCTCTTCGACCGCCTCTCCTGCCCAGTCACGGTCATCGCCGATGACCGTACGGTCGGGGTCCAGGAAGTCCGGAATCGCCGAACCTTCCTTCAGGAACTCCGGGCACGAGACGTACTTGAGCCCTTCCTTGCCCTGCTCGCGAAACAGGCGCTTGATGTTGTCGCCGGTGCCGCACGGCACGGTGGACTTCATCACGACGGCATGGCGATCGGACGCGGGCATCGAGTTGATGACGGCATGGACCGATGACAAGTCCGCATCGCCCGAATAGGTGGGCGGCGTCCCTACGGCGACGAACAGCAGGCGCGCGTTGTCGAGCGCATCTTCGATGTTGGTCGAGAAGTGCATGCGGTCGACATTCTTGGCGACGAGGTCCTCGAGTCCCGGCTCCCAGATCGGCATGATGCCGTTCTTGAGGTTCTCGATCTTGGTTTCGTCTATGTCGATGCAGTAGACCTCATTACCGAGTTCTGCGAAGCCCGCCGCGGTGACGAGCCCCACGTAGCCGGTCCCGATTACTCCGATTGGTTCGCGCGCAGAGGATGCCATTGACAGCAAACCCTACCGAGAGCGGCCGCATCTGAACAGGGCGCCCTGCACGCAGTAGACGAACGTTGGTTTTCACGCAGGCATTTGTCACGGCGCGAGCCCACTTGGCCCGATCAGCCACCCAGCCGCTTCAGCGACTCCGCCATGGCGATCATCTGCCGGTTCCCGAGTGACTTGGTGAGGGAGTTCGAAACCCAGTAAGCCGCTTCAGGAGTCCGCCAAGCCACGATCCGCAGCTTCTTGCCTTCGTAGAAAAGCTCGAGGTTGCGGTTGCCCCTACGCACCGTTTCGGTCGGGTTGTCGAGGATCGGCGGATGAGCCCACCTCGTGCCCTGGATCCCGTAGTACTCGGGGAGGAGTTCCCCCTTTCTGAGCACCATCCGGTACGACCGCCGCTTCTGGCCGGTCTCGTCGCGAATCCAATACATGCGCGGGACGCCGTGGTCGTATTGAGACCCCACCGGACCGACCTTGGGGAAGTACACCGCAAGACCGGATTTGCGCGTTTGTCGAGCCGCCAATACAGCCTGGTTTTCGCCGACTACGCGCATGTCCTGTAGGCCCGGAAGCGGTCCGCCCGCCGGCTTGCGCTTTCTCTCCGCCCGGTCGCCGGCGCGCTGATCGGGCTCCGTGGCTTGCTTGCCGATCGAGCTCTTGCCGGCGACTTCGGGCGACATGAACGCCTGCACCGTCGCGCGCAGCTCACCGCGATTGGCCACGATGTTGATGTTGTCCGCGGAGGCGTGGCTGCGGAACGGGATCGAGACGACCGGCTTGTCCTTTGTGTAGAACATCAGCCGCAGGACGTTCGTCAGCGTGCGACGGTCGTGGCGCAGGGCGCGGTCGGTCTTCAAGTAGGTGTCCACGAGCTTGATGACGTCGCGCCGCCGATCCCACGTCAGCACTTCCTGAACCGCGGTCTGGTCCTTGACTTGCCGCAAGAAGTCCTGCTGGCGAACGTTGCGCACGAGATCGTTGTCGCCGTGGCGATAGCGGACGTAATCGAGTGCCTTGCGTCCGCAGATCTTCTGATAGCCAGGGTCGATGTCGATCGTCGCGTAGCCGCCGGGTCCTCCGCGATCGTTGAAGTAGTCCCGATCGATGTCGATGTAGACGCAGCCGATGAAATCGATGGCTTCACGAAAACCCCTGAAGTCGACTTCGGCGACATGATTGATCTCAAACGGCTCTTGCGGTGTGGACAGCAGCGTCTTGATCGTCTTGACGGTCAAGCGCGGGCCGCCCTCGTGGTAGGCGCTGTTCATCTTCACGCCGCTGCCGACGCCCGGGATCGTGACGAGCAGGTCACGCGGAACCGAAGTCATCGCGATCGCCTCCCCGTCCGGATCGAGACGAACCAGCACCATCGTGTCGGCGCGGGGCTTTTCCGTGTCGCCGTAGCGGGCGTCCGTTCCGAGCAACAGCAGCGTGCGAGGACCGTCGATGTCCCCGGCATCGATTTCCTGCTCGATTCCCTTGATCGGCAGACGACCGGGCATGCTGGGCGTCTGGACCAGTTCCTCGAAAGCCACGATCCCAGCGGCGGACACGCCGCCCGCGCTCAGCGTCACGACCAAAACGGCGGCCAGCAGCGCCCGCTTGAGGTAGCTGGCTGCGAGCTTGGGCGGGGGTGTGTCGGGATTCACGCGAATCCGCCGCCGTCGAGCTCTGCTTGCCGGTCACCTGCGGATTCAGGCAGCTTCGGCCGTCGCAGCGCTACGCCGTTGTTCTGATCCAGCCAGCGCGGCAGCGAGAAGATGAAGTCGTTGAGCGACTGCCGGCAGGTGGTGACCGAGGACAGCGAGACCCACTCCTGGGGCCCGTGGTGCCCCCCGCCTGTCGGTCCGAACTCAACCGCCGGAATGCCGGCTTCTAGAAACGACACGGCGTCAGACGCCCCGTCGCGGCCGACCGACATCGACTTGCCGCTGTTGCGCATCCCGATCGCCTCGACCAGGGCGCGCACGTAGGGATTGCGGCGGGAGACGAACGCCGGTACGCGCTGCAGCGTTCGCAGCACGTGACAATCGGGGATCTCGCCGATCTGGCGCAGGATGTCGGACACGTCTTGTCCGGGGAGATAGCGGATGTCGACATCCATCAGGCATTCGTCGGGCACTTTGTTGAAGCGGTCGCCACCTTTGATCCGACCAAGATTGATCGACGGGCGATCGAAGAGCTCAGACGACTCACGGGCAAACGGCAGGGACTCGATTCGCCGGAAAGCGTCGATTGCCTTCAGCACGGCGTTGTCACCCAACCACGGCGTCGAGCCATGGGCGGAGCGACCACTGACGCGTACGCGGCAGGCGAGTACGCCCTTGGCTTCCACGCCGACGTGCAGATCGGTCGGCTCGCCGGTGATGGCGAAGTCCCCCACGAACCCGCCGCGAATGACGTCGTCGGTGGAGCGCGACTCCACGTCTTCGGATTCCTCGTCGGGAACGCAGACGAAGCGCACGCGAACAGCGTCCTGTTCGGCGACGTCGCGCAGTGTGCACATCATCGCCGCGAGGCCGCCCTTCATGTCGTAGGCGCCGCGGCCGATCAGACGGTCACCCTCGACGCGGGGCGAGAACTGCTCGGCGTGGCCGGGAACCACGTCGAGATGGCCGTGCAGCACGACGGTTGGGCCGTCGCGTGGGCCGACTTCTGCGGTCAAAACGGGAAGCTCTCCGAAAGACCCTTCGTGGACGTCGATCTCACGCGATTCCAGCCAGCCCTTGACGAAGCCGGCGGCCCGCCGCAGTCCTTCCCCCGACGACGTGTCGTAGGTGACCAGCCGTTCAGCTAACGCGCGCTCATCCACGGCGATCGAGGTTAGCGGCGCCGGTTCGGGTTCAGAACGGGAGCCTGACCGTGACTTGCGCTCAGCTCACGAATTGCGTTCGCGCAATTCAACGAGCCCGCCGAACACCCGGGCGCAGGGGATACGCCGGGGCCGGCGCAGGCCCCGGCGTATCGGTCAGCTCGTATCAGTGACCGCCGGCGCCTTCGAGGAGCTTCAGCCAAGCCCCGTAGCGGCGCTCTTCGCGCCGCGCCGAGCGGTGCTCCTCCGACCCTTCTTGAGCTTGCGTCACCCGGTCCTGAGCTGCGCGCACACGCTCGCGCAAGTCCGCGGCGTCCAGCGACTGTGGGGTGCGCACCTCGTCGACGAGCAGCAACGCGTGCGAGGCCCCGACCTGCAGGAAACCCTCACCCTGAGCAAAAGACAGCACTTCGCCTTCGGCGCGATGGATGCGCAGCTCCGTCGGGTCGAGCATCGCCAGCATCGGCTGATGGTTGGCCAGGATGCCGACCGAGCCGACCGACGTATGAGTGGAGACCATCTCCACTTCCTCGTTGAAGACCTCACCCTCAGGAGTGAGGACTTCAACTCTGAACGGCGTCCTGGCCATCGCTCTCAGCTCTTCCGGGCCGACTCGAGGACGTCGTCGATCGAGCCCTTGAGCAAGAAGTGCGACTCCGGGATCTCGTCGTGACGGCCGTCGAGCACTTCGCGGAACGAGCGCACGGTTTCGGCGATCGGCACGTACTTGCCCGGCGTGCCCGTGAACTGCTCGGCGACGTGGAACGGCTGGGAGAGGAAGCGCTCGATCTTGCGCGCCCGCTGCACCAGCACCTTGTCCTCCTCGGAGAGCTCGTCGATGCCCAGGATGGCGATGATGTCCTGAAGTTCGCGGTAGCGCTGCAGGACCTCCTTGACCTCGTTGGCCACGCGGAAGTGCTCCTCGCCCACGACATCGGGCTTGAGGATCGTCGACGCGGAGTCGAGCGGGTCCACGGCCGGGTAGATGCCCTTCTCTGAAATCGACCGCGAAAGCACGGTTGTCGCGTTGAGGTGCGCGAACACCGACGCGGGCGCCGGGTCGGTGAGGTCGTCGGCCGGGACGTAGACGGCTTGCACCGAGGTGACCGAGCCCTGCCGGGTCGACGTGATGCGCTCCTGCAGCTGGCCCATCTCGGACTCAAGCGTCGGCTGGTAGCCCACCTGCGACGGCATCCGGCCGAGCAGCGCCGACACTTCCGAGCCGGCCTGCACGAAACGGAAGATGTTGTCGATGAACAGCAGCACGTCCTGACCCGACACGTCGCGGAAGTACTCCGCCATCGTCAGGCCGGACAAAGCGACACGCATGCGCGCTCCGGGAGGCTCGTTCATCTGACCGAAGACGAGCATCGTCTTGTCGATGACGCCCGATTCCTTCATTTCCAGCCAAAGGTCGTTGCCTTCGCGGGAGCGCTCCCCCACGCCACAGAACGCCGACAGACCGCCGTGCTCCTGCGCGAGGTTGTTGATCAGCTCCTGGATCAGCACCGTCTTGCCCACGCCCGCGCCACCGAACAGGCCGACCTTGCCGCCCTTGGCGTAAGGCGCGAGGAGGTCGACGACCTTGATGCCGGTCTCGAACATCTCCGTGGTCGGAGTGAGGTTCTCGACCGTGGGAGCGTTGCGGTGGATCGGCCAGCGCTCGGTGACGTTGATCGCAGGACCTTCGTCGATCGGCTCGCCGAGCAGGTTGAAGATGCGCCCCAGGGTCACTTCGCCGACGGGCACGGTGATCGGCCCCTCGGTGTCGACCACTTCCATGCCGCGAGCCAGGCCATCGGTGGTGTCCATCGCGACGGCGCGGACCCGGTCGTCGCCGAGGTGCTGCTGGACCTCACAGACGAGCTGCGTGGTGTTCTGGCCCGACTGCGGGAGGCCCGGCTCGTCCGTTGAGCTGGGATGACCCAACTCAACGACGATGGCGTTGTTGATCTCAGGCAGCCGCTCAGCGAACACGGCTTCGATGACGACGCCCTGGATCTCCTCGATACGGCCGACGTTGCGGCCGACGACGTTGCCGTCGGCGCCTGACTGCCCCGGCGTAACGGCGTCGATGACGGCGCTGGCGGCCTTGCGAATGCTCGATTCCATCAAAGCTCCGTTTCAGTGAATCTCAGACCAGCGACTCGGCGCCGGAGACAACTTCCATAATTTCCTGGGTGATCGCGGCTTGGCGCTCGCGATTGGCCTGCAGGGTCAGGTCCTTGATCAACTCGCCGGCGTTTTCAGAGGCGTTGCGCATGGCGGTCATCCGCGCACCGTGCTCTGACGACGTCGACTCCAGCAGCGAGCGGAAGATCGATATCTCGACGTACGAGGGCACGAGGCGCTCGAGGATGTCGGCGGGATCAGGCTCATACTCGGTCAGCGCCCGGTGGCCGTTGTGGGAAACGGCCTGCCCTGCACCGGCGGCGGCCTGACCGGCGTCCGCGCCCTCGCCGTCTTCCATGATCGACGCCTGGTTGAGCGGCAGCAGCGTCTCGCGTGTCACAACCTGCACCAGCGGTGAGACGTAGCGGTTGTAGAAGACCTCGACCCGGTCGACGTCTCCGTCGACATAGGCCACCATCAGCTCGGCGGCGATGGCGCGCGCGTCGGCGTAAGTCGGGCGATCGGTGAAGCCTTCGTAAGCGCCGGCTGGCTCCTGGTTGCGGAAGCGCAGCGAGGAAACCCCGCGACGACCGGCGGCGTAGTAACGGACCTTCTTGCCTTGCGCTCGGTAGTCCGCGCCGGCGCGAATCCCGGCGCGAACGATTTGCGAGTTGAACGCACCGGCCAGGCCGCGGTCACCCGTGAACAGCAGGATGCCGACGGTTTGTTCTGTCTCGCGCGGCGCCAGGATCGGCAGACGGGGGATCCCTTGCGCCGCTTCGGCGGCCTGCCGCGTCATCCGCCGGATGGCCGAAGCGTACGGGCGCAGCTCCTCGATCCGCTGCTCGGCCTTGCGCAGCCGGGCAGCGGCGACCATCTCCATCGCGCGAGTGATCTTCTGGATGTTCTTGACCGACGCGATGCGGCCCTTGACTTCCTTCTGCGCCATGCGGGTTCAGCTTTCTTCCGGTTAGCTCGCCGAGCCCGCAGGGACGGCACCGACATCGGAGGCGCCGGCTGCGGCAACGCCGCTGCCGTTGCCGTCGGCAACCGCTTCGCGGCTGCGCGTCTCGCGCAGCTTGTCTTCGTCAGAAAGCGCGTGACCCTCGGCGTCCAGGTCGTAGCCGAAGTCCTCGGCGAACTCCGCCACCGCGCGGTCGAGCGCGCCTTGAGTGTCAGACGACCAGTCACCGCCGCGGATCGCGGTGAGGACTTCCGGCGCCCCCGCGCGCAGCCGCTCGACGAGACCACGATGGAACTCCGGAACGCGATCGGCGTTGATGCGATCCACGTAGCCGTTGGTCGACGCGTAGATGACCCCGACCTGGTCTTCGACCGGCAGCGGGCTGCGCTCGTTCTGGTTAAGCGTGGAAACCAGCCGCTCACCACGTGCCAGCGTGCGCTGCGTGTCGGCGTCGAGGTCAGAGCCGAACTGGGCGAACGCCTCGAGGTCGCGGAACTGCGAGAGCTCGATTTTGAGCTTGCCGGCGACCTTCTTCATCGGGCTGATCTGTGCCGAACCACCCACGCGCGACACCGAGATGCCGACGTTGATGGCGGGCCGCACCCCCGAGTTGAAGAGCTTCGGCTCGAGGAAGATCTGACCGTCGGTGATCGAGATCACGTTGGTCGGGATGTAGGCCGACACGTCTGAGGCCTGCGTCTCGATGATCGGCAGAGCGGTCAGCGAGCCGCCGCCGAGGTTGTCGGACAGCTTCACCGCGCGCTCGAGCAGGCGGGAGTGCAGGTAGAAGACGTCGCCCGGGTAGGCCTCGCGTCCCGGAGGACGACGCAGGAGCAGCGACATCTGGCGGTAGGCGTAGGCGTGCTTGGTGAGGTCGTCGTACACGCACAGCGCGTGTCCGCCCTTGTAGAGGAAGTACTCGGCCATGGCGCAACCGGCGTAGGGAGCCATGAACTTGATCGGGGCCGCTTCGTCGGCGGGTGCCGCGACGATGATCGTGTTGTCGAGCGCGCCGGCTTCCTCGAGCGTCCGGGCGAGGCCGACGATCGTCGCCATGCGCTGGCCGATGGCCACGTACACCGAGATCACGCCGGTGTTGCGGTTGTTGATGATCGTGTCGATGGCGATCGCCGATTTGCCCGTCTGGCGGTCGCCGATGATCAGCTGGCGCTGTCCACGGCCGATCGGGATCATGCCGTCGATGGCCTTCAGGCCCGTCTGCATCGGCTCCTTCACCGGCTGACGGGCGACGACGCCCGGGGCCTTGAACTCGGCCGGGCGCCGCTCGGTGGTGGCGATGGGGCCCTTGCCGTCGAGCGGGTTGCCGAGCGGGTCGACGATGCGTCCGAGCAGGGCTTCGCCCACGGGAACGTCAAGCAGGCGGCCCGTGCGCTTGACGGTGTCGCCCTCCTTGACCTTGCCCCAGGGGCCGAAGAGCACGGCGCCGACGTTGTCTGACTCGAGGTTCAGCGCGAGTCCGGTCACGTCGTGCGGGAATTCGAGCGTCTCGAACGCCATGCAGTTCTCGAGGCCGTGAACGCGCGCGATGCCGTCGGCCACGGACAGCACCGTGCCGACTTCGGTGAGATCGGCGGTGGCGGCGTCAAGACCTTCGATGCGGCTCTTGAGGATTGAAGTGATCTCGTCTGGCTTGATCTGCACGAAAAACAGCTCCTTGGGAAAGCGGGTGCCGACTGCTACCCGGCGCGGGTGAGCTGGCGGCGGAGAAGTTCGAGGCGATGGGAGACGGATGCGTCGAGCACGGAATTGCCGACGCGGACGACGATGCCTCCAAGGATGTCTGGCTCCACACGGGCCTGGAGGTTGACCCGGCGACCGGTCTGCTGGGCGATGCGCTCGCCGATCTGTTGCACGGTGGCCTCGTCGAGCGCGATGGCGGACGTCACCTGCACCGGCAGCAGCCGGTTGACGTCTTCCCACTGCTTGTCGAAGGCCCGGCGGATGCGGAAGATCGCCGGCATGCGGTGCTTCTCGATCAGCAGTTCGAGGAAGTTCAACACCACCGGATCGGCGTCGGTCACCGCGCGGCGCAGACCGTCCTTCTTCTCCGGAGTGGAAAAGTACGGTGAAAAGAAGAAGACCTGGAGCTGCTGGTCGGCTTCAAGGGTGTCGGCGAACTGGCCGAGCTGCTGATGCACCGTCTCGAGCTGCCCGCTATCGCGGGCAACTTCGAACAGGGAGCGCGCGTATACGGAGGCGATCTCCTCCACTAGTGAGCGCCCCCGCGGGTGCTGGCGGACAGAGCGGCGAAGTCGAGCTCACCGAGTGCTTCTTCGACGAGCCGGCGCTGATCGTTCGCGTCGAGCGTCTTGCGCGTCACCTTCTGCGTGGCCAGGACCGTCATGTCGGCCACTTCTTGGCGGATCTGCTGGAGCGCACGCTGCGTCTCGATCTGGATCTCGTGCCGCGTCTGCTCCATCAGCTCATCGTGCTTGGCGCGGGCTTGAACCATCGCGTCGGCCTCATTCTGCTCGGCCGTCTTGCGGGCACGAGCGACGATCTCGTCGGCCTGCGCGCGCGCGTCGGTGAGGCGCTGGCGATACTCGGCGATCAACTGATCGGCTTCGACGCGGACGCGCTCGGCATGGTCGATCGAGTCCTCGATCGCCTTCTGGCGCTGGTCGAGTGCGGCGGCGATTCTCGGGAACGCCAGCTTGCGCAGCAGCAGCATGGAGAGGAAGAAGACCAACAGGGTCCAGATCATCAGCCCGATGTCGGGTGTGACCAGGAACGACCCTCCCTCTTCGGCTGCCTCTGCGCCGGGCGCGGCCGCGGCGAGGACGAATAGCTCGACCATGCGACTTAGAGGAAGAACGCGATCAGGCCCGCGACAAGGCCGTAGAAGAAGCACGCCTCGGTGAGAGCGAAGCCGAGCCACTGGATGCCGGTGATCTCGTCGCGCATCTCAGGCTGGCGGGTCACGGATTCGATCACCTTGCCGAAGATGATGCCGATGCCTACGCCGGCGCCGACCGCGCCGAGACCGCCGCCAACACCGAGGGCGATCGCCCTGCCGGCGTCCGCGCCGTATTCGGCCGGCAGAGCTTCAGCTTGGGCGAGGATCGTGACGAGCAGGGGGAGCAGGTCCACTGGGTCTCCTTAGTGGTGTTCGGCGACCGCGCCGCCGAGATAGATGGCACTGAGAGTGGCGAAGATGAAGGCTTGCAGCGTGGCCACAAGTCCCACTTCAAAGACGAAGAGCGCCACGCCGACCGGCAAGGTGAACACGCCGAGCACTTCCATTCCCAGCAGGACGGCCAAGCCGCCGGACATGAAGAGGATGATCAGGTGGCCGGCGAGGATGTTGGCGAACAGACGCACGGAAAGCGACAGCAGCCGCATGAAGTTCGACATGAACTCCAGGACGAAGATGAATCCCGCCATCGGCCCGTGCACGCCCGCCGGTACGAGACTCTTGAGGTACCCGCCCAGGCCTTTCGCGCGGATGCCCTCGAAGTTGTAAGCAAGGAAGACCATCAGCGCCAACACCAGCGGAATAGAGATGTTCGCGGTGGCGGCGTAGATGGCAAGCGCCGGGATCTCAAAACCGAAGAGAGCAACCTTGTGTTCGGTATTGGTCGGCAGAGGGATGTAGCCGATCAGGTTCGAGAACCAGATGAAGAGAAACAGCGTGGCGATGAACGGGAACCACTTGCGCGCCATCGCGTCGTCCATGTTGCCGCGGGTGATGTTGTCTCGCATGGCGCTGTAGAGCCACTCGACCGCGGTCTGCACACGGTTGGGACGGGCCTGCATGCGGTTGGCCACGTAGATCATGGTGATCAGCGTGAGCGCCGTGGCCATCAGCAGGTACAGCACCGCCTTGTTGAAGTCGAAGGGCCCCGGCAGGTCGATCCACGTCGGCGTGCGGAATTCATTCTGCGGAGCGAAGCTCTCGTTGTCGTGGCGAGTGACGCCGAAGACGATCACTACGAGCGTGATGGCGGCGATGTACAGCGCACCGATACCGAGGAGAATCTTCTTGCTCTTGGTCATGCTCGCTTCGATTCGAGGGGCCGGAGGATGAGCTGGGTGGCGAGGTGCACGGTGTAGGCGGCGAGGCAGACGACAGCGGCGGTGAAGCCGTCTTGACGTTCGGCGAGCAGGCCGACCGCGATGATGGCGATCCCGACCAGCCAGGTCCGCCCCAGCATGCTTGCAAACTTGAGTCCGATCGCACCTTTGAGCTGTGCGCGGCCAGCTTGACGATCGAGCAGGACTTCTGCCACGCGCTGGAAGATCCAGATTGCCGCAGCGACGCCGTAACCAAGCACCGGAAGCCCGAGCAGGATCACGAACGGGGCGGCAAGCACGACGAGCACGACGTCGAGGTAGCGGACCGGCGCGAGCGGGTCTGAAAGCCTCACGGCCGTCGCTGACAACCGATGACCAGACGTCGGCGGCGGCGGGACTGGTGCTCCCTCAGCATCGGCGCACAGAGAAATCGCTGTCGCGCAGGCCTGGCGGTGGTGATCCTGTCCTCCCGGCGGCTGACGAAACGACACTGGCGACCGTCGGGACGGTCGTTGCGCTGCTCGTCGTCAGGGCGCGGCTCGAGGGGCATTTGATCGGACATCAGCGGGGAGACCACCCTGCGACGCCAAGCGAATTGGGGAAGTTCGCCGGACCGGCTCGTGAGAGCCCGCGCTGGGCAGCGTCGAGCATCATAGCGTGGTTCTCGACTTTGTGACGACATCGTGACGCGCGCCCACGCGCGCGCGAGGGCGCGCTTCTAGCTGCCGCAGATCTGAGCTCCCTGTCACCATCCCCGCTTCTGATGACAACGGGAAGGAGCTTGCATGCCAACGCGCACTGCGACGGCTGAATGGAAGGGCGAGATCCGCGGAGGAAGCGGATCGATGAAGATGGCCTCGGGAGCCTATGAGGGCCCGTATTCCTTCGAATCGCGCTTTAAGGAAGGCACCGGCACGAACCCAGAGGAACTGATCGGCGCGGCCCACGCCGGTTGCTACTCGATGGCCCTGGCGGGAGAGCTCGCCGGCCGCCACATCAAGCCGGAATCGATCACCACCGAAGCCAAGGTGGACGTCGACAAGGCCGAAGGCGGCTTCGCCATCACCAAGATCGACTTGATCACGCGCGTCGTCGCTCCCGGCGCCGACGAAGCCACGTTCCAGGAAGCCGCTCAGGCGGCCAAGGAAGGCTGCCCCGTGTCAAAGGCGCTCGCGGGCGTCGGCACGATCAACCTCGACGCCTCGCTGCAGAGCTAGAGGCGACTAGTTGGCCACCGCGCCGCTACAACGCGGCGCGGCGGGCCAGCTTGGCGAGCGTTGCACCGGGGTACGGGCGCGTCATTCCGGCGCAACTCGACGCCGTGGCGGAGCTCAACCGCGTCGTCGCCGGAGTGACGGGCTACACGACGGCCAAGATCACGGCACTGCACGGCCTCATCTACGACCAGATCTCCTTCGGAGCAGTCGTCAGCGCAACGCGGGGAACTCCCCCGTCTCCAGATCCCGCCGGACGAGATCGTCGACCGCCTCCGGGGGTACGTCCGGATCGGCTCCTCGGGCTTCGCGCTCACGGAAGCGGCGCAGCTTGAGGATCTCGAGGACGTACACCAGGTAGACGCTGGCGAGCAGGGCCAAAACGATCAGCGCCCCCATGACGATCGACCACTCCAGGTCGAAGTTGCCGCGATCGTCTGAATATGGGACGAAACGCAGCGCTACGGCCACGGCCGCCATCGTGAACGTCCAGCCGTAGAGGTACAGCACCGTGCGCCGCTGCGAGAACCCGATGCGGGCGAAGCGGTGATGGAAGTGGTTGGCGTCCGCGAGATACACCGGCCGGTGGTACTTCATGCGCTTGGCGAGGACAAACCCCGTGTCCAGGAACGGGACAGCCAGGATCACGAGCGGGATGACGAGAGCGAGCACGGCGTTGGTCTTCAGCGACCCCTCGACGATCACGCAGCCCAGTAGAAGGCCCAGCAGGTTTGAACCGGCGTCGCCCATGAAGACCGAAGCGGGATGGAAATTGTGCACGAGAAAGCCGAGTGCTGCACCGCAGGTCACCGCGGCCAGCACACCAGCGGCGTCTTTACCCAGGTCGAAGGCGATCACGGCGAAAGCGGCACCCGAGATGGCGCAGACACCCGCCGCCAGGCCGTCGACCCCGTCGGAGAAGTTGACGGCGTTGATCACGGCGACAAGCCCGACAATGGTGACCGGCTCGGCGAAGTCACCGAGTGCCACTCGGCCGAGGAACGGCAGCGTGAAATTCTCCACCACGATGCCTTCTCGCACCACGATCAGCGCGGCCACCAGCTGGCCGAAGAGCTTGATTACCGGCGACATCTCACGAACGTCGTCGACGGCTCCGGTCAGCGTGAGCAGGATCGCTGCAACGAGTACCGCCTGAAGTTCGCTCCGCTGAGGCAAAAACAGCGCACTGGCCGCCAGCACCCCGACCAGCATCGCGAGTCCCCCGAGTAGCGGTGTGGCTTCGCGCGCGAGACCACGATCGCGCAACGGATCGACTGCCCCGACGCGGCGAGCGAGCCGCGCGACCAGCGGCGTAAGCAGCGTCGACACTGCGAACGCGGTCAGGAAGGCGTAGAGGGCGTCGTCTTCCATGTCCGCTCAGTGGCTGCCCGCACCGGCCGCGCTGCCGGTCGACCCGGCCGCGCTGCCGGTCAACCCGGCCGCGGGCGCTCCTCGACCTCGCGCAGGCGGCCCGTCTCGACTTCGTAGACGAAGCCGCGGACGTCGTCGCGGTTGGGAATGAACGGGTTGGACTTGATCCGCGCGATCGACTCGCGCACGTCCTCGTCGAGGTCGTCGAAGAACTCGACCGACCAGGTGGGAGTCACCCCGACGTCTTCGCGGATCGAGCGCTTGAAATCCTCGTCGGTGCCCATCTGCATGCCGCAATCGGTGTGATGAACGAGCACGATGGATTCCGTGCCCAAGCGGCGCTGCGAGATGGCGATCGAGCGAATGCTGTCGTCGGTAACCACCCCGCCGGCGTTGCGGATCACGTGAGCGTCACCCTCGCTCAGCCCGAGCATGCCGAAGATGTCCATGCGCGAGTCCATGCAAGCGAGGATCGCCAGCTTTCGAGCGGGCCGGATCGGCAGATGGCCGCGATCGAAGGAAGCGTGATGCTTCTCCGCGTTGGAAACCAGCTCGTCGATGACAGAAGCTTGGTTGCGCTGCTCTTCGGTGACTTGTTCCATGAAATCCTTGGGAAGCAAACGGGTAAGCCGAACCGTTACACGGCCGTCGGCTGAGCAAGCTGGGAGTACAGCGGGTAGCGCTCGGTGATGGCGCTGACGCGGTCACGGAGGTCTCCGCGTGCGGAGTCGAAGTCTGGCTGAAGGGCGCGAGCCAGAATCCCCCCGATCTCCTCGAAGTCCTCCTGTTGCAGCCCGCGGGTAGCCAACGCCGCCGTGCCGATGCGCAGGCCTGACGAGACGGCGGGGGGACGCGGATCGAACGGCACGGCGTTGCGATTGACCGTGATGCCGACCTCGTCCAATCGGTCTTCAGCCATCTGGCCGTCTAGCTCGGATTCCCGCAGGTCGACCAGAGCGAGGTGGACGTCGGTGCCGCCGGTGAGCACGTTTACTCCATTGCCGGCGTCCAGCAGCTTCTCGGCCACGACCTTCGCGCCCGCAACAGTGCGCTCCTGACGCTCGCGGAACAGCTCAGAAGCGGCGACCTTGAGCGCGACTGCCTTGCCGGCGATCACGTGCATCAGGGGTCCGCCCTGCTGTCCGGGAAAGACCGCCGAGTTGATCTTCCTGGCGTACTCCTCACGACAGAGGATCATCCCGCCACGCGGGCCGCCGAGCGTCTTGTGGATCGTGGTCGTGACGATGTCGGCGTGCGGCACGGGGCTCGGATGGACACCCGCGGCCACCAGGCCGGCGAAGTGCGCCATGTCGACCATCAGCAGCGCGCCCACCTCGTCGGCGATCTCGCGGAAGCGCGCGAAGTCAAGAAAACGCGGGTAGGCCGACCAACCCGCGAGGATCATCTTCGGACGGCGCTGACGCGCGATGCGGGCGACCTCGTCCATGTCGATCGTGAAGGTCTCAGGCGACACCTCGTACGGAGCGATGTCATACAAGCGCCCGGAGACGTTGATTTTCATCCCGTGCGTCAAGTGGCCGCCGTGGGCCAGCGCGAGGCCCATGATCGTGTCGCCAGGCTGGAGCAGCGCGTGGTAGACGGAAGCGTTGGCGGTGGCGCCCGAATGCGGCTGCACGTTTGCGTGCTCAGCCCCGAACAGCGCCTTGGCGCGGTCGATGGCAAGCTGCTCGACGACGTCGACGTACTCGCAGCCCCCGTAGTAGCGCTTGCCCGGATAGCCCTCTGCGTACTTGTTGGTGAGCACGCTGCCCTGGCACTCGAGCACGGCATGAGGGACGAAGTTCTCCGACGCGATCATCTCGAGCGTGTTGCGCTGGCGATCAAGCTCCGAAGAAACCGCGTCAGCCACTTCGGGATCGACGTCGGCCAGCGGGCGCTCGAAATAGTCGGGTGAGAGTTCGGTCATCCGGAAGCTCCTAGAACGCGGGGTTCCACCGTACCGCGCGAGCGATTTCGTCCGCCGGGTGGGCGCCCGCACGTTTGATCTCCCACGAACCATCGAGGTGCAGGCGGGTGAAGTCCACGACGGTGGAGGGCGTCCCGGGCAGCGCGCCGGCGTCCAGCGTGAGGTCGGCGCCGCCCAGAAGCTCGTTCGGCACATCCGCAAGGACGCGAGCGTCCGGGGCGCCAGACGCGTTGGCGGAGCTCTGAAGCACCGGCAAGGCGACCGCGCCGAGGGAGCGCGTGGCTTGCGTCAACGCGGGCACGCGTAGTCCGAGTACTTGTGGCACGGGTCCGCAGGCCAGCGGGAAGCGCTTGGCCCGGTTCGGCACCAGCACCGTGACGGGACCGGGAAGTAGACGCTCCACCGCTGAGCGCGTGACATCCGGAAGCTCAGACAGCAAGTCGCGCGCGTGCGACAAGGCGAAGCACATCACGGCAGCCGGCTTGTCCTGTGGGCGGCCCTTCAGCTCGTAGAGACGCTCGACGGCGCGCGCGTCCTGCGGTGAGCAACACACGCCGTAGACCGTGTCGGCGGGAAAGACCGCGACTCCGCCGGCGCTTACGCAGCGGTCGAAGGCGGCGGCCTGCTCAGGCGTGATCATCGGCGGCCGGTGATGATGCGGTCGCGTCCGCCAAGGTCTTGAGACACAGAAACATCGCTGAACCCGGTTCGTTGCAGCAGTTCGGCGACCGCGACGGCTTGCGTCGACCCGATCTCCACGGCGATGAAGCGGGCTCCGGCCTGCGCCGCCGCCGGAACGAGTCGCTTGTAGACCGCAAGCCCGTCCGGCCCGGCGAAGAGCGCGACTTGCGGCTCGTGTCGCGTGACTTCTGCGGCCAGGCTGCCGCGGTCATCCGCACTGACATACGGGGGATTGGAGACCACCGCATCGATCGGACCAGTGACCGGTTCAAGCAGGTCGCCGTGCAGAAGCTCCACGTCCAGCCTGAGCGCCGTGGCATTGGCGCGAGCAACGTCGAGGGCGTCGGCGCTGAGATCCACCCCGGTCACGGACAAGTCCGGGCGCTCGTGTTTGAGCGCCAGCGCGACGGCACCCGAACCCGTGCCGACATCAACCACCCTGGCACCCTCAGGCAGCGGAAGTGCCGCTTCCACGAGGTGCTCGGTTTCCGGACGCGGGATCAACACGCGGCGGTCGACTTTGAGCTCGATATGCCGGAAGCCCTTTGAGCCGAGGATGTAGGCGACCGGCTCGCGGTCGCGCCGGCGGCGGACCCACTCGGCGAACTGCCACGCCTCATCTGGTTCGAGCTCTGCGTCAGGACGAGCGACGATCATCGCTCGAGACACGCCCATCGCCGCCGCCAGCAGAAGCTCCGCGTCAAGGCGCGGCGTGTCGCAGCGCGCTGCCGTGAGCGCGATGATGGCGGAATCGAGGGCGTCACGGACGCTGGTGCGGGCGATCGGGCGCCGGCGCATCAGCCCGCGTGGCGCGGCGCGCACGTAGTCCGCGGCGCGCGCGTAGTCCGCGACCTTGGCATCAGTGGGCTGCGCGCGCGCAGCGCTCCGGCAAGTAGCGGCATCAGATCGTGCCGCGCGCGGCCTGCTCTTCGAGGCGCCGGCGCTTGTCAGCGTCTTGGAGACTCCCGGTGATGTCATCAAGCTCGCCTTGGAGGACCTGGTCGAGGTTGTGGACCGTGAGCTTCGTGCGGTGGTCGGTCACCCGCCGCTCGGGGAAGTTGTAAGTGCGGATCTTCTCCGCCCGCTCCCCCGTGCCCACCTGTGAACGGCGGTCGGCGGCCACCTCGGCTTGCTGCTCGGCGACTTTGAGCTCGTACAGGCGCGCGCGTAGGACCTTCATCGCGCGCTCGCGGTTTTGCAGCTGCGACTTCTCGTCCTGCATGGAGACGACGAGCCCCGTCGGCTTGTGCGTGATGCGGACCGCGGAGTCCGTCGTGTTGACGGACTGGCCGCCGGGTCCCGATGAGCGGTAGACATCGATGTCGAGATCGTTTTGGTCGATCTGGACATCGACTTCCTCGGCTTCGGGCAGCACCGCCACGGTCGCCGTAGACGTGTGTATGCGTCCTTGCGATTCAGTTTCCGGGACGCGCTGGACTCGATGCGTGCCGCCCTCGTACTTGAAGACGGAGTAAGCGCCGTCGCCCTTTACTTCAACGGTGTACGTCCCGTCGCCGGCGCTCAGTGGTTCTGCTCGCAAGCCGCGCTTCTCGGCGTAGCGCGTAAGCATGCGGAACAAGTCGCCGGCCCACAAGGCCGCTTCATCGCCCCCCGCCCCGGCGCGGATCTCGACGATGACGTCCTTGTCGTCGTGCGGGTCGCGCTCGACCATGGCCAGGCGGATCTGCTCCTCGAGCTCGGCGATGCGCGTGCGCGCCGTTTCCAGCATCTCGCGCAACTCGGCGTCATCTTCGCCGCCTTCTTCGAGCAGCTCGCGCGCGCCCGCCGCGTCGTCTTGCGCGCGCCGCCACTCTTCGGCGAGTTTCTGCGCCGGCGCTAGCTGCGCGTAATGGCGTCCCAGCTCAGCGAAGCGCTGACGGTCGCCCGTAATCGCGGGGTCGACCATCTCCTCCTGTACTTCACCGAAGCGCTGCTCGATCTGCTCGACAAGCTGCTCGATCACGGCAGCTCAGGGTAGTGGCCGGAGTCAGTCACTCCGGCGCCCAAGTCTCGCGCAGTGATGTGAGAGGCGCTCTACTTCTGGCGCCGGGCGGCGCGGCGCTGGAAGCGCTCGACGCGACCACCGGTATCCATCAACTTCTGCTTGCCGGTATAGAACGGGTGGCAGTTCGAGCAGATTTCGACGTTGATCTCGGTCTGCGTGGAACGA
>JADDQZ010000014.1:0-26694 GCA_016781085.1 Actinomycetota bacterium
AGTGTCGGTTGGCGAAGATGAGCTGCACCGGCCGGCGGTCCTGCGCGTCGGCCCAACTACGCAGCAGGCTCAGGACAGGCGTGATACCGATTCCGCCCGCAATGAGAACGTAGCCGGCGTCGGCGAGCGCGGGCTGCCAAACGCCGTGCGGCCCATCGACGCAGAGTCTCGTGCCGACCGGGAGGCGGCCGACGCTTGAGGTGAAATCGCCGGCCGGCCCGATGGTGAAAGACGGACGCGCCGGGTCGAGCGCGCTGGATGCGTATGAAAACGGGTGCTCGGCCAAGGAATACGGGCGGTCCAACAGCTTGATCCACGCGAATTGCCCCGGCTGAAACGGCGAGCCGCCGTGTCCGAGCGCTCGTAGGACAAGTGTGGTCGCCCCGTTGCGCTCGGGGTGTACATCGGTCAGCACGTACGGCCGGCGCGCCGCCGCGAACTGTCGTCCGACACGTAACTGGAAGAGAGCGACGACCGCCACACCCACGAAAGCCACGAGCGCCCAGCGAATCACAGGCGTCGCGGTGTACTCCCTCACCAGCAGGACGTGCACGAAGGCTCCGGCTAGAGCCATAGACGCAAGCACGAGATGCAGGGTCCGCCAGCGCTCATAGTGGAGCCGCAACCGCCGTCGCCAGACCGAGGTCGCCACCAGAGCACAAAGCGCGAGCGTGGACACCATGCCCGCTCGCGCGCGGTTCGGAGCGTGGATGGTGTCAAGTAGCCGCGCCCGTCCCGGATCGTCGGCTATGAGCACGACGATGTGCAGCAGCGCGAGCAGGACGACCGTGTAACCCATTCCGCGATGGACTCGAAGCAGCAGATCCGCACCAAACGGCGCGGTGACCGTTCGCACGCGACTCGGCAATACGAGCTGCAGGACTAGCGCGGTGAGGGCGACGAAACCCAGACCTGCGGCGAACACCGTCGCGACCGTGCCGGCACCCGGCTTGTGCGCCACCACGAGCAGCGGAAACGGCCACAGAACAGCGATCACGTACGTGGCAACCCACCACGTTCGTGCAGAGGCCAAGGCGCGTCCACCGCTTGCCGTGCGTGCCGCCAACTTGCTTTCGCCGTCCGGCCCGTCGCGCATCGAGCGGCTCTCAGTGCGCCGACTGTGCAGCAAACGCGACAGCCAGCGCGAGCACAACGATCACGGAGACGAGCCCTATTACGAACCCGACCACGCCGTCGCCGTAGCGCGGGGCCCGCACTGGCTTGGGGCGCACGGGTGCAACCACCACACGGCCGTCCGTTGCCGCGACGCCATCGAGGCGGTCGCCCGAAGCCATCCTCTTAAGACCGCCCAAACAGAATCGCCGCATTTCCGCCGGCCAAGACGTCGTCGGTGCAAGGCGCGAGCCGCGGGCGCGCCCGACCGTGAGGACCGATACGGCGATCAAGACGAGAGCCGCGATGACTCGGATCATCGGTCCGAGCGGCAATCGCGTTCCGCCATTGTCCGCTTCGCGGCCAACGGGGACATCTCACCACGCTGGGTGCATTTCGACGACGGCCGGCCAACATCAGTGCCTTCTTTCGGCGACGACAACATTTAACTTAGGCTAGTCGAAACCATCCCCGGCCGTCGACACGATCAAGATGAGCCCGGCCACTCCGTCGGCCGCCCCGGCCAACCGCTTCGGCATCTTGGCGGGTGACGTCCAGGGCTTTCCGAACGGACGGCGCCTCGAGGACGACGTGGTGGACATCGAGGTGCCGTGTCCTGGGCGGCTTCCTCGTGAGAACCAACTGCTCTGGGCGACGTGGGCCTCGCCTACCTGCAGAAGGCACGCGAGACGAGCAATCCGGCGTTCTACTCGCGCGCCGATGCGTTCGAGCATGCCCTCGACCAGGACGGCGACGACGCCGACGCCATGGTCGCCGCGCGACTCTTGCACTGCCGCGGCACAAAGCGCGTATGCAGCTATTTCGAGCGCCCCCGGTCCGATTCGAACGGACGACCTGCGGATTAGAAGTCCGCTGCTCTATCCAGCTGAGCTACAGGGGCCGGGCGAACCACTCTAAGCCAAGGATGCCGCCAGCCGGCCGGGTAGCCTCGGAGTCGGACGCTCGGCGACTAGTCGGGGCGCCCGGATTCGAACCGGGGACCTCGTGCTCCCAAAGCACGCGCGCTAACCAGGCTGCGCTACGCCCCGCCGCGGCGAGTATGGCAGGGCGCAGTCCGTGCGCAGACTCCTCGGCTAGCCTCAGCCGCCGCCATGGCCGACGTCCGCCCCTTCCGCGCGCTGCATTACGACCTCGCACGGGTTGGCGCACTCGAGGAAATCGTCTCCCCGCCCTACGACGTCATCGACGAGGAAGATCGATCGGCGCTGCTGGCTCACAACCGCCACAACGTGGTCGAAATCGATCGGCCACGCTCCCACGACGACCCGTACGCGCATGCCGCGCAAGTGCTTGCGGCTTGGGTGAAGGAGGGCGTGCTCGTCCGTGACGAGCAGCCGGCGATCTGGGCGCTCGAGCAGGACTACACGACTCCCGATGGTCAGACAGCCCGGCGCCACGGCATCCTCGCGCGCGTCCGACTAGAGGAATACGGCGCCGGGCGCATCCGCCCGCACGAGCGCACTCACCCCGGCCCGCGCGAAGACCGGCTGCGACTGACACGGGCGACCCGGACCAATGTCTCGCCCATTTTCACCCTTTACGACGACCCGCCGGGCGCCGCCTGGAAGAGCGTCGCGGACCACATCGCCGGTGCGCCGTGGGGGCAGGCCGAAGACCTCGACGGCACGAACCACCGGCTGTGGCGTGTCACCGACGCAAAGGCCATCAAGGGCGTGCAGGAGGCGCTGTCGCAGAGTGAGCTGCTGATAGCCGACGGCCACCATCGCTACGAGACCGCCATGGCTTACGCCGCCGAACTCGGAGGCCAAGGGGGCCATCGCTACGTCTTCATGTGCCTGGTCGCCGTCCAGGATCCGGGACTGGCCATCTTTCCCACCCATCGCCTGATCCACGGGATCGATGCTGCTGTGCTCAACACTCTCTACGACCGCTTGGCGGCCGACTGGGAAATCGCCGAAATTTCGGTCGACGACCTCGTGCCGACCGCCAACGGCAAGCTGTGCATCGGGCTGCTCGACCGGCGCGACAACGGCGCGCGGATGCTCACTCTGCGCGACCGCAGCCGGCTTGACGCCCTGATGCCGGACAAGTCACGCGCGTACCGGCAGCTCGACACGGCTGCGCTCGAAGCATTGGTGCTCAAAGGCGTTCTCGGCATGTCCCATGAGGACATAGCCCACTTCAACGGGCTCGAGTACGCCCGGTCGGCCGTGGACGCGCGCGGCCGCCTCGCCGCTGGTCAGGCGGATCTTGCCTTCTTCACCAGCCCGCTGGCCGTTCGCGCCGTCCAGCAAATCGCCGCTGCGGGCGAGACCATGCCGCCGAAGTCGACCTACTTCTTCCCCAAGATCCTCACGGGAATGCTGTTCAGTCCGCTGGACGAGCCCTAGCGGCGTTAGATTGATTGACCATGCGTGTAATCGCTCGTCACCGCTCCGGATACCAGCATGAGCTGGAGATCGGCCGCCACCGCTTGATCGTGGACGAGCCCTCCACGGTGGGCGGCCAGGACTCCGGGCCGAATCCCCAAGAGCTGCTGGCCGCGAGCCTCGCGGCGTGCACCGCCATCACGATGGAGATGTACGCCCAGCGCAAGAATTGGAACGTCGAAGGCCTTGAAGTGTCCTGTGAGTACACGCCGGCCGAGCGCGGCTCGCCGACGCGCTTTGAGATGGTCATGCGCTTCCCAGGCAACCTCGATGAGGAGCAGCGCCGGCGCTTGCAAGTGATCGCGGCCAAGTGTCCTGTGCACCGGACGCTCGAAGGTGAAGTGGTCTTCGAAGAGCGAATCGAGTTCGGCTGATCGCCGACGACGCGGTAGCCCCGCTTCGCGATGCGCTGATTGCGCCCGCGGCCGCCGTCGAAATCGAAGTCCCGGGGAGCCGGCGCGCCGCTGTTTTGGTGCCGGTGTACGTCGACGCCGCCGGTCAGCTTCACGCCGTTTTCACCAAGCGTCGTGACGACTTGCGCAGCCATCCGGGCGAGATCTCCTTTCCCGGGGGACGCGAGGACGAGGACGACGTCGACCTCACGGCGACTGCGCTCCGCGAAGCGCACGAAGAAGTCGGCTTGCCGCGCGAGGCGGTGCAGCTGCTGGGGGCCTTGCAACCCACTCCGACGCTTGTGACGAACTTCGGGATCTATCCCTTCGTCGGCCTGATCGAACCGGGCTTTCAGTGGGTGGCCCAAGCCGAAGAAGTCGCTGACGTCCTCGAGCTACCGCTGGCAGCAGTCCGCGAGGGCTACGCCCGTCGTCGCGTCGTCCGTCGCAACGTGGCATTCAGGACCGACACCTATCAAGTCGGAGAGCACTTGATCTGGGGTGCCACGGCCCGGATGGTCAGCGATCTGCTGGCGCGGCTTTCTGCTCGGCAGTGAGCGGGGCGCCGGGAGCATGCTCGGCGAGCAGGAACTCGCGCAGTACTGAGACGACGGCCAACGGACCCGAGTAATGGGCCATGTGTGCGTAGCCGGGGACCACGGCAAGCTCCCCCAGTGCAAGCAAATTCGCGGCGCGGCGCGCCCATGCGTCAGAAACGACACGGTCGCGACCGGCTCGCACGACAAGTGCCGGACAGGCCACCTGCGGCAGCTTGTCCTCTATCCGATCGTCAACCATCAGGCGCAGCATGCGCGCGGCGCGCCGAGCACCGATGTCGGCGAGGTCCCGCGCCATGACCGGAATGCAGGAAAGGTGCTCGTCTGGCGCGTTGCGTTGCCAGCGGAGGTATTGCCGCATCACGCTGCGTGCCGCGGGGTCGACGGTCGGCCCGAGCAGCACGATGCGCTCCACGCGCTCGGAGTGTCGCAGTGCCGCCTCGACGACGACCTGCGCGCCGAACGAGTTCCCGACGAGCGAGACCCGCTCGTGCCCCGCCGCGACCGCGCAGCCGATCACCGCGTCGGCGAGCGACGCGATGTCCGAGGCCACGGGCGCAGGGGCGCTGAACCCGTAGCCGGGCAGATCCGGAACGAGGACCGGGATGTCTTTGGCAAGTTCGACGGCTGCCGGCAGCAGGTAGCGGCTCGACACGGTCACGCCATGGACGAGAACGGCAGGCGTACGCGGCTGGTCGCCAAGACGCGCGGGGCCGTCGGAGACGCGGGCGTGGAGACGTCGACCGCCCACCGTGTACCACCGCGAAGACAGCGACGGCCCGCCGTGCAGCTCGATACCAGTCGGGTGTACGCGAGACTCGGCCGCTACACGAAGCGCCCAGCGCCAGATCCCTCGCCGTAGCGCAAAACCGGCGCCCGGGCGCAGGCGTGGAGAACCGACGAAGTTCCTGCGTCCGCCGTTGTCGGGCACTGCGTCAGTCCGGGCCTACGCGCGACGGCGTAGCGCCAGGCGGCGTATCCCTCAACAGCGACAACACATCGCCGACCGCCGTGCGGGCTTCCTGAAGCCATACGGAGTGTTCACGAGGGTCGGCGGTCAAGATGCGGACCGGCAGCGCCCAGGTTGAGCTTGCCTCCTGCGCCACTGCACGACCGCGGGCGAAGAGCGCGGGATCGAGTGAGCCGGCAGCCTCGTAGACCACACCGCGCACGGGCGTGTCCACGACCTTCTCAAAAAGCATTCGCAGGCGCTCGTCGTGCAGTGCCTCGACCTTGTCTTGCGGCCCCTGCGCGTTCCCGGCAAGCCAACAGAGCACGGAAACGCCGGCCAAGGCGTCCATCAACGTCCCGATCCGGTCGGGATCAGCGAGTACCGCTTCGGCGCCCGTCTGACGGATCGCGGCCAAACGCTCAGGCCTACGGGTGGTGGCCCGAACGGCGAAGCCGTCCTCGATCAATCCACGCGCCAGCGCCTCGCCGCGAGCCCCGCAAGGCACGATCAGCACTCGCGCCATCAAGCGGCCCGCGCCTGCAACCTGACCTGCGAGCGCCGCCGCCTCGCACCGGCACGGGACACAGGTCTAGAGCAGAGGACATCGCGGATCGGCCACTCGGCGACACGCACGACTGTTGCCGACGACAACATGCTGCGAGCCTAACCGAACCTTTGGCCGCCTTGGGCGGTTCTACGCTCTTACTGCTCCTGATCAGCCAAGCCATATCGAGATGACATTGTTTTCCGTTCGCCAGCTACGTGCGGCACCTCTTCTCGCCGCCGTGGCCATGGCGGGCGGCGCTGCTCCAGCAAACGCCGCGACTTTCGGGAAGTCCTCGACGCCTGAACCTCCGGCGTTGCTACCAAGCGAGCTTCGGGCCAGCGCGTCGAGCGCCAGCGCCCGGACATGGATTGTCGGCACAAGCCGATCCGCCCGCGCGACCGCCGTGGCGCAGCGTTTCGGCGCCCAGCGCCTCAATCCGGGCACCTGGCTCGTCGAGCGCGGTAAAGCCCGGGGATTCGCTTCGGCGCTCGAACATATCGACGCACTGCGGTTCTCCGAGCCGAACCGGCCCCTGCGACGCCATCAAGGCGACGGCAACGCATCGCGATCGGAGAACACGCGCTGGCGCAGCGTCGTGACCGCGGACGCGCCTGCCCCTCCCCCGGTGTTGTCGAACAGTCCGCTGCTCGCATTGATCGACTCTCAGCTCGACTCGAGGCATCCTGAGTTCGCTGATTCGAATGTGACCACGACAGGGCAGCTCGGCGTGACCGACGAGCACGGAACGGCCACCGCCGCCGTTGCCGCAGCACCCCGCAACGGCATCGGAGCGCTCGGTGTCTGGCCCGGGATGCGAGCCACGAACTTCGCGCTTCCGCCGCAGATCACGTGCAAGGACTCGGCAACGAACATTCGCCGCGCAGTACGGGTGGGCGCCGACGTGATCAACATGTCCTACGGCTCGCCGCAGCTCTGCTACGCGGAATACGAGCAACTGCAAATAGCCACGCGAGCGGGCGTGACGTTGGTGGCCGCGGCCGGCAACGAGGCGGAAACCGGCAACCCGCTCGAGTATCCGGCATCGCTTCCGCACGTAGTCACCGTGGCCGCAGTCAACTCCGATGACACGCCGTCCTTCTTTTCCAATACCAACGCGGCGATCGACTTGAGCGCTCCGGGCACCGGGATCCTGACCGCGGTGCCAGTCCTCTTTGACCGCCACGACGGCAAGGCCGACGGCTTCACCGTGCTTGACGGCACGAGCTTCTCCGCGCCCATGGTGGCCGCCGCGGCGGCATGGGTGCGGCAGGCACGCCCCGACTTGACGCCTGACCAGGTGACACAAGTCGTCCGGCTTGGGGCGCGCGACGTAGGGCGCCGCGGATGGGACAGTCAAACCGGCTTCGGCGTTCTGTCGCTGGAAGGCGCGCTCAAGCGCAAGGCGCCGCCGCCCGATCGCGGCGAGCCCAACGACGATGTCCAATGGGTGGACGGCCAGGCCTTCGGCCAACCGAACCGGCGCTTGTGGAGTGGCCGTGGCACCGTCACCCGTTTCGGCATGAACGATCGGTATGAGGACTACGCCGACGTCTTCCGGGTGCGAATCCCCGCGAGGTCGTCCGCGGAGATCACGCTCGAGCCGCGCGGCGGGGACCCGGATCTGGCCGTCGTTCCAGGCAACGCCACCCGACTCGGCGGTGCACCGTTGCTTGCCCGTTCCCGTCGCACGGGTCGTGTCACCGAGCGGGTCGTCGTGCGCAACGACAGGAATCGCGCGCGCAATGTCTACGTCGTGACCTACGTGCACAAAGGCGGCAAGTCACTCGATGCCGCCTATGACCTGACGATCAAGCGTGCGCCATAGACCGTGCTTGCTGCGGACAGTCAGGCAGGCGCGCTCGTGTGCCCCCACTGCGCCTCTGCCAGGTCACCGGCTTCAGCGAGGGCAGGCGGAGTCGGCACAAGCGGGTTGTCGCGCAGGTACCACTCGGCGTCAAGGGCGGCCTGGCAGCCGGAAGCGGCCGCCGTGATCGCCTGCCGGTACGTGTGGTCGACAAGGTCTCCGGCGGCGAAGAAACCGGGCACACGGGTACGCGTCGAGCGTCCCTGCGTCTGCACGTAGCCGTTCTCGTCGAGATCGACGAGGCCGCGCACGATCGCAGATTGCGGCTCGTGGCCGACCGCGATGAAGGCGCCCTGCGCTGGAATCTCACACAGCTCCCCTGTCTCGGTATTGCGCAGACGCGCGGTGGCGAGACCACGGGAGTCTGAGCCCGGCAGGAACGCGTCGACGGAGTACGGCGTCAGCCACTCGATGTTCTCGACGGCGCGCGCCCGCTCGAGCATGATCTTCGAAGCACGGAACTCCGCCCGGCGGTGCACGATGGTGACCTTGGCGGCGAACTTGGCGAGGAAGATCGCTTCCTCCATCGCCGAATCCCCGCCGCCGACCATCACCGTCTCGCGCTCCCTGAAGAAGGCGGCATCGCAGGTCGCGCAGTACGACACTCCGCGTCCAGCGAGTTCTTCCTCGCCTTCGGCGCCGATCTTCTTGTGCTGAGCGCCCATGGACAAAATCACGGTGCGCGCCTTGTAAGGCTCGTCTTCGACCCAGACGGTGTGCGGCTCACCCGGAGTCCCAACCTCGATGCGCGTAGCGTCTTCGGTGAGAAAGCGAGTCCCGAAGCGCTCTGCTTGATCGCGGAAGTTCTGCATCAACTCAGGGCCGTCGATGCCCTTCGGAAAGCCTGGGAAATTTTCGACGTCGGTCGTCTGCTGAAGCAAGCCGCCCCACATGAAGCCTTCGATCACCAGCGGCGCCAGATTGGCTCGAGCGGTGTAGAGCGCGGCCGTGTAGCCGGCAGGGCCGGACCCGACGATGATGACTTGTTCGATCTCTGTCCGTGGCATGTGGCTTTCTTCGTTTCGCTTCCGTGACGCTTTAGAAAGGATAGTGCCGACGGCGTTCGCGGTGCTACGGCGGGCTTACGGGCCAGCGATTACGGCGGCCCTAGACGGGCCGTGAGCCAGCGGTCCCGCAGAGTTACGACCGACCGTCAGCGGCAGCTCCGGCCACCACCGCCCGACCGACCAGCGGCCGGCGCCGGCGGCGCTCTTCGCGCCAGCGCTCGACCGTACGCAGAAGCTGAAAATAAGCGATCACTCCCGGCAACAACGGCAGCCAGAACACGAAGGCGCGGTAGACGAGCACCGCCACGAATGCAAGCCCGGCATCTACGCCAAATGCCGCGAAGGCGCCGATCATTCCTCCCTCGACGCCGCCCACGCCGCCCGGCATCGGCAGGAGGTTTCCGAACATGCCGACGAAGAACCCCATCACCAGGACCCCGAACGGAGGAGACTCGCCGAAAGCCCGGAAGGCGGCCCACAGCACGGCGATTTGAAAACCCCAGAAAGCCAGCGCACCAAGCAGTGCCGGATCGCGCGTGCCCAGGTGGGCGAGGGCGTCGCGAACTCCGGTCGATGCAGCCGCCGGCACGTTCGCAAGGCCGCGTCCCCACTTCCCGAAGCGCCCATTTGCACGCGTGAGCCATCCCAAGCGCCGCTCGAGGTCCGTCGGCACGAAGGCGATCAGCAGTCCAGCGGCGATCAGCAGGCACCCCAGCACCGCGGGCGCCACCGTCACTCCAAACGGCGCCGGCCCCGCGATCAGTCCCGACCACAACCCGAACCCGAACACCACCAGCGCGACGGCGTACACGATGTAAGTCACGACGATGAAAGAAATGGACTTGTCCGCGACTTGTCGCGGCGTCATGCCTGAACGGCGCAGCGCCCAGGCGGTCAGGAGTATTCCTCCGGCGCCTCCCGCGGCAAAGAGCCGGGCGGCCATGTTGCCGGCCATCGTGATCTCGTAGCTCTCGCGCCAGTCGATTCCAGAGCCAGCGCGGATGTAGACGCCGCGAAACAAGGCCACGTAACCCCCGAATGAGCCGACCGTGAACACGAGCGCCAGCAGCAGCCAATAAGGGTCACCGCGCTCGATCCGCCGCCACGTTCGCTCGAGTCCGGCCATCTGCGGGCCCAAGTAGTACAGACCGACCACGGCGAGGATCAAGAAGACCCCGAGCGCGACCAACCTGCGCGCCGATAACTGAATGCCGGCGTCGTTGTCGTCTTCCACGAACTCGTCGTCGACCAGTTCGTCGCTTGTGGCAGGCTCCCTCATCCCGCCGCCACCGCCCCGAGCTCATCGAGGACGCAACGGACGCGATCGAAGAGGGGCGCCGCGATGGGCGCCGCGGCACAAATTCCCAACGAGAGCCCCAACCCTGCGAGCAAGTCGACGACGTAGTGCTCGCCGAGGTAGACCAGCGCGATCCCGAGCGCCGCCGTGTAGCTCCATCCGACGACTCCCTGCAGCCGCCCTTGTCGGGCCAAGACCCGCGCGGCGCTGACCGAAGTGGCGAAGTGCAGAGAAGGCATCGCAGCGAGAGGGTTGCCCGCCAACGAACCGTACAGGCGCGGCCAGCGGTCAGTCCAGAACCGCTCGCCGTATTCGACCATCATCCGCCGCATCTCTGCCCCACCGGCCGCGTCCAGCTTCCCAACCTTGGCCGCATACCAAGGCGGCGCCGTCGGCAAGAACCAATAACCCAGCAAGCCGACATCAAAAGTCGCGTAGATCTCAGCCGCGGCTCGCGGGAATCCTTTCTCATCGCGGCACAAGACGTAAAAGGCGCTCGCGTGCGGAAAGGCGAACCACAGCCAGTGCGTCCAAATAAGCGCCTTCTCGACCGCCCGCAGCTCGCCAGGCCTCCCGAGGGCGCGCTGTAGGCGCACTGTCGGGATGACGCCCCTTCCGATGGCTGAATCGACTCGGACGGGATAGTCAACGCGAACCCGCCGCTCCAGTGCGCCGGGATCGTCGTTGGGCATCTCGTAGGCCGCTAGGTAGGCCCACATCTGCAAGACCGCCACCGCAGCGTCGCGGCGGGGTGACGGTGCCATCAGAACACGCGCCGCCATCGGCGCACTCGCCGCGCTGGTGAGTACCAGGGACTTGGGCAGGGACAGCCGCCTGCGCAGGACGGGAGCCGCCACTCCGGCGGCTAGCGCCGTACAGACAGCCGCCCGAACGGCGGTCGATGCAACCATGCGGCGCGCGAGTATATGTGGCAGCCGACCGGGGCCTGCGCTAGGCGCTTTGGCGTCATTCCCTCAAGGCGGGAACGCCTTGATCATCGATAGACTCACGGCTCCCGTGACTGACTGCGCGAGAAGCTCCTCCCCGCTGCGCCTCATCGCCGTCGCCGCCCCAGCCGCCCTCTTCGGCGCGCTGCTCGCGGCCCAAACCGCGACGGCGGGGGTTCTCTCGCCGCAAGCCGAGTCGCCGAACGCCAAGGACATCAAGTTCCTCTACGACATGGTGGCCATAGTCGGGCTCATCATCTTCGTCGTCGTCGAAGGCCTGCTCTTCTACGCGCTCTGGAAGTACCGCGCGAAGAAGGGTGCAGTAGCGGCCCAGATTCACGGCAACACGCGGCTGGAGATCGGTTGGACGGTTGCAGCAGCCCTCATCCTCGTCGTCATCACGATCGTGACCTTCATCAAGATGCCGGCGATCATCAATCCGGCGCCCTCGGACATCGACGCCAACGGCAACCCGGTCGCCGGCTCGCTCGAGTTCGCTTCGACCGACCAACCCGACCCGCCTGCGGAGTCGGCTGAGTTGAACATCAAGGTAGACGGTCAGCAGTACGTCTGGCGGTATCAGTACCCCGGCCCCAAGGTCGTCTTCTCCTACGAGGAGATGGTCGTACCCGTCGGCATGACGGTCACGCTCGACATCTCTTCTGACGACGTCGCGCACTCTTTCTGGATTCCGGCGCTCGGCGGCAAGATGGACGCCATCCCGGGCTACATAAACAAGCTGTGGTTCAAGACCACGCGGCCTGCCACCTATGTCGGCCAGTGCGCTGAGCTGTGCGGGCGCAACCACGCGAACATGTACTCGCGAGTGCGCGCGGTCCCGTTCGACGAATACCAGAAGTGGTACGACCAGCAGGCAGCCGACATCGAGCAATCAAATCGCGAGGCTCCCAAGCAGCGCCAAGCCATCGAGAAGGCACAAGGCGAGCAGTCCATTCAAGGTGGAGGCTCCGCCGGCGGCGCCTCTGACGACCAGTAGGAACACATGAGCGTCCTCGAAGCCCCCACCGCACCGAAGCTCCGTCCCCGTCCGGAGATCCTCGCGCACACAGTTCGCCGCGAGGAAGAAGGCTGGACGTCGTGGATCACCACGGTCGATCACAAGAAGCTCGGGATTCTTTACATCGCTACCTGCATGGTGTTCTTCACCCTTGGCGGCGTCGAAGCGCTCCTGATCCGGGCCCAGCTCGGGGCGCCGGAGAACACGCTGCTGTCCCCCGAGAAGTACAACCAGATCATGACCATGCACGGCACGACGATGGTCTTCCTCGTCGTGGTGCCGATTTGGGCCGGCTTCGGCAACTACCTGATTCCGCTGATGATCGGCGCTCGCGACATGGCCTTCCCGCGCTTGAACGCCTGGTCGTACTGGATCTTCCTATTCGGCGGGAT
This sequence comes from Actinomycetota bacterium, assembly GCA_016781085.1. Classification (GTDB taxonomy): domain Bacteria; phylum Actinomycetota; class Thermoleophilia; order Solirubrobacterales; family Solirubrobacteraceae; genus LC5-1. The sequence continues at coordinate 12,498 of JADDQZ010000014.1, forward strand.
CGTCCTCTATGCGTCGTTCTTCTGGACGCCGCCTGAAGCTGGTTGGACGAGCTACACGCCGCTCTCGAGCAAGGAGTACTCGGCGAGTGGCGGCCAGGAGGCATGGATCTACGCGATCCACCTCACCGGCCTGTCATCGATGCTCGGGGCGGCGAACTTCATCGCCACCATCCACAACATGCGCGCCCCGGGCATGGGCTGGGGCCGACTACCCCTTTTCTGCTGGGGCTTGCTGATCTACTCGTATCTGATCGTCATCGCGATTCCCTCGCTGGGCGGCGCGGCGACGATGCTGCTGATCGACCGCAACTTCGGCGGCAACTTCTTCGATCCGACGCAAGGCGGATCGACGATGCTCTGGATGCACCTCTTCTGGTTCTTCGGCCACCCCGAGGTCTACATCTTCGTGCTGCCAGGCTTCGCCATCGCGTCGGAGATCATTCCCGTGTTCGCGCGCAAGCCGATCTTCGGCTACAAGGCGATCGCCGGAGCGACGGCGGCGATTGCCTTCCTTGGAGCACTCGTATGGGCGCACCACATGTTCGCGACGCCGATGTCGACCGTCGTGCTGGCGTTCTTCATGCTCAGCTCGTTTCTGATCGCCATCCCGACGGGCGTGAAGATCTTCAACTGGATCGCGACACTGTGGCGCGGAACGATTGAGTACACGACGCCGCTGCTGTTTTCGGCCGGCATGGTCGGAACCTTCCTCATGGGAGGCATCACCGGGATCTTCCTCGCCATCTTCCCGGTTGACTGGCAGCTTCACGACACCTACTTCGTGGTCGCCCACTTCCACTACACGGCCTTCGGCGGAGCCGCGTTCATGATCTTCGCGTCGCTTTACTTCTGGTTCCCGAAGATGAGCGGCCGGATGATGTCGGAGAAGCTGGGCAAGATCTCTTTCTGGCTGATCCTCGTCGGCTTCCACCTCACCTTCTTGATCCAGCACTCGCTCGGCCTCGAAGGCATGCCGCGACGGATCTATGAGTACAACGAGACTGCTGGGTGGCACCTCTACAACGTAATTTCCACCATCGGCGCATTCGTGCTTGCCGCCGGAGTGATGGTCACGATCTACAACATCGTCGTGTCCCTCAAGCGGGGCGTGGTCGCCGGCCCGGACCCATGGAAGGCGAACACGCTCGAGTGGTACACGCCTTCGCCGCCGCCACCCCACAACTTCGACACCGTCCCGCGCATCCGCTCGCTCGAGCCGATGAAGGACATCCGTCGCCAGGTCGAGGAGTCCACGGGCGTTGAGCAGCAGTACCGCGCCGGCAGCCCGATGATGCGCGCTTGAGGCTCCACCGGTAGGCTCGACGGCGAGTGGAAGCATCACGCGCATCCCAGCCGGCGATTGCCGGTATCGCTCAGGGCAGGACACGGCAGGTCATCGGCGACTACGTCACCCTGACGAAGCCCAAAGTCCAGTCGCTCTTGTTGCTGACGACGATCACGACTATGTACGTGGCGGGCAACCCGTCGCTCGGCCTGGTGGCGCTCACTTGTCTGGGCGGCGCTTTGTCGGCTGGCGGCGCCGGCGCGGTGAACCACTGGTTCGACCGCGACATCGATGCGCTCATGCGGCGCACCGCCGACCGGCCGGTGCCGTCTGGCCGGATCTCACCACGTGCGGCGTTGAGCTTCGGCATCGTGCTCGGTGCGTTGTCGTTCGCCCTGCTGTCGACGACCGTGAACTTGCTGTCCGCGACGCTCGCCCTGCTCGGCTTTCTCGGGTATGTGGGGATCTACACCGCTTGGCTGAAGCGAACGACTCCGCAAAACATCGTCATCGGCGGGGCGGCAGGCGCAGTTCCCCCGCTCGTCGGCTGGAGCGCGGTCACCGGCTCGCTCGATTCGACCGCGCTGTACCTCTTTGCGATCGTCTTCTACTGGACGCCACCGCACTTCTGGGCGCTGTCGCTTCTGATGAAGGACGAGTACGCCCGCGTCGGGGTACCCATGATGCCAGTGGTCCACGGCGAAGACGAGACACGCCGGCAGATCGTCTTGTATACGGTGCTCTTGTTCGTGCTGACGCTACTGCCGGTGGCCTTCGGCTTCTTCGGCGTGATCTACGCCGTGGTCGCCGGTGTTCTGGGATGCATCTTCCTCGTCCTTGCGTTGCGGCTGCAGCGGCGCAAGGACCGTCGCAGCGCCCTCCGGGCGTACCTGTACTCGCTGGCTCACCTGGCGCTGTTGTTCGTCGCCATGGTGCTCGACGTCCGCCTGTAGACTCAGGAACCGTCATGGATCGTCGACTTGCTCACAAGAACATCGTCACCGGGCTCATCGTCTCGGCGCTGCAACTTGTCGTTTTCGCCCTGACTTTCGTCGCGGCCTACCTCTACCTCGGCGGATGAGCGCTCACGCTGATCCAGAGCGCGGTCACCTGCGCGAGGAGGATCCCGGCTTTGAGGGCGGCGAGACTATGCTCGTCAGCGGTGGCGCCCGGCCAGCGGGCGCACCCGGGGAAGAGATCCACATGCCGGATCCGTCGATCATGCCGATCCTCAACGCCGCCGCAGTGACGCTCATGTTGCTCGGAGTGACCAGCTCCAAGGTCCTGCTGCTGGCCGGATTCATCCTCTTCTTGATTACGACGGTGCTCTGGATCCAGAACACACGGCGCGAACTCGCCGGTCTGCCACTGGAACACGGTCACCACTGACCTCACGAGGCTTCGCGTGGGTCCACCGCGTGGCATAACAGCGGCAACGCGCCAATACTCGGTTGGCGACGGGCGTCGATAATCCGCCAGGCGACTTCTGCTCGTAAAGATTGTGTGCCAATGCAACGAGACACCACGATCCGCGAGCGCACGAGCCTCTATGCCGATGCGACGGCCATCGTCGAATCGGACTTCGCCTCGGAGCTCTCGCTTGAAACCGTCGCTCGCCGCGTCGCCTCGTCGCGACGGCAACTGCAGCGCGTCTATGCCGAGATCGGCCATACGACCTTCCGCGAGCATTTGACCGACGTGCGGATGCAGCGCGCGTCCGCCTTGCTCTCTGAGAGCTCACTCAGCGTTCGCGACGTTGCCAACCGGGTTGGCTACCGGCAGCCTGCGCAGTTCGCCAAGGCCTTCCGCCGGGCTCACGGGCTCGCACCGTCCTTGTATCGCACCCGCGCCAAGGCCAGCCGCCGGTTCGCGCGTGTCGGCGAGCGCTCGCCCGGTGCGGATGCAAGCGTCAGCGAACGCGTGTCGCCGACCTTCGCCTTCACGGCACAAGCTGCGTGACGAAAGACCGGTAGGACGCGGCGCGCTGAGGTCCCAGACGTCGCTGTTGAGGGCGGTCTGCTGCCTCAGCTTCGTCTGCCAAGTCGCCTCAGCGCGTCCGATATCGCGCACCTGCGAACGCCCGGACAGGCGGGCGTCTGAGCTGTCCCCTAAGATCTGCACGAGTAAGGGGAGCCGGGGAGAGGGCGCGTGGGAAGCGAGCAGGTCAAGACAAGTCGCGAGAGCCGCATCGAGCTGTTCAAGATGCTGGGTATCGGCGCAGTCGCGTCGGTCATCGGCATCATTGCTGGCCTCGCCATCGACTGGTTCCCGATTCAGGCCTCTGAAGAGGCCAAGCAGATTGATTCCCTCTGGGACCTGCTCCTCGGCGTCTCCGTGCCGGTCTTCGTCCTCGTCCAGGCCATCGTCCTGTACTGCGTCTGGAAGTTCCGTGTCCGTCCGGGCGAAGAGGACAAGGACGGACCGCCGATCCACGGTGACACCAAGATCGAGATGATCTGGACCGCCATTCCGGCCATCATCCTCCTCGTGCTCTGCGTGTACGCGTACCTCGTCCTCGAGGACATCGAGGGTGCGAAGGCCGACACGATGGACGTACGGGTGGTCGGCGAGCAGTTCACGTGGACCTTTTACTACCCCGGCGAAGACGGCAAGGAGATCGCTTCCAAAGAGCTCTACCTGCCGGTCAACCGCAGCATCTCGTTCGACGTGCAGACCAAGGACGTCCTCCACGACTTCTGGGTCCCGGCTTTCCGGATGAAGATCGACGCCGTTCCCGGGACCACGCAGCACGTGCGTGCCACTCCGACGCGTGAAGGTACTTATCCCGTCGTCTGCGCCGAGCTCTGCGGCCTCGGACACGCCGTGATGCGACAGAACGCCCGCGTGGTTTCCGGAGCGGCTTTCGAGACATGGCTCAAGGAACAGCCCGGCAAGACAAACCCGGGCGCGACGGCCGGTAATCAGGGCTCCGCCGGTCAGCCGGCCGGACTCAGCGGCAAGGAGCTTTTCACCAGCGTCCAGCCGACGTGCAGCTCGTGCCACACGCTCGCCGACGCGGGCAGCAACTCCAGCACCGGGCCGAACCTCGACGATGCCCTCGAAGGCAAGAGCGAGGAATACATTCGTCAAGGCATCCTCGAGCCCGATCAGCAGATCGCGGCCGGGTTCTCGGCAGGCATCATGCCGCCCAACTACGACGAAACGCTCAAGCCGGAGGAAGTCGACGCTCTGGTGAAATATCTGGCGAAGGTGACGAAGTGATGGGAGAACGTTGATGGCCGCCAAGCTGCGCGCGCCGGGGTTGCTTCGCGCGGGCGTACTGACCCTCGTCGGAATCGCCTTCGCCGCCATCCTGGATCTCACCGTGCGCGCCGCGACGAACGCAGAGCCGCTGGTCAACGGCGAAGCGATCACGCTGGTCGCCCTGCTCGCCGCCCCGTTCTTCTTTCTCGGGGGCCTCGGCGCCTTCGACGAGTGGCTCTACTGGGCGTCCGGTAAGCCCTCCCGCCCGGAAGACCACTCCGGGCACGGCGCCACGTCGTGGAAGGACTACTTCCGAGTCAACACCGATCACAAGGTGATCGGTGTCCAGTACGTCGTCACGTCGTTCTTTTTCATGCTCGTCGGTGGACTGCTCGCGATGCTGGTACGAGCTGAGCTGGCCGCACCGGGAGCGCAATTCGTCGACCCGAACACCTACAACGGTCTCTTCAGCGTCCACGCGTCGCTGATGATTTTCCTCTTCATCATCCCGGTCTTCGCGGGCATGGCGAACTACGTGCTTCCGCTGATGATCGGAGCGCCCGACATGGCTTTCCCGCGATTGAACGCATTGTCGTTCTGGATGCTGCCGATCGCCGGCGTGATGATGACGCTGTCGTTCTTCGCCCCCGGAGGCTCTTTTGCCACCGGCTGGACGGCTTACGCACCACTTTCGACGGAAGTCCCGATGGGCCAGATGTTCTTCACCATCGGCGTCCAGTTCGCCGGCGCGTCTTCGATTGCCACGGCGCTGAACTTCTTGGTGACCATCATCACGATGCGCGCGCCCGGCATGTCCTTCTGGCGCATGCCGCTACTGGTGTGGGCCAACTTCGCGACTTCGCTGCTGGTCGTGATCGCCACGCCCTTCGTGGCGGCATCTCAACTCTTCGTCCTGCTCGACTACGCCCTCGGCTTCAACTTCTTCAACGTTGAGCGCGGCGGCGACGTGCTCATGTACCAGCACGTCTTCTGGTTCTATTCGCACCCAGCCGTCTACATCATGATGCTGCCGGGCTTCGGCATCATCTCCGAAGTCCTCGCCGTGAAGTCGCGCAAGCCGATCTTCGGTTATCGGATGATGGCGTTCTCACTGCTGGCGATCGTGCTTCTCGGCTTCACCGTGTGGGCTCACCACATGTTCGTTTCCGGAATGCAGCCGTGGATCAGGGTCCCGATGATGATCACCACCGCGATCATCGCCGTGCCGACCGGCATCAAGATCTTTTCCTGGCTGGCCACGATCTGGCGCGGCGTCCTCCATCTCGACACGCCGATGCTGTGGTCGCTCGGGTTCATCACGATGTTCGTCCTGGGCGGAATCTCCGGCGTGATGCTCGCGATCATCCCGATCGACATTCACGTGTCAGACACCTACTTCGTCGTGGCGCACATCCACTACGTGCTTTACGGCGGGTCCGTGTTCACGATCTTCGCCGGGATCTACTACTGGTTCCCCAAGATGACCGGGCGGATGTTCGACGAGCGCCTCGGCAAGGTCCACTTCTGGATGACGTTCGTGTCGTTCAATCTCACGTTCGCGCCGATGCACTTGATCGGCGTCCAAGGCATGCCGCGACGAGTGGCCGACTACACCGAGCAGTTTGCCGGCTGGAACATGTTCATCTCGCTTGCGTCGTTCCTGCTGGGACTGTCCACGCTGGTGTTCGTATACAACGTGGTCGCATCATGGCGTGGTGGAACTCGCGCTGAGGCGAACCCCTGGCGCGCGATGACGCTCGAGTGGCAGGTCTCCTCTCCTCCGCCGATCTTCAATTTCGACGCCGTCCCGACCGTCGTCGGCGGCCCGTACGAGTACGGCGTGCCGGGCGCGGTACACGGCGTCTTCCGCCCGGCTGGGCAGCCGGACCCTCACGCCAAGGAGCCGGCCGGCGCATCCGCTCGCGCCGACGCCGCTGGGGCCACGCATCACGGCGGCACCGAAACATGACCCTTGCTCTCCGCACGACCGAAGAAAGGATGGCGCTTTAGATGCCGAAGATCCTGATTGTCGCGAGCGAGACCATCGGCGGAGAGAGGCTGCTCGAGACCGTGCGGCGACGTGCCGCCGACGGTGACGCGCACTTCTTCGTATGCGTGCCGCAAACCAAACCGCGGCACGGCAACGTCATCTACACCGACGCGGTGCGTGACGCCGCGCAAGTCCGTGTCGACCTCACTCGCGCCTTCCTGCGGGCAGAAGGGCTCGAAGAGGACGGCGCGGTGGGCGATGTCGACCCGTTCAACGCGGCGATGGACGCCATCGAAGAGTGGGGCATCGACGAGATCATCCTTTCTACGCGCCCGGCGCCTACTTCCGGGTGGATGCGGCGGGACCTTCCCGAGCGCCTCGCGGAAGCGTCCGGACTGCCGGTCGAGCACGTTGTGGTCGACATCGATCGCGAAGGTCTCCCCTTCGACGTCACGCTCGTCGTCGCAAACCAGACGGTTGCTGGCACGGAGCTTGTCGAACGACTCAAGGCCAAGGCGGAGGAAAGCCCTCGCCGCTTCATCGTCGCCGTGCCACAGGACGGCGGCGACGGTAGCGCGACTAAGAAGGCACGCGACCGCTTGAAGCTGCTGGTTTCGTCGCTTGAGGACAGCGACATCGTCGCTGCCGGCTTCATCGCCGATCCCGACCCGTTCACCGCGATCATGAACGCGCTGCAAGTCTTCTACATCACCGAAGTCGTGATCTCGACGCTGCCAGAAAACCAGTCGCGGTGGCTGGCCAAGGGTCTCATCGATCGCGTCAAGCGAGCCAGCGGGCGCCCCGTCGAGCATGTTGAGTCCAGCGCCGAACCGGTGGCAGCGCCGAGCGGCGCCGGCTCGTCAGGTCAGGACTGAGGAGCAAGCCGAGTATGGAAGCAGCAGCAGTCCCGATCGGGCACGGCCATGGCCATGCCCATGGCCACGATGCGCCTGGCCACGATCACCACGGGCATGAGCACCACGGCCCCCCACCGGCCAATAAGTCGTCGCGCGTCGATGCCCCCATGCTCGGGATGCTGCTTTTCATCATCTCCGAGGTGATGGTCTTTGGAGCGTTCTTCACCGCCTACTTCTTCATCCGGATCGTGCAGGGGCAGGAGTGGCCAGCCGAGGGTGACCACCTACCCAAGCTGATCGCCGGCATCAACACCCTCATCCTGGTGTCTTCCTCTTTCACGCTTCACTGGGCAGAGGTCTCGATCAAGGAAAACAACCGGCGCGGCCTGCAAGCCGGGATCGCCAGCACCTTTCTCCTTGGTGCGACGTTCCTGTTCATTCAGATCAACGAGTACGTCAACATCGGCTTTGCGCCGCAGGATCACGCTCAAGGAACGATCTTCTACGGGTTGACGGGGCTCCACGGCGCACACGTGCTCATCGGCCTACTGGCTCTGTTGACGGTCACGATCCGTGCTTTCAGAGGCCACTTCTCCGCCCATGATCACCGTGGCATCGAGATCCCCGGCATCTACTGGCACTTCGTCGACGTGATGTGGATCGTCGTCTACCTGACGGTTTACATCATCTAGCGATATCAGCCGGGCTAAGCGAACGGTCTGTGAGCCGTTCCTGGCACCGCCGGCCGCGCCTTCCCCCCTCATGCTCAATCCTTTGCGCTCAGAAGAAGATGCATTTCGCTTCTTCGTATACGTGCTGGTCGCTGCGCTCGTGATCGCAGCGCTCGTGTTGATCGCCCGCGCGATTTAGAGAGGCGTCGCGGTGCTGGCGATCGATCCGGGCGTGGTCGCCTGGCTGGCTCTGGCCGAGTTCCTTTACGTCAGAGCGGTGAGGACCTTGCGCCAACGCGGCGTGACGGTTTCCAAGGGCCAGCAGACGTGCTGGCATGGTGGCGTGGCCTTGCAGGCCGTCGGATTGTTGTCGCCCATAGACGTGCTTGGCGAGCAACTGCTGTCAGCGCACATGGCCCAGCATCTGTTGATTGCCGACATCGCAGCGCCGCTGATGCTGGCCGGTCTGCGGACGCCGGTGCTTGTCTTCATGCTCCCCAAGCCCGCGCTGGTGGCGCTGGCGCGCAGGGCTCGCTTGCGCCGCCTCGTCCGCCAGATGCGTCAGCCTTTGGCGGCGATCGCGATCTACGCAGTGACGCTTTACGGCTGGCACTTCGATTTCGCGTTTCAAGCGGCGCTGAAATATCCTGCGGTGCACGCGCTTCAGCATGCTTCGTTCGTCGGCGCAGGCGTACTCGTGTGGTGGTCGGCGCTCGAGCCGAAGCGGCGCCGGATGCGCGGCGAGCTCTGGAAGATCGGTCACCTGCTCGGAGCGCGCCTTATCGGCATGTTCCTCGGCATGGGATTCGTGATCATCCGCGTGCCGGTGTACACCGATGCCTACGGCAGCGGCCCACGTGCGCTCGGCCTGGACTCGCTCGCCGACCAGCAGATCGCCGGTGCCATGATGGTCGTGACCGACATCTTCCTGATGATGTTCGCGCTGACCTTCTTCTTCTTGCGGGCTGGCCAGCAAGCCGACGAGGACGCCCGTGCCGCCGCCCCACCTCAGGCGGGCGTGACGTGAGGAGACGGACGCGAAGCGATCTACCGCGGCTCTCAGTCAGATACACGGCACCATCGTCGTGCTGCGCCCATGTCGGGGCTTATCGACCCTGGAACGCCATCGTGAAGCCGCGGCCGGTGCTGCCCGCGGAGCCGCTCACTTCTTGACTATGAGCGTCGCTTCCATGCCAGGGTGGAAGGTGCAGACGTAGCGGTAACGTCCGGTTTTGCGCGACGCGCGGACGGCCTTCTCATCCCCAGGTTCGACTACTCGAGTAAAGAAATGGTTGCTCTTGGCGTTGTGGGTCACTTTGCCATCGTTGACGAAGAGGACCTTTGCTCCGGGCTTGACGCTGACCTCGAGTGGCTCGAAGCGAAGATCCAGCATCCCCACCCGGGTAATTCCGTCTTGCCCAGGTTTGCCATAGACGGGTGTGCTGGCCCTCGGCTGTGGGGTGACCGTAGGCTCCTGAGCCTGGCCAGAACCCGGCGCGGGCGGCGGGGAGCTTGACTCCCCGCCGCCGCAACCTGCCAATCCGGCGGCCGTAGCGAGCCCGATGATGATTGAGCGCCGGATTCTCATGCCGGGAGTCCTAGCTACTTGACCGTGAGCTTCTTTGTAGAGACCGCACCGGTCTCGGAGTGGTCGTTGTTGGCCAGCCTCACCTCAAGGGTGTGCTGACCCTTGGGGAGGTTCTTGTAGGTGATGGTCGGCGCGACCGCGGGCGAGTACTTGCCGTCGGTGCCGAGTTGCACGGCGAGCTTGCCGTTGGCACCCGAGTACTTCGGGCGGTCGAACTTGCCACCGTCGAGCGAGAAGTGGATGTGACCGCTGTTGGGCTCCGGCTTCATGCCGACAGCCTTGGCGTCGATCTCGAAGTTGGTGAGCTTGGCCTGGGCGGTGAAACCGCCGTCGGTCATCTGGACGTTGCTGAACGCGACCATGTCGCCGTTCTTGCCCTTCTTACCGGCCGTCTCGTTCCCGGCGACCGTGAACTTGACTTGGGCCTCGCCACCGGTTTCAGAGTGGTCGTTGTTGGCAGCCACCACATTGAGGGTGTGCTGGCCCGCCGGGATGTTCTTGTACGTGACTTGCGGCGCAACCGCCGGGGAGTACTTGCCGTCGGTGCCGAGCTGCTTGGCGAGCTTGCCGTTGGCGCCCGAGTACTTCGGATGGTCGAACTTGCCCCCATCGAGGGAGAAGTGCAGGTGTCCGCTGCCCTGCTTGGGCGCCTTGCCCACCGCTTCGGCGTCGATCTTGAAATTACCGATGTCGGCCTTGGCCGTGAACTGCGATCCGACCTTCGCGCCGTTACTCGGAGACATGACCTTGATCTGCGGCTTGGCGGCCGCGTTGGTGGTCTGCTGCTCGTTTTGCGCCGTCGTCTCGGCGGGCTGTTCCTCGCCGCCGCCGCCGCATGCTCCAAGACCTAGAGCAGCCGCCGCAAGGACAGCTCCCATCTTCGCGTTCTTATAAGCCATTATGCGATCTCCCTGACCAGCTTGCTGTCTCGTTTCGCGGCAGAACCTTTTCCTCCGCGTTATGACTTGTCAACGCAGCCCCGCGCACCGCGGATCACTGAGAAGCCAAAAGATTTAACCTCGTTGGCGCGCATACCCAAATTGCCGGCGGCAGAACAGAATCTCGCTTATCGCAGTTCCCGGCGGCAGATGTTGTGCACGCGCGAGACAGACGTGTGTGCGCGCTCGCAAGCTGCCAGACTTGGAATCGCTGACGATGCTCCAGCGCTCGTCGAGTGCAACGTCGAGAAAACCGCCAGTCAGCACAGGGAGACGCCGCCGCTACGTCCCTCAGTGCCGGTTTAAGCCGCAGACGTCGACGCCCTACTTGACTTCGAGCGTGCCCTCCATGCCACCTTCGCGGTGACCCTGGACTGAGCAGTAGAAGGCGTACGTACCCGGCTTGAGCTTCGCCTTGATTTCTGACACGCCACCGTTCTGCACCACTTCACCGAGTTCGTCGACGCCGTTGCCCTCGACCGCAATGTTGTGGGGGACGCTCGACTCGTTCGGCGACGTGAAGGTGACCTCTCCGGCAGGCGCCTTTGCGCTCGCGAAGACGAAGGCCAGCGAGCCATCAGGGTCAGCCGGTATGTCGAGCTTGCCGCCCTTGGCTTGCGCCGTTCCCTCCGCCTTGGTGGCGCCGACATCGGCCAACTGACCAGCGTCTTCACCTCCGCGCGCTGCCGCCATCGCGACGTACGCGGCGACGTCTCGCGCGTCGTCTCCGGTGACGAGGTCCGGGGGCATGAGCGCGAGCTCCTTGCCGGTTTCCGGGTCAAGCTGGGTATCGAGGTTCGGCTGCTGTATCTGCCCGTAGACGACGCCCTCGTAAGTGCTCTGCCCGAAGCCTTCCGCGCGGGCCGTGGCGAAGGCCTGATCGAGATCTGGCCCGCTCACCCCGGTGGTTCCAGCGCGCTTGAGCGCGTGGCACGCGCCGCATTTCTCGACGTAGAGCTCCTTGCCGTTGACGAGGTTCTCACCGTCGTCGACGAGCTGACATCCGCTGACCGACGCAGCGACCATGGTCGCCGTCGCAGCGAGCGCCAGACGGCGCAATCCGAACCTGCCCCGGTTCCCCCTCATAAGGAGCGTAATTCTACCCGAGCAGCGGACGTGGCGACTCGCTTCCTATTGATCAGAGGCTCGTGAGACGTGGAGGGCTCGCTGTGCACCACCGCCGGGGCGGAAGTTGGAGCCGATTCGCTGACGGCGAAGTCAAGACTTCGCCAGCGCATCGAGTTCTCCACACGCCGCCGCGATGACGGTGCGCGCGACGCCTTCCCATGAGTAGCGCGCCCGCGTGACGTCCACCATCGCCTGGCGAGTTGCCCGCCGCGCTTGGCCCGAAGTCGTCAGCCAGCCGCTCAGCGCTTGTGCCAGCTCCCGCACGGCATCAGGTCCAATCGAAAACGTCAGGAGCGCCGCGACGTCGTCGGGAACGACCGACGACAACGTCTCAGCGACTTCGGCAAGGCCTGAATGGCGCGCGACGACCGGCAGTACGCCGCAGGCAGCGGCTTCGGCGGCGACCATGCCAAAAGACTCCGGGAACGTGCTCGGAACGACCATCGCCTCCATCGCCGGGAGCAGGTCATGCAGATCGTCGTGATCGAGCCTCCCGGTCCACAGCAGCGTCTGCTCCATGCCGGCGGCCGCTGCGACGTACTGGTCACGGGCGCCGCCGTCGAGCTGCGCCAAGAAAGCAGAAAGCCACGGCAGCTCTGCTTCCTCTTCGGAACGCATTGACGCCGCGGCGGCGAGGTCGCCGGCCGAGAGCGCCTGCGCCAACGCCTGTAGCCCCGCTTTGAACCCTCCGAAGCCTACGATCAGCAGCTTCGCTTCGGGTACCGCCGCGCGCACCAACGGCCATGCGGCGAGCAAGAGCTCTACGCCCTTAGAGCCGATCAGCTTGCCGATGTAGATCACCGGACGGTCGCGTTGCACGTCGAGCCGCGCCAGGGCGTCGGCAGCTTCGGCGTGATCGCGGGTGAAGGAAGACGCGACGACTTCCGCCATGACCTTTTCGCTGTCGCCCGTGCCAAGTCCGCCGTCCTCCGTGGGGATTGCGCCCTCCGCCGGTTGCGGAGCGCCCCTCGCGATGGCCGCCGCCCGCAGTCGCGCCCTCAGGGCATCGACGCCTTCGGACGCCGGACCTTCGCTTCGAGGAGTGAAGCGCGCGACGTCAACGCCGGGAGGCCCGAGTCCCGTGCGGCCCTCAAGCGATGGATCGCCCATCGCCGCCCAGAGGCTTTTGGCGGTATGGCGAGAGCCGACAAGCACTCCAGCCGCCGACGCCAAGCCCTCGCGTGCGTAAGGAAGAAAGCGCGGGTGCGGCTTGACGGTGTATTCGAGCGCGCTGCCGTGGATCTTCATCGCATACGGCACTTCTAGGTCGGCGAGCGCGCGCGCGAGTATCGCTGGCCCCATTACGAGGTGATTGGCGAGGGCGACGTCCGGGCGAGTCGCTTCTGCGATCTCGCGGACCGCATCGACGTTGCTCCGCAAGTACCGCGCAAGTTCCGCTTCGGAGAGTTCGGGAAACGTCTTGGCTTGGACGCCTTCGTAGCGGTCGGCGACGTAGACCGGAAGCAGACCGGCGATGTCAGGGCGATAGACCGTCGCGCGAGCATGTGCCCGCCTTGCCTGCACGCGTAGCTGGCCACCGTCCCAGTTTCCGGCGGCATCGACCCACGGCAAGTCCAGCGGCGCGCGGTCCTGGCAGAAAAGGTGAACTTCGTGCCCTGCCCGGACCAGCGCCTCGGCGAGGTTCGCGTTGTAGACGTTCGAGCCGGTTCCCTGAAGGAGATAGCCGTGAAAAATGAGGACGCGCATGCGCGAGCCAGGCTACGCCGAGGACGGGACCAAGGCCGTCTCACCGTCCACGAGCGTTCCATTGCACTGGTAGAGTTGCCGGCCATGAAGCAGCGCCAGCTTTACCGGCTGCGGACACCCTCCACCGGACGCGAGATCTTCATCGAAGCGGATCCGGGAATCATCTATCGCGACCGTGAGACCGGCGAGCCGCTCGAAGTGGTCGCCAAGGTCTTGCCGGTACCCCCCACTGAATCGTCCCTTCCCTGGGCCCTGGAAAACCTCCGGTTCTGCAACTGGTGCGACCAGATGGCTCAAGTGGACTTGAACGACTGCCCGTGGTGCGGCCGGCGAATGGCCGCCCTGCCTGCCAGTTCCGCTTGAGCCGGTGCTTCTCGCTGTGAAGCGCTTCTTCGGTCGATCTCGGAACTTTGCCCGTCTGGCGCCTTTGCTCTTGGTCGCAGCTGTCGCTGGGTGCGGCAGCAGCGAGGTCGCCTATCAGGAAGTGCCTGGCGACCCCGTAGAGATCAAGCTCCCGCGCGGCGCTGCTGCCACTGCCAGCACCGCGGAAGACGCCGAGGCAACAGCGACGCCGACGGCTTCGCCGAGCCCTACGACTGAGACACCTCCGGCCACAACCGGCACGGAATCCGCTCCCACCGCTGAGACCACCCCGACCACCCCGACCACGCCGACCACGCCGACCACCCCGAGCGCCACCGAACCACCGGCCACGACGACCGAAGAAACACCCACCGATCAAGCGCCCGCCCCCGGATCCGAGGGCACGCGCTTTGACGACTTCTGCGAGCAGAACGCCGGCGCCTGCTGAGCGCGGCTCGCTGCGCTG
>JADDQZ010000014.1:26809-59502 GCA_016781085.1 Actinomycetota bacterium
CTGCGCTGACGCTACTTGGTGGGTGACGTGACGAGCGTCGCGCTGTAGGTAAGCCGGACCGTGCCGTAGCTGCACGCGAAGCGCGTCAAGGTTCCTGACGTCAATTGAGCGGACTGACGCGTGACGTTCGCACAGCGCTTGGGGTGCCGCGTTGCCGTCCACGACGTCGTGTCGTCCAGCCCGGCGTGCATCACCGGCGCCCAAGTCGGCACGGTGAGTGCGACGACGTAGCCCTTGCGAACCTTCAGCGAACGCACCAGGGGAAATTGGACTCGAGTCCCCAGGTAGGGGGTCAGCCGACGTACAGGGCTGGCCCGAAGCACGCGAGCGGTGCGCTTGGGACCAAGGCGCAGGATTGTTATTCCCGCGGACGACTCGCCTCCGAAGCGCTTGGAGAGCTTTGCCTGATCGGGGGCGCTCGGCTTCCCGAGCCGCACCGCCCACGCCACGATCCGCCCATCCGTCGGCACCTTGAACAGCGCTCGTTGCGTGCCGAACCGCGCCTGATAGCCAGTGGTGCGAGACAACACCAGGCAGGGTTCGTCGGGGCAGCCGGGATTGCCGACCTGCTCCGTCTGGCCCAACTCGTAGACCGCTCCGGAAGCGGCGGACGGCGCGCCGAGCATCGCCAGACAAGCCGTCATGCAAGTCAAACGCTTCTTGTGCGAGTTCATCGCGTCACCAACCACGTCGTGAGAGTGTTCGATCGCGCTGACCCAGCGCCGCGCCGCTTCGCGAAGCCTCAATCCCGCAATAGCTTCGAAGCAACCTTCGCGACGTCGCCGGGATCGCCTGCCTGCGGCGTCCATGGAAGCCGCAATGGGTCTTCGGCATAGCGCGGGATCACGTGCAAGTGGAAGTGCATGACCGTCTGCCATGCCGCTTCGCCGCTGGAGTTCAGCAGATTGATTCCTTCCGCTCCCAGGCGCTCGGTCATTCGCGCTGCGATCTTCCGAGCTGCTTCGGCACAAGCCGCCAAATCCCCGGTACCGATGTCGAGAAGGCTCGTGGCATGAGCCCTTGGAACAACGAGCACGTGTCCCGGATTGGCGGGCGCGATGTCCATGAACGCCAGCGTGCGCTCGTCTTCGTGGACGACGGTCGCCGGTATCTCGCCCGCAGCGATGCGGCAGAACAGGCAATCTCGTTGCGCGTCCATCCGTTGGAACCCTAAAGCAACGACAGCAGCCGTCGCCAGACGGTCACGCGCCGGAAAGCAGCTGACGGGCGCGTCTCAGGGCCTGCTCCGGGGAGGTGATGTCCCCGGCGTAGACGTCTTCGGCAAGCTGCGCCAGCAGCCGTCCGAGCGTTGGGCCCGGTTCGATCCCGAGTTCGCGTGCGAGCTGATCCCCTCGCACGAGCGGCGGTGGCTCCGCCACGGCACGACGGGCCAGAACCAGGTCGAGCATCTCCTCGGCGAGGTCCAGGTGGGCGGCAATCGCCTGCTCGGAGTTGCGTCCGCGCGTAGCGAGGCGGTCAGCAACGGTCAAGATGGTGGTCTCGGCGGCATACGGAGCGGTGAGCTGCATGTAGCGCCACGCCGCCCGCCGCGTCAGGGGGCCTTCATGAACCATGTAGCCGAGCCGCAGGTGGTGGCGGGTGAGCGAGGCGACATAGGAAACGAGCTTCTCGGAGGTCCGTAGCCGCCGCAGGACCGAAGCGGCAAGTTCGGCGCCCTTCACGTCATGGTCAAAGAAGGTGACGCGACCGTCGTCACGTACTGCGCGGGTCTGGGGCTTTGCGACGTCGTGGAGCAGGGCTGCGAAACGCATGGCGTCGCCGCGAGACAGCCCGTCGGCGAGCGGCTCGGCCAGCAAGGTCACCACTTCTGCCCCATGACGCCCAAGCGGGCCCGACCCCGGAGCCGTTTGCAAGCGCACGACTTCCTCGAGCACGGCCAGCGTGTGATCGTGGACGTCGAGCAAGTGAAAGACGTTCTGCTCGACACCGCGCATCGCCGTCAACTCCGGCAGCACCCACTCCGCCACGCCGTGCTCCTCTAATAGCAGCAGGCCGCGGACAGGCTCAGCTCCGGCGACGATGCGTACCAGCTCGGCGAAAACCCGCTCGCCCGCCACCCGCTCGAGGCCGCTGGCTTGCGCGCGGAGAGCTCGAGCGGTCTGCGCCTCGAGGCTCATCCCGAGCTCATGGGCGAACCGGATCCCCCGCAGCGTTCGGACGGGGTCGTCTCTGAGGGCTTGTGCGGAGACCATGCGCAGAACGCCGGCGTCGAGATCGCGCCGCCCGCCGAAGAGGTCGACGATCTCGCCGCCGGCAAGCGGCCGCGCCATTGCGTTGACGGTGTAGTCGCGGGCACCCAGATCACTTTTCAAGTCGCCGTCACGCAGCGGGATCAGGTCGACGTGCCAGCTCGTGTGGTCGCCGACGACTCGCCAGCCACCGAACTGCTCCGAAAGGGGGAAGCTCGAACCGCCGAGCGCCCGCGCGAGAGCCCGGGCGTGACGACGCGGGTCACCGGCGACGGCTATGTCGTAGTCATCGGTTGGCCGACCCAGCAGTCCGTCACGGACAGCGCCTCCAACGACCCAAGCCTGCTCACCGCCAAGGACATGCTGAAGCTCACGCAACAGCTCGGTCATGCCACGACCCGCTCGCCGTCGCGGTGATACTCGCGCGGAACCCGCGCCGAGATGCCACAGGCGACTTCGTAGTTGATGGTGTCCAGGCGAGCGGCTACCGCCTCGGCGAGGATTCGCTGTCTCCCCTGTTCACCGATCAGCGTGGCTTCCGCGCCCCGCGCCGGGGAGTCGTGCTCGGTCGGCCCCAGCGCGACCGTGATGTTGTCCATCGACACGGTCCCCACGATCGGATAGCGCTCGCCACCGACGAGCACCTCCCCGTTGTTGGTCAATCCGCGACGGACCCCGTCGCCGTAGCCGATCGGCAGCGTCGCCACCGCCGTCGGCGCTTGTGCCACGAAGCGACGCCCGTAGCCGGCACTCTGCCCCGGCTCGCATAACTTCACTTCCGCCAAGTAGGAGTGCAGCGAAAGCGCGGGCTCTAGTTGCCAGTCCGTTGGATCGTTATGAAAGGGATCGAGCCCGTAGATCGCGATCCCGCAACGGACCATGTCGAAATGCGACTCGGGACCGCGGAGCGTCGCCGCGGAATTGGCAGCGTGAACGACGAGACCTTGATGCCGTGCGCGCAGCGCGTTCGCCCAAGGGGCGAACAACCCGAGTTGTGCACGCATGAATTGAGGGTCGTCGTCGGCGGTCGCCAGGTGCGTCATCGCGCCTACGAGCCGCAATGCGGGGTGCGCCGCGACCGCTTCGGCCACCGCGGTCGCTACCTGCGGATGCCGGGTTCCGAGCCGCCCCATGCCGCTGTCGAGCTTGACGTGCACGGCGACGGGCTCGCAGCTGGCACTCCAGCCCACGGCCGCCGCAGCCGCGGCGATCTCGGCCACGAAGTCTTCGCGCCATGTCACGACCTCGCTTTCAGCTCGGAGCGCGATCTCGAGCTCCTCGCCCGACAGCGCGCCCATCACAAGCAGACGGGACCCGATTCCGGCCGCGCGCAGGCTTGCGGCTTCGTCGGCGGTGGCTACCGCCAGCACCGAAGCGCCGCCAGCCAGCGCCGCGCGCGCGCAAGCTGCCGCGCCGTGCCCGTAGCCGTCAGCTTTGACCACGGCGCAAAGGGCCGCCGGGCTCGCCGCAGCGGCCAACAGAGCACAGTTGCGCTCCACTGCCGAAAGGTTGATGCGTGCTACCGCTCGCAGCATCGCGTTAGCCGGCGGCGCGTCAGACGCCGGGACAGCCGCTACGGCTAGCCCTCATGACGCGAGAGGCTCTCGAGCACCGAAAGGCGCGTGACGACCCCGACCAGGCGACCGTGCTCGACGACCGGCAAGCGGTTGTGGTGAGTCGTAGAAATCAAGTGCGCGGCCTCACGGACGGTCGCGTCGGGAGAAATGGTGACGGGATCGCGTGTCATCAAGTCCTCGGCCGTGGCCGCGACGGCCTTGCGCAACTGCTCTTCGAAGTGTTTGTGCGACTCGAGGAAGACGAACCCGCCGAACAGCTCGACGTAATGGGGCAGATGCAGGTCTTGCTCTTCACCGGCCAGCACGAGGTCGGCTTCCGTGATGATCCCGACGCAGCGCCCGCCTTCGCTGACCACCGGTACACCCGGGAGCTGGCGCCCTGAGAGCACCCGCAGCACGTGCTCGACACTGTCGGCGCAACTGACCGTGACGGGCGCGCGGTCCATGATGTCGGCGACTGTCTCGTTCACGGCCGCACGAGCCTACAAGCTCGACTCGAGGGATTGGGCCGCGGGAAGCGCGGCGATCACGTCGGAAGCGATCACGGCGTTGGGACCATGAGGGTCCGCGGCAAGCTGACCGGCCCGCAGATGCAGGTGTACCCCCGCACACGCCGCGACGTCCGGTGGCAGCCCCCGCGCCAACAAGGCGGCGATCACACCGGCCAGCACGTCGCCGGTTCCGGCGGTGGCCAATCCGGGCGCGCTCCCGGGCGATACGGCAACGAAACCGTTGTCCGGTGTAGCCACGACGGTGTCGTCGCCTTTCAAGACGACGATCGCCTTGGCTTCATCAGCTGCACAGCGGGCGCTGTGCAAGCGGCGCCGGTCGACTTCAGAAGACGTGATCTCCAGCAAGCGCGCCAACTCGCCCGTGTGAGGAGTAAGGACGGTTGGATGCGAGCGCTCCGACAGCACCCTCGCCAGCCGACCGTTCAAGGCGTTCAAGCCGTCGGCGTCGACCACCAGCGGCCCTTGCAGCTCACGCGCCAGCCGGCGAGCAACTCTGGCGGCGTCGCGTTCGCGGCCAAGGCCTGGCCCCAGCACGACCGCGCCCGCGTTCCTGCACCGTTCAAGCGCCAGAGGCAGGGCGTCAGGACCGAGGTGGCCGTTGGTCCCGGGCAGTGCGGCGAACATCGCTTCCAGCAGCCGAGCGGCGAAGTTCGATTCCAGCGACGCGGGGGCGGCCACCGTCACGTATCCGGCTCCCGCTCGCTGTGCCCCAAGGGCCGCCATCGTGGGCGCGCCCGTGAGACCGGTCGAGCCGCCGACCACTACCACGCGACCGGAAGAGAACTTCGTCGACGCGGCGCCTCGGTGAGGCAACTCGAGCACGACCGCGTCGGAGATCAAGCCCGCCGAGGCCTCTAACGGCGCATGGGGCGGGATACCTATGTCGGCCACGGTGACGCTACCGGCGTGGGTCTTGCCGGGGGCGATCCACAAACCCAGTTTGCCGCGGTGAAACGACACCGTCACCGTCGCTCGCACGGCGACGCCGTTGACTTCACCGGTCGTCGCATCGACGCCACTCGGCACGTCGGCCGCGACGACGAGGCGCTCCGCGTCATTGATCGCCTGTATCGCGGAAGCCACCGCGCCGCGGGGTGCGCCGCTGAAGCCGGTGCCCAGCAAGGCATCGACGACAACCGTGGCTTTCGCCAATGAAGCGGCCGACTCGTCGGACGAGAACAGCTTTGCCGCCGGCCTCGGCAGCCGGCTCAACTGCGCTTGTGCGTCGGGGGAAAGCTCAGCCGGCTCGCTCGTCAACCAGATGTCGACTTCGCGTCCCTTGTCTCGCAACAGCCGCCCCACGACGAGACCGTCGCCGCCGTTATTGCCCCGTCCGCAAAGGATGGCCACCGGTCCTACTGGGGCCAAGTCGACGACGGCACGGGCGAGCTTCTGCCCGGCGCGCTCCATCAGCTCGGCTGCCGGAATCCCGCGGTGCTCGATCGCCCACGCGTCGGTTCGGCGCATGATCTCCGCGTCGAACAGTGGCTCAAGCCAAGCCGGCAGGATCAAGGCTCTACTCCCGTAGACGCCACCGACAAGCACCCGCTCCTGTCGAGAGCTCCTTCGGCGAAGATCAACACGCTGCTCCTCTAGCTGCCGCCGGCAAGGCAAGCGCGACGGCTCCGGCAGTATCGCGAGAATGAGTCAGGGAGACTTCGACGGTCAGGCCGCGCTGCGTAATCAGCGCCTCTACCTTCCCGGACACACGGATGGCCGGGGGCCCGTCTCCGCCCCCCACCACTTCGATCTCGTGCGGATCCCAGGACTCGAGTTTGAGTGCCTTGACGACCGCTTCCTTGGCACAGAACCGCGCCGCAAGATGCTGTGCTGGGCGCGCACGAGCGGCGGCAGCTTCGCGCTCGCCGGGCGTGAACAATCGTTCGGCCAGCCGCGGCCGGCGATCGAGCGCAGCTTGCATGCGGTCGATTTCGAGCAAGTCGATTCCGACCCCGGTCATCGTCTTGCGCCGGCCGCGGAAGCGGCCGAAGCGGCTGTCCTCACTCGACGGTGACGGTCTTGGCGAGATTGCGCGGCTGGTCGACGTTGAGCCCCCGCAGACGCGCGATCCGGTAGGCAAGCAACTGCAAGGGCACGACCGCGAGGATGGGCTGCAGCATCCAGTCCGTGCGCGGCACGTAGATCGTCTCTTCGGCGTGCGGAGCCACCGTGTCGTCGCCGTCGGTGGCGATGGCGATCAGGTGCGCGCCACGAGCCCGCACTTCCTGCATGTTGGAGACGACCTTCTCGATCACCGGCGATTCGGTGGCGACGCAGACAACTGGAGTGTTGTCGTCGAGCAGCGCGATCGGTCCGTGCTTCATCTCCCCCGCCGCGTACGCGTCGGTCGCGATGTAGGAGATCTCCTTGAGCTTGAGCGCTCCCTCGAGACATACGGCGAGTCCGACGTGACGGCCGAGGTAGAGAAAGAACTCTGCCTCATGGTGCTGTTGCGCCGTGCGGTCGATCACTTCGGACACGTTGCCAAGTAGCTCCTCCAGCAAGTGAGGCAGCTGCTTGAGCTCAGCAATCAGATGCCGGCGCTGCTCGACGGCCAGCATGCCGGTGACTTCCCCTAGCTTGAGGCCGAGCAGGTACATGCAAGCCACTTGCGACACGAACGTCTTCGTCGCCGCGACGCCGATCTCAAGCCCCGCGCGCGTGTAGAGAACTCCATCGGCATCGCGCGTTACCTGCGAGCCCATGACGTTGGTGATGGCCAAGACCTTCGCCCCACGCGAACGGGCCAGGCGCATGGCGGCAAGCGTGTCGGCTGTCTCGCCCGACTGGGTGATGCCGACCACGAGGTCACCAGGCCCGACCACGGGGTTGCGGTACCGGTATTCGGAAGCAACGTCCATCTCCACGGGGATGCGAGCCCATTGCTCGATCACGTAGCGGCCGATCAGGCCGGCGTGGTAGGAGGTACCGCAGGCCACGATGATGACGCGCCGGCAGTTCGACAGAAACTCCTCGTCGATCGTGCCGAGGTCGCCCAGGTCGACGCTGTCCTCGTGAAGGGTCCGATCGGCAATGGTTTCCGCGATCGCTTCTGGCTGCTCGTGGATCTCCTTGAGCATGAACGTCTCGAAGCCGGACTTCTCGGCCGCTTCGGCGTCCCAAGTAATTTCCTCGAGCGGGCGGTCGATCGATTTACCGCTCGAATCGAGAAACTCGACGTCGTCGGGACGCAGCACGACTATGTCCCCGTCGTCGGGCATCTGCACGGATCGCGTGTGTGCGAGGAAGGCGGGAATTCCTGACGCGACGAATTGCTCGTTTCCGCCGCGACCGATGACCAGGGGGCATTCCTTGCGCGCCGCAACGAGGACGTCGGGCTCTTCGGCGCACGCGGCCACGAAGGCGTAATGGCCGCGAAGCCGCTGGTACGTGCGCCGGACGGCGCCGATGAGCCCATCCTCATCAAGGTGCCGGGAAACCAGGTGAGCGATGACTTCGACATCGGTTTCGGACGTGAAGACGGCGCCTTCGGCGATCAGCTCCTGCTTGAGCGCCATGTAGTTCTCGACGATGCCGTTGACGACGACATGGACGCGGTCGTCGGAATCGAAGTGCGGGTGGGCGTTTTCCTCCGTGACGCGGCCGTGCGTGGCCCAGCGGGTATGGCCGATGCCGGTCGTCGCGGGCTTGACCGCAACCGCGACTCCAGCTCCGTCTTCGCCGTCACGCCGCTCGACGGCGTCACGCAGCGCGCTGAGATTGCCGACCGCACGCACGGAATCCATGCGGTCGCCCGAGACCACTGAGATGCCGGCCGAGTCGTAACCGCGGTACTCGAGTTTTTCTAGGCCCGACAGGAGGATTTCCTGTGCCTGACGGCGTCCTACATAACCGACGATGCCGCACATGGCGGGACCCCGTTTCCGTGGCTTTGCCTATAGATAAGGATCGGGCGTGTCAACACTTCCATGTGAGTCTAAGAGACAAGGCAGCGGCAACCGGGGCGTTCTCAGACCATTTCGCGCCGCACGACTCCAAGCAAGCGCTCGGTAACTTCGTCGACTTCCTCGTGTGTCGGCGCTTCCACCATGACGCGAATCAGCGGCTCGGTACCGCTGGCGCGCACGAGCACGCGGCCACGCCCTTCCAGCGCCTCATCTTCACGCTCCACGGCCCGCCAAAGCCCAGTGGCACCGGCGATGGTCTCACGGTCGCGCACGCGAACGTTTTCGAGCCGTTGCGGAAGCTTGCGCATGGCCGATCGGCTCGCGAGATCACGTCCGTCCAAGGCTTCGAGCGCGAGCAGAGCTGACGCGATTCCGTCTCCTGTCGGATTGAACCCGGTCTCGATGATGTGCCCGGACTGCTCACCACCGAAGTTCCAGCCACGTTCGCGCAGGGCTTCCAGCACGTAGCGATCGCCCACACCGGTGACGGCAACCTCGATGCCGGCTTCGGCCATCGCGGAATGAAAGCCGTAGTTGGTCATCACGGTCACTGCGACGCCGTTGCCAGTCAGCTTGCCGAGCTGTCGTAGGTGCAGCGCCGCCAGGGCGATCAGCTCGTCGCCATCGACGAGGTCCCCGCAACGGTCGACAGCAAGTACGCGATCGCCGTCACCATCGAACGCGAAGCCGACGGAGTACCCGCCCTCGCGGACGCACGCAAGCAGTCTCTCCGGATGCGTGGATCCGCAGTTCGCATTGATGTTGCGCCCGTCCGGTTCGGCAGCCAGCACCTTGACTTCAGCGCCTAGGCGACTGAAAATCTCCGGCGCCACTTTGTGAGTGGCACCGTTCGCGCAGTCGAGAGCCACGTTCAGCCCGTGCAAATCGAGCGTCGAGAAGCGCGCCATCAACGCCTGGACGTATTGCTCTGGCGCCTCATCAAGCGACCGGATCCGGCCGACGCGAGCCGTCCCAGCCGGGAGATTCGCGAGGAGCGCCTCGATTTCGGCTTCGGCCTCGTCCGGGAGCTTGTGTCCGTCGGCACCGAAGAACTTGATGCCGTTGTCGGCGTAAGCATTGTGTGAAGCTGACAACACGACGGCCAGGTCGAGCCCGTGGCGGCGCAGCAGCAAGGGCGCCGCGGGCGTGGGAAGCACACCCCCGAGGAGCACTTCGGCGCCGGCTGAGGTCAGGCCAGCCGCCACCGCAGCTTCGAGCATCTCCCCGGACTCGCGCGGATCACGAACGACGAGGGCCCGCAGCGAAGGCTTCTCGGAGCCGACACGCAGTGCAGCTGCGCGGGCCAACCGCAGCGCGAGGTCGGCGGACAAGAACTCGCCCGCTACACCTCGCACTCCGTCGGTCCCGAACAGCCGGCGTGCCGGTTGCGCGGTGGTCGTACTCATGGCTATGCGCTCGTGAGCGCTTCTACAGCCCGCATGGCGCGAACCGACGCGCGCGCCACTAGCGCTTGCTGAACTGCGGCCGCTTACGCGCCTTCTTCAGACCAGCCTTCTTGCGTTCCTTGACGCGTGCGTCGCGCGTCATGAAACCACGTCGCTTGAGCTCCGAGCGCAGGTTGGGATCAGCCTCGACCAATGCCCGCGAGATGCCGTGCCGCAGCGCGCCGGCTTGGGCCGAGATACCACCGCCGTGCATGCTCGCGACAACGTCCATCTTCTCTTCGAGGCCCACCGTCTCGAGCGCCTGGCGGATCTGGCGCTGGAGCGTGGCCCGGGGGAAGTGCACGTCGAGCGGGCGGCCGTTGACCGCGTAGGTGCCGGTGCCGGGCTTGAGGATCACGCGTGCGACAGCGGTCTTACGCTTGCCCGTCGCGTGGTAGCGAGCGTCTGCGGCCAGCGAAATCGCCGTGTCGGCGATCGGCTGGGTAAAGGCGTCGTCAGACTCGCTCGTGCCCGGCGTGATGAGCTCGCCGTCTTCGTCGTACTCGCTGCCGAGCGGGTCGTCGCCTTCGAGCACGATGTCAGGCACGAGGTCTGCGCCCGGAATCTCCGGCTTGACCCGGGGGGTCTCGTCAACCTCGTCGTCGTCGTCGGTGACCGATCCTCCGGCGTTGACCACGGCGTTGGCTTCCGCGATGCGCTGCTCGGACTCCGCGATCGGCTCGTCGACGATCGCCTGCTCGCGCTCTAGCTGGCGCTCGGTCGGGAGCTCCTGCGCGCCGACGGTGTCTTCGGCGGCGATGTTCTCCGGTTCGGAGACCTCGCCCTGCTCTGAATGTGAAGGCTTCTCGCTGTCAGCCATGGGAAAGAAAATCCTCCTGGGAGGCGGGTCAGGCCTGGAAGTCGAGCGGCTGCGGCTGTTGCGCGGCGTGCGGGTGTTCAGGGCCCGCATAGACCTTCAGCTTCGTGAGCTGCTTGCGGGCGAGTCGGTTGCGGGGCAGCATGCCCTTGACGGCGAGGCGAATCACTTCTTCCGGGCGCCGGTCCAGCATCTCGGTGAGCGTGCGCGACTTCAAGCCGCCGGGGTAACCGGAGTGCTTGTAATAACGCTTCTCACGGAGCTTGTTGCCGGTAACGGTGATCTTCTCGGCGTTCACGACGACGACGAAGTCGCCCGTGTCTATATGCGGTGTGTAGGTGGGCTTGCGCTTGCCGCGCAAAGCATCCGCGATATGGGTCGCGAGCCGGCCAAGGGTCTTGCCCTCGGCGTCGACGATGACCCAGTTGCGTTCTCGATCGGAAGGTTTGGCGACGTATGTCTTCATGAGCATGGCGAAGCGGCGCCTTGGCGCGGCGGCGAGGGAGTGTAGAGGATCGGAGCCAGGCACGCCCAAGCGCTACCCGACCGGGCCGGCGGTTCACGGCCATCCTACGACATGTCTCAGGGCCTCTCGATACTCCTGAGACCCGGGCGAGAAGCCGCGAATCTTTGCTGGTGGTTGAACGCCTGCCTCTCGCGATGCTGCAACGCGTATCCAGCTCGCTGTGTGAGCGCTGCCCACATCGTCCCTGCGTGCAGCAGGATCCTGTCGCGTTAACGCGCGCGGAAGAGACTATGTGGCGGCGCCTTTGCTCTACAGTGACGCGATATGGCACTGGAAGACGAGCTCGCCAAGCTGGTACGCGGTAGCGGCGGCAGCCGAGCGCCGAAGTCGCGAACGGACACACCACGCCGCGGCCTGTTCTTTGGCCTCGCGGCCCTTGCCGTGTTGGCTGCCGTAGCCGCTGCGGTCGCGGCGACCGGACTGGCTCGAACGGGACCGAATCAGGTGGCCGTGGTCTACAACGGTGGCCCGCTGGACCGCAAGGATCAGCGACAGACGATCGCACCGTCGTCAGGCTTGACATGGACCGGCTGGTTGTCGCAGAACCCGCGCACTTATCCCGGTGAGGGCTCGCCGCGCCGCTACATCGTCACTACAGATTCGACTCGTGACGAGGGCGCCGGCGTCGATGTCGTTCGCGTTCCGACCGCCGACGGCATCGACGTTGGCTTGGAAGCAAAGATTTCCTTCAACACCGCGTTCACCGGCACTGAAGAAGACGCGTTGCTGCGCAAGTTCGATGCGAGCTTTGGCAACCGCACTTATCCGCTCGGCGGCCGCCGGCTCAACCCTTGGCAGGAAGACGACGGCTTCTCGGCATTTCTTGATGTCGAGTTCCGTCCCGTTATGGCGAACGTGCTTCGCGACACGGTCGGCACTTTCCGCTGCGAGCAACTCGTCTCGTCGTGCGCGCTGCTGGGCGGGTCACGTCGGGCAAAGCTCGAGGCGGCGGCCGGCCGCCAGACGAACGCCAACTTGACGCGCGTGCAAGAGACCATCCAGGAGCAGCTCGGAGAAGACCTGTCGCAGAATCTGGGCGGGCGCTACTTCGACAACTTCCAGGTGATCGTCTCTAGCGTGCGCCTTCCCGGGCGCGTGCAGGAAGCGGTTGACGAAGCACAAGCCCAGTTCGCCGCCGTCAACAAGTCGCGCGCGGACTTGGAGCGTGCTCGCATTGCCAAGGAAGTCAACGACACGCTCGGCCGCTCGTACCGCAATTGCCCCGCTTGCGCGCAAATCGACGCATTGAAGGCGATCCCGGGCAATGTCAACGCCATCAGCCTTGGCGGAAACGGGGCAGTTTCGCTGCAAGGCAGGTAGGCAGCGTCCGCGGCGGGGTCACGGAAGTCGACACCGGCGCGGACCATGCATGCTCAATTCGTCCCGTCGCCGTCTCCGTACGCCCCCGCTATCGGGTTCAGCGCCGCGGTACGCGCGGGCAACTTCGTCTTGGTGGCAGGCACTACGGCCGTGAACGCCGACGGTGATGTGATCGGAGACGGGGACGCCTATGCCCAAGCGGGGGAGTGCCTGCGCAAGATCGGCGTTGCCCTCGCTGCGGCGGGAGCCGGTCTTGAGGACGTCGTGCAAACGCGCATGTATTTGACCGACGTAGCTCACTGGCACCCGGTGGGCCGGGCACACGGCGAAGTCTTCTCGTCGACGCGGCCCGTCGCCACGATGGTCGGCGTTGCAGCCCTGCTCGATCCTCGGATGCTCGTCGAAATCGAAGCGACGGCGTGGCTGGGTGACGACCGCGGCAGCCTCTCCGGCTAGCGGAGCCCTCAGCCCGGCCGGCGGCTACAGCCCGTTATTCCCACTCGATCGTGCCGGGTGGCTTTGACGTGATGTCGAGCACGACGCGGTTCACTTCGCGAATTTCGTTGATCATGCGCGAAGCGACTTGCTCCAGCAGGTCGTAGGGCAGGCGTGCCCAGTCGGCCGTCATCGCGTCGTCTGAAGTCACGGCGCGGATGGCCACCAGGTAGCCGTAAGTGCGCTCGTCACCTTGAACTCCAACGGTGCGGATGTCGGGCAGGACGCAGAACGACTGCCAGAGTTCGCGGTACAAACCGGCCTTGCGGATTTCGTCTTGCAAAATCGAGTCGGCGTGACGCAGCGTGTCGAGGCGTTCCTTCGTCGCATGTCCGCCGACAACGCGGATGGCCAGGCCGGGACCTGGGAAAGGCTGACGCCAGACCATCCGCTCAGGTAGGCCCAGCTCGGCCCCGACGGCCCGCACTTCGTCCTTGAACAAGGCACGTAGCGGTTCAACGAGCTCGAATTCCAAGTCGTCGGGCAAGCCGCCGACGTTGTGGTGGGACTTGATCGTCGCGGTCCCTGTGCCGCCGCCCGATTCGATCACGTCGGAATACAGGGTTCCCTGCACGAGAAAGCGCGCGTCACCGAGCTCGCGCGCTTGCTCTTCGAAGACCCGGATGAATTCCTCGCCGATCGCCTTGCGCTTGGCTTCGGGTTCGGTGACGCCGTGCAACCGGCGCAGAAACCGATCTTCAGCCTTCACGGCCACGAGCGGGACTTGGAAGGTGTCGCGGAAGGCGGAGATGACTTGGTCGCCCTCGTTCATCCGCATGAGGCCGTGATCGACGAACACGCACGTCAACTGGTCGCCCACGGCGCGGTGCACCAGCAACGCCGCAACGCTTGAGTCAACGCCGCCTGACAACCCGCAGATGACCTTGGCGTCGCCCACTTGCGCGCGGATGCGCGCGATCTGATCTTCGACGATCGAGGCGGGACTCCAATCGCGCTCGCACCCGCAAACCTCTTCGAGGAAGTTCGCGAGGACCTGCTGCCCGTAGGGAGTATGGACGACTTCCGGATGAAATTGGATGCCGTAGATGTCGCGCTCGACGCTTTCGAGCGCCGCGACCGGCGATTGAGTCGAGGACGCCAACGCCGTGAATCCGGGAGGCGGCGCAAACACTGTGTCGCGGTGAGACATCCAGCAAGACTGCTCGGCCGGTGTTCCGGCAAGCAGCTGGCCGCCATCGTCGGCCAGCGCGAGATCCGAGCGGCCGAATTCTCCGACTTCGGCTTCCTCGACCTTGCCGCCGAGCGACAACACGAGGGCTTGCATCCCGTAGCAAATGCCCAGCACCGGGATGTCGAGCTCCAACAGCTCGGGATCCAGGCGCGGCGCGTCCCTGGCGTAGACCGAAGCTGGTCCGCCGGAGAGGACGAGGCCCTTGGGGCGGCGCCGGCGAACTTCCTCCGCGCCCACGTGATAGGGCAACAGTTCGGAGAAGACGCCGCACTCGCGGATCCTTCGAGCGATCAGCTGCGAATACTGTCCGCCGTAGTCGAGCACCACCACTTCGTCGACCGCGAGCCGCCGCTCGTTCTCGAGCTCCTCGACCGGCTGATCGGCGGGCAGCGCAGAGCCAGGACCATCGCTGCGTATGTCCGAGCCGCTGGTTACTGGCTCGGCATCCGCCGCCGCGACGCCATCCGCCACGGCGGCTTGTCCGCCGTCCGAACCACCTGCGGGTTCGAGGGGAGCGGTGTCAACCGCCGCTCCCCCACCCTCTTCCATGCTCAACGGCCTGCGCCCGCTCCGGTGACGATCGGCACCGAAGCACCGCGCGCCATCATGCCGATCGACTGCTCGCGCTGGAGATGCTTGCCTTCAGTCTGCAAAGCCGGAGCAATCATGAGCTCCGCGCGGTTGAATTCCGCGATGTCGCGATAGCCGCACGTCGCCATCGACGTGCGCAGAGCGCCCATCAGGTTGTACGTACCGTCGTTCTCATGCGCCGGACCGACGAGGATTTCTTCCAGCGTCCCATTCTGGACCGTCCGCACCCGCGCCCCGCGTGGCAGCTCCGGATGGAAGGTCGCCATGCCCCAGTGGTGGCCGTGGCCCGGCGCCTCGTAGGCGCGCGCCAGCGGCGACCCGATCATCACAGCATCCGCTCCGCACGCGATCGCCTTGGCGACGTCGCCACCGGTGCGCATGCCGCCATCAGCGATCACCTTGACGTATTCGCCGGTTTCCAGCATGTGCTGTGAGCGAGCGGCGGCGACGTCGGCGATCGCCGTCGCTTGCGGGACACCGATGCCAAGAACTCCGCGCGTGGTGCACGCAGCTCCAGGACCGACACCGACGAGGACGCCCGCAGCGCCGGCGCGCATCAGGTGCAGGCCCGTGTGGTAGCTGGCGCATCCGCCGAGGATGACCGGGATGTCGAGCTCGGCCACGAACTCTTTTAGGTTCAGCGCATTTCCGCTGCTGGAAACATGCTCAGCCGAAAGCACCGTGCCCTGTATGACCAGGATGTCGAGGCCAGCGTCGAGCACCGTGTCGATGTAGCGCTCGACCTTCTGCGGAGTCAGCGAGGCCGCCGCAACGACGCCGTGCTGCTTGATCTCGCGAATGCGCTGACCGATCAGCTCCTCTTGCACCGGCTCGCGATAGATGTCCTGCATCTCGCGCGTCGCTTCTTCACGGTCGAGCGAGGAGATCCGCTCCAACGTGGCGTCGGCGTCCTCAAACCGAGTCCAAACGCCTTCGAGATTCAAGACGCCGAGACCGCCCATCTTGCCGATCAAGCCGGCTGTCTCGGGTGAAACGACGCCGTCCATCGCAGAAGCCAAAAGCGGAAGGTCGAAGCGGTAGTGCCCAATCTTCCAGGAAATGTCCACGTCGTCGGGATCCCGAGTCCGACGGGAAGGAACGATGGCTACATCGTCGAAACCATAGGCGCGACGCGCCTTCTTGCCACGGCCAATCTCTACTTCCATGGGCGAGATCCTAGGGGTGGGAGCGGACGAGAACCCCGCGGGCGAGCGGGTTGAGGGAAGGAACCGGCTCAGCGACGCACGACTACCGGCCGTCCGTGCGATGGTAGCGCGCGCAAAGGCCTGATCGGTGTGCGTGGCATCAGTTGCGCGGACGTGAACAACGGAGTTCTGCCGACTGTCGGAAGGCTGTATCAGGGCGCTGGAGGCACGTCGGCGTGAGCCTGTGTCGCCAGTAGAAGAGGCCCTGAGGCGACAGCTTCATCCTGGCGGTGAGAACGCGCGGTGGACGCGTCAGCGCGCAGGCGACAGCGCCAGCCGCTCCACCTCGACGCGCGGCACCAGTCGCTCCACGGAAGCCGGATCAAGCAGTCCGGCCCCAAGGTGGCGAGTCGACTCGGCGCCGCACGCGACGCCGTAGGACAAAGCCTCCACGCGGCTTCGGCCGCCGTAGAGGCCGGCCACGAAGCCGGCGAGAAAGGCGTCGCCTGAACCCACGGTGGCGCGGACCTCGATCGCAGTGGAGAGACAGACCCGGTAAAGCTCTCGCCCCGCCCCAGGATCGCCGGCCAAAACGTTGGCGAAGCAGCCCTCGGGAGTCGTCATGATCACCTCCCGCGCGCCCATGCGGACCATCTGGTCGATGGCGTCGATGCTGTCTTCCTCTTCGTTGAACTCATGCCCGACGAGCTCCTCTGCTTCGGCGACGTTCGGCGAAATGACGTCCGGCTCGGCTCGGACCGCTCGCCGTAGCGGCTCCCCGTCGGTGTCGACGACGGTGTAGACCCCGCGCCGCCTCAGCTCGGTGATCAGCTGCGCGTAGATCTCGACGTCGACGTGGCGCGGCAACGAGCCGGCGAACACGCAAAGGGTCGCGCCCTTGGCCAGGTAGAGCAGCTTGTCGGTGAAGAGCTCGACCTCGTGCTCGGTGATCCTCGGCCCACGTTCGTTGATCTCGGTTTGGTCTCCCGTGGTGGGGTCGATCACCGAAGTGTTGGTTCGCGACTCTTCGCCGATCCGCACGAAGTCAGACAGGACCGAAAGCTGGGTCAGCTGTTCCACGATGCGCGTGCCCGTCGGCCCACCGGCCATGCCCGTAGCGATGACTGGCTGCCCTAGTGCCTTGAGGATCCGGGCCACGTTGACGCCCTTGCCGCCCGGCATCGTTGTCTGCTCGACGGTGCGATGGCGCCGTCCAAGCCGGAAGTTCGGCACGGCCAGCGTCTTATCGACGGCGGTGTTGAGAGTGACGGTGAGGATCATGGGGTTGTGGGTGCCGCTGCGTCGGTTCTGGCACGCGGGAGGCGGCGGCGTAGCAACAGTCCCGCGCACAGCACGCTACCGATGACAGCAATCAACAGTCCACCCACGGCGGCGGGACGCGTCAACCAGTCAATCGCCTTGTCGCTCAGAGTTGGCGCCGGTACGGCAGCAGCAGCGACCAACGGCACGTCTTCGATGTGCCGGCCGGCTTGGGACAACGACACGATGCCCAGTTGCTGTCCCCGCCGCACGGGCCCTTCGACGCTATCGGGCAGATCTTCGACTGCCAATTCGAATGCGCCGCTGCCGCGCTTGACGACTCGCCGGACTGTCGTGGCCGCCGCGACGGGCAGCTGCGCTCCACGGCGATAGCGGATCGGTACGGCGGATTGCGTGAAGCGCTGGCCACGGCGGACCGGACTAACCACCTTGTAGCGCTTGAAGCCCCACCGCAGGAGATCCAGCGTGTCGTCGTTGCGATCCAGCTCCGTCGGCGCCCCGAGTACGGCAGACAGCAGACGAACACCACGCGCGTCACGGGCTGAGGCGATCAGGACATATCCGGCCCGCCCCGTGTGACCCGTCTTGATTCCGTCGATCTGCGGACGGGCGACGAGCGAGTTGCGGTTGGAGACCGTGCGGACCACGTCGCCGGATTTCAGCGTCGCGGTGGCTCGTGCAACCGTGCGTCGGAAGAACGGCGACGTCCGGAGTTGCAAAGAAAGCTGGACCAGATCCCGCGCCGAGGAGTAGTTACCCGGCTGGTCGAGTCCGATCGGGTTGGCGAAGTGGGTCTGCTTGAGACCGAGTTCGCGGGCGCGCCGGTTCATTGCCGCGACGAAGCGGGCGCGCGAGCCGCCGACACCTTCGGCCAGCGTGACGGCCGCGTCGTTGGCCGAAGCGAGCAGCAACGCGCGCAGGAGGTCCGCGACGGTCATCTTTTCGCGCGGGCGCAGCCCGAGCTGCGACTCCACCGCAGCCGGTTGGTAGTCGGAGGCCCTGATGATCCGGTTGAGTCGTGCGGACTCCAAGACCACAAGCGCGGTCATGAGCTTCGTGGCCGAGGCGATCGGACGCCGCACGTCGGCATCTTCGGCGTAGGTGACGTCCCCGGAAGAGGATTCGATCACGATCGCGCTGCTGCCCGCTATGTCGGGCGGCGGTGCGGCTGCCCGTACCGTTGCCGGGCTCAAGAGGAACTGCGTA
This sequence comes from Actinomycetota bacterium, assembly GCA_016781085.1. Lineage (GTDB taxonomy): Bacteria > Actinomycetota > Thermoleophilia > Solirubrobacterales > Solirubrobacteraceae > LC5-1. The sequence goes on from JADDQZ010000014.1 coordinate 45,035, forward strand.
AGCGCACACAGCGCGGCGGCCACAAGCAGTGCCGGCGCAATCCGCAGACGACAGCCGGTCACCGGCACGAGCGCTGGTGCCGACGCCGTGTCAGGGCGCCGGATCGTCACTGTCGCAGCCTGATCCGTTGTCCCGGCGTAAGCGTCTGAGGATCTATTTCCGGGTTGAGCTGCTCGATGTCCTCAAGCGTCACGCCATGTTTCTCGGCGATCGCCGACGGCGTATCGCCCGGCTTGACGACGTAATTCTTCTTCTCGCGCTTCTTACGAGCCTTCTTGCCTGCGCCGGCCGTCTTGGCGGGAGTGGTGGCCGGCCCGGCGGTTTGTGCCGGCCCGGACGCGGGCTCTTCCCCTCCGCCGGAACCCAGCAGCGTGAAGGTCAGAGCGAGGAAGAAAGCCACCACCGCCAAGGGCGCGAGGTAGCGCGCGTGGCTGCGTCGCGGCATCGGGGCGATCATATTCGAACCCGAAGACGATCAGCGAGGTGGCGTCGGGCCGCATTGCTGTACCCCGGTGAGAAATGCTCGCTGTCTCGGCGGAGCCCTTGCACGCCGCGGACCTGGCCTAAGCCCTTCAAGACGCGACGGAGCTCAGCCGTCGGCAAGTGACCATGCCAGCTTCCGCATACGTTCAGCCTCTGCACGCGCAGCATAGGGAGGGTCTCCCCCGTTCTGTTCGTGGGCTTGGGCGATCGAGCGCGAAGCCGTCACCAGGGCGAACGCCCGCCCGCCGGCGAACGCGGGAGCGAGGTCTTGTACCCGGCCTCCCTGCGCCCCTACCCCGGGAAGCAGGAACGGGGCATGCGGCATCAGCTCGCGCATGCGTCCGAGGTGCTTGGCAGCGGTGGCACCCGTGACCGCGCCGACATCGGATGGTTCGCGGACATCAGTTCCTGTTCGCCCGAGATCTTGGACCATTTCCGCCAGGCCCTCCCAGAGCGGACGTCGGTTCGCCATAGGGCTGTCCATGACATCCGCGGCGCCCGGATTCGACGTGCGCACGAGCACGAATACGCCGGCCGCGCAAAGCCGCGCGGCCGAAATCAGCGGATCGAGCGCATCGCGGCCGATCAGCGGGTTGACGGTCACCGCATCGCCGCGCAAGGCGGCAAGGTGTCCCCACGGAGACGGAGTGCCGACCAGCAGGCTTTGGGCGTAGGCGGCGGCCGTTACCGGAACGTCGCCCCGCTTGCCGTCGAGCAGCACGAGCAAGCCCGCACTGCGGGCGTGCGCACACGTCGCTTGCAGTGCCAGCCAGCCCATCGCGCCCAATCGCTCAAAGCAGGCGAGCTGGGGCTTCACGGCGACGCAAGCACTACCGGCGGCATCAATCAACGCGCGGCAATGAGCAAGCACGGCCGCAGCAGCTCGCGTGGCGACAGCGACTTCGGGGCCAGGCGCGAGTTGTGCCGCCTCCAGCCCGTCGAAGATTGCCGCGGTGGCGTCATCGCTGATGGCGGCCGACCCGGCGTGCGGCCAGAGACGGACAGGATCAGGGTCAAGTCCGAGGACGATCTGCGACTCGCGTGCGGCGACGGCTGCCGCCAGTCGCTGTCCGAATGAACCGTCGCTCATGGGTGCGAGACGCGCGATCTCGGGCGCCGGCCGTAACCGACCGGCGCCCGACAAGGCGCAGCGTGCTGCTACTTGATGGCCTTCTTCAGGCCCGAACCCGCGGTGAACCGGGGAACCTTGCTCGCGGCGATCGTCATGGTCTCACCCGTGCGCGGGTTACGCCCTTCTCGAGCACCGCGCTCGGCGACGTGGAATTTGCCGAACCCGGTGAAGCTGATCTCCTCACCAGCCTTCAGCGCGCCTTCGATGGTGGACAGGAAGGCCTCCACCGCAGCGGTCGCGTCTTTCTTGTTGAGTCCACTCTCCGTCGCGACCTTGTCGACGAACTCGCCCTTGGTCATAGGCTCCTCCTGGTCAGGGGCATGAATGGCGGCGAAGGTAACACCGGGTCCGGACAGGGCCCGGGCCGCCGCCGCAGATCCTCGCAAACTGCGAGCTTGCACGGACCGGGCGTTCCGGTTCTAGGGCGATCCCTTCCCGCGCTGCGGCTTGACGAACCCTCTATCGCTGGGCCGAGTCCGCCTTCCGGCGGCCGATAGCGGCCGGGTTCCGGCGGCCGATAGCATCCGCCAGCGCGCGTGCCGCGGCGCCCAGCTTCTGGTCTCCTGCGGCGGCGAGATCGAGCGTCCGAGCGGGAAGGTCGCGGCGGGCGGTACCCGGCCCCAGCGTCTGCACGCTCCCATGCTCCCGCGATGCGCCATTGAGGTCTTCGAGGATTACTCCGAGGTCGTGCCACAGCAAGTCGTCAAGCGCAAGCGGAGATGCAACTACGACCAAGGCGTGGACGTCATCGCGGCGGGCGAACACCTTGGCATCGCCGAAAGCGATTCGGACGCCCTCCGCGCGTCCCATGGCGGCTACGAGCGCGGACAACCGCAATTGGACTGAAACAGCGCGGTCCTCGTGCGGCTGAGCGGCGAGCGCGCTCGCCAGGACGTCGCCGCGGCCGAGCACAGCAACGGCGCGCACGTCGGCGGACAATTGCGACAGGTAGGCGACCGCGGTGCTGGGTTCAAGCGCGCAAGGCATCGACATGCGCGAGACTACGAGCCATGCCTCTGGGAAGAGCCGCCTGGATCGTCACGACCGCGATCTGCCTCGTGGCCAGCGTGATCTTGCTCGTTTCCGGTTATCTCGGATACTTCGGCGTAATGCTCGCGCTGGCCGTGTCGGCGGCTATCAATCTCAAGTGAGTTGACGACTCCTCGAGCTTTGACAATGCCCCCAGGAGAGCTTTCGCCGACGGCGAACTGCTCCAGCTCACCGTCATGACGGACGCGATCGCCAGGCTCGAGATGAATGAGCACGTCGGCGTCTTGCAGTCGCTCGCAGATCGCGTCCTGGACTTCATGTCCGGTCAGATGCGCTTCTTCCAGAGACGTTCCGGGCTTGAATTGAAGATGCAGGTCGACGTAACGGCGTGCGCCAGCCTGTCTGGTCCGCAGCTGGTGGTAACCGACCACGCCGCGCGCCGCGAACGGCGAGATTGCGGCATGGATATCACCGAGCTCTGATGCGGGCAGCGCCTCGTCGACGAGCACACGCCAGCTCTGCCTCATGATCCGCACCCCGGTCACGACGATGGCCACGGCTATCACGAGGCCGACAGCCGGATCGATCCAGGTCGCGCCGGTCAAGTGCACGAGCGCCAGCGCGGCGACTACGCCGAGCGAGGTGTACGCGTCGACTCGCAGGTGCGCAGCGTCACCGGCCAGTGCGGGCGAGCGCAATTCCGTGGCTCGCCGAAAGAGGTACGTCGAGACGACGAGGTTCACGACCGTGCTCAAGACGACGATCGACATCCCGAAGCCGATGTGCTCGAGCTCGTGCTCGCCCAGCAGCTGCCGCACGGCGGTGAAGATGATGACGCCGGAGCCGGCGAGGATGAGCATTCCCTCCACTCCCGCCGCGACGTTCTCGAACTTCTCGTGCCCGTAGCGGTGGTCGGCGTCGGCTGGTTGCTCAGCGCCGCGAACGGAGAAGTAGGCGACCAGCGAGGCGAGCAGGTCGACGCCCGAATGAATCGCTTCGGTGAGGATCGCGACCGAGCCGGTTGCGGCCCCAGCCACCAGCTTGAGCACGATCAACGCGGCATTGGAGCCGATCGACAGCGCAGCGGCGCGGCTGCGCGGACCGGACGGAGCGGTGGGAGCTAGACGCGCAGCCATGACGAAAAAGCGCGCAATGCCGCCCCGCGATGAGAGATCGCATCTTTTTCCGATGCGGTGAGCTCGGCCATGGTGCGAACTCCGTCGTCTGCGTCCGGCACGAAGATCGGGTCATAGCCGAACCCGCCCTCACCTCGCGGGACATGGGCCCTGGTGCCGGTGCAGTACCCCTCGAAGGTCTCCTCCGCCCCACCAGGTTCGACGTAAGCCAGCACGCAGACGTAGCGCAGCGCCGAACCCGCAGGCACTTCGTCGAGCAGCTTGCGCAAGTTGGCGGCATCATCGCCGTGGGCCCCGGCGTAGCGAGCCGAATGGATGCCCGGACGCCCTCCCAGCGCCTCGGCCTCGAGCCCCGAATCGTCGGCGATGGCAGCGCGGCTGGTGGCCCGGGCCGCGGCCTGGGCTTTGATCAGCGCGTTTTCGGCAAACGACGCACCGTTCTCCTCGGGCGATTCGATTCCCTCGGGCAGGGCTTCGAGCGTAACGTCCGGCAGCATCCGTCGTAATTCGGCGAGCTTGTGCTCGTTGCGTGTCGCCACGATCAGCGGCTGCTGCGCTGCGCGCACTACACCGCTTCCGCCTGCGCGTCCCGTAGCTCGCGGATCCCGATCTCTGCCAGCCCCAGGAGGTCGTCGAGGTGAGCGCGCGAAAGCGGCGTGCGCTCGGCCGTCGCCTGCACCTCCACAAGTCCTCCGTCGCCGGTCATCACGACGTTGGCGTCGACTTCAGCCGAGGAGTCCTCGGCGTAATCGAGGTCAAGCAGCGGGATTCCGCCGACGACGCCGCAGGAGACGGCCGCAATCGTGCCCGTCAGCGGCGAAGCAGACAGCTTGCCCTCGGTCAGGAGACGCCGGCACGCGAGCTCGAGCGCCACGAAGCCGCCCGTGATGGCGGCGGAGCGCGTGCCGCCGTCAGCTTGCAGTACGTCGCAGTCGACATAGATCGTCCGCTCGCCGAGGGCGCCAAAGTCCACGACGCCGCGCAGCGATCGCCCGATCAACCGCTGTATCTCGATTGTCCGGCCGTCTTGACGCCCACGCGCGGCATCGCGCTGCTTGCGCTGCCCCGTGGAAGCGGGCAGCATGCCGTATTCGGCGGTCACCCATCCGAGGCCCTGCCCTGCCATCCACCGCGGCACGGATTCCTCCACGCTGGCGGTGCAGATCACCCGTGTCTCGCCGCAGGAAATCAGTGCGGACCCCGTTGCCGTGCGTACGAAACCGGGCTCGATCGACAGCGGTCGCAGTTCGTCGCCAGCGCGGTCGTGTGAGCGCGCGGCGGTCATGATTCGCCGGCGACGAGGTCGGCGCTACGACTGCCCGCGGGCAGCAGCTCGACTTGCTCGACCGAAGTCAGCGGCATCTGCATGAACCTCGTTCCGATCGCCCGGAAGACCTCCGGATCTCCTGTGCAAAGAAAGCGGTAATCGCCCTCGGTAGCGCGATCGGAGCTCAAGCCACGAGCTTCCAGCGCGCATTCGACCCGCCGCGCTACAGCGGCACCCGGAGCTATCAGGGTCACCCGAGGACCCAGCATCCGCTGGAGCATCGGCCGAACCAGCGGATAGTGCGTGCAGCCAAGGATGACTGTGTCTACTTGGGCCTCGGCCAACGGGCGGCAGTACCCGCGCACCGTCGCCATCACCTGCTCGTCGAACGGGAAGCCGTTCTGGATGATCGGGGCAAGGTCCGGACAAGCGACGCTCGTGAGCCGGACGTGCGCGTCAGCGGAGGCGATGGCACGCTCGTAAGCGGCACTTCCCACGGTTGCCGGCGTGGCCAGCAGTCCTACGCGGCCAGTGTGCGTGGCCACCACGGCGGCCTGCGATTCGGGCGTGACCACGCCGATGACGTCGATTCCGGCCGAAGCGAAGCGCTCTTGGAGATCGCTCAGCGCTGCGGCGGTCGCTGAATTACACGCGATCACGAGCAGCTTCGCGCCACGGGCGACAAGCTCCTCACCGATCTCGGCGCAAAAGGCCTGAAGCTCCTCGCGTGTCCGGTCGCCATAGGGAAAGCGTGCGGTGTCTCCGAGATACAGGAAGTCCTCGTGCGGCAAGGCGACCAGTAACTCGTGGAGAACCGTCATGCCCCCGACGCCGGAGTCGAAGACCCCGATCGGCCGGTTGCGCACGCCGGCGTGCGCAACCATCTGATCACCGTCTGCCGAGCGTCCGGACAAGCCGCCAGTTTCGCACGCCAGGACGTCGATCAGCCGCCCGAGACGGAAATGCTCTTCACCGCGCCGGCGAGCTTCTTCATGATCGCCTCGCCGATCGTCTTGTCATCGAAAGCGCGGCTGGCCTGCACGACGCCCGCGATCAGCACGGCCATCAACAGGATCAAGCCGACGTATTCCACCGTGCCCTGACCTTCTTCGCGGCTGAGCCGGTTCATCAGCCACAGGTGCGTCCTGCCCATCAACTCGTAGCCCATGTCCATCTCCTCTTGTTGCGGTGATCCGACCCGCCGGCCGGCGGGAACACGGTTCATGCTGCGCAAGCCGACTTGGCGTTTCCACGCGCTCGGGTGACAGATCGGACACAGCACCGTTACGAATCACGCAGCCGGATAGGCTCATGTCGTGACCGGGCACTCCGCGGCCAGCACGCTTTCCCCTCAGGGTCGGCAACTGGACGTTCTCGTGGTCACGAACATGTATCCGTCCGCGGACGCACCGCACCGCGGCGTATTCGTCCGCGATCAAGTGCGCGCACTGCAGCGGCGCAGCGACGTGAACATCGAGTTGTTCACCTTCGATCCCGGCTTGACCGAGTACCCGCGGGCGCTCCGAGAGCTGCGCCGTCGCTACCGGGACCAGCGCTTCGACATCGTCCACGCGCACTTCGGCTTGACCGCGTGGCCGGCGCTGTGCGCGCGTCTTGGCCCGGTCGCCGTCACTCTGCACGGAAACGACTTGTTGCACCCTCGTTCGCGTCTCATTACACGCGCCGCTCTGCCATTCTCCGCCCTGCCGGCGCCGGTTTCACGCGCTTTCAGCGATTTGGTCCCGGGGGCGGGGGAGACGCGGCGAGTGGCGATCTTGCCGTGCGGCATCGATTTGGAGCGCTTCAAGCCGATCCCGCGCCGGCAGGCGCGCGCGCATCTCGGCCTCGATCCCGACGAGCCATGCCTGCTGTTTCCTCACGATCCCGGCCGTTCGCTCAAGCGTTTCGACCGCGCGCAGGAGGCTGCCGGCGGCGTTCGGCTGCTCACCCTCGGCTCTGTCGACCCACTTGAAGTGCCGTACTGGCACAACGCTGCCAACGCGGTGCTTGTGCCGTCACAGACCGAAGGCTTCGGCTTGGCGGTAATCGAAGCAAGCGCGTGCGACGTCCCCGCCTTCGGCACTCCGGTAGGTATCCATCCCGTGGTCCTGGGCGACATCGAGGGATCGCTGTGTGCACCGTGGGATCCGGCGGTCTGGCGTGGGGCTCTACAGGCACCCCTGACGCAAAGCGATCCGCGCGTGCAGGGACGCCGGGCCGCCGAGCTGTTTTCCGCGGACCGCATGGCGGCACGCATGGTCACCGCCTGGCACGCGCTCGTAGACGAGCAACAACAGCAGCCGCGCCAACGCCGAGGAATCGCCGCTCTGCGCGAGAAGCGCTCACGGGAAACCGTATACTCGTCTGTGGCGGAGGAATCGACTTCTGCCTCTTCTGAGCGCGCATGAGCAGCTTGTTCGAACGCATCACGCGCCGAAAGCCCACCGAAGGCCTTCCTACCGCGGGCGACGGTCACGACGACGTAGCGGCGAGGCCGGCCTCGGCCGAAGCCTCTGCTCAAGCACCGGAAGGCCAAGCCGACCCAGTCGCAGGATCGACTGCCGCCGACGACACCCAAGTCGTTGCAGGATCCAATCCGGCTCAACGTGCCGAAGTCCAACCTGAAAGTCCCCACACCGCAGCGGTGGTATCCGACATCGCCGCTGCGGACGCCCGTGGGTCGGTGCCTTTGCTCGCAGGAGAGGATCCGGCCGACACGCGTCCGACCGCACTGCGCAGAGGGCGCCTGCGCAAGCGGATGCGCTTCCTCGAGCGCGAACACGATTTGATGCTGCGCGACTTGGGTGGGCTTGTGTACGAGATCCACCGCAGCGCGAGAGAGGGCAACGAAGAGCATCACCGCCAATTGGTGGTGGCCAAGCTCGAGCGCCTGTCGCGAGTTGACTACGAGCTACGCGCAGCTTTCTCGGTGCTGGGCCGGTCAGATACCGATCTGGTTCTGCGCGAACCGGGCATCGGCGGGCTGTGTCCCCGTTGCGGTGAGATCTTCGGCAGCGACGCGCGCTTTTGCTCGGCGTGCGCTCTCCCCGTTTCAGAAGGGGCTGTCGAAGTCAAGGGGCAAGCCAGCGGGGCGCAAGCCGCCGTGGCTGCTGCTGGGGCGCCGGGTACCGATAGCGGCGCTACCGCGACGACCGGCGGGCTGACCACGACCGAGAGCAGTACTTCGGCGACCGGCGATGTGGCGTCTCGCGGCGACCACTTCAACGGGGCGCCCCCCGGTAACACCGGCCGAGAAGAGGCCACAGAAGCGCAGATCTCAGCCCGCAACACGCCGCCGGACCGCGATATGACGACGCAGAACGATGGTCCTGCGCCGCTTGACCGCCCCGAGCGAAGTTCCTCCTGACCGACGTGGAAGCTCTGAATCCGGGGCCCGAGCAACCGACCGCAGACCCTACGCGTGTCTGCGGCTACTGCCGCGCCCCGCTGGCTCCCGGTCAGGACTGGTGCCTGAATTGCGGGTCAGCGGTTACCACCAGGATCATGCGCCCACCGGCGTGGCGAGCGCCGTTGGTCGCCATGGCAGGCGTGGGCATTGTGGCGCTGGCCGCGCTGATCTTGGCCTTTTTCGCACTGGCCGATGACGACGAGGCAACCGTGGTCGCGAATGCGACGCCCACTCCCACCGTCGTCGCGCAAGTCACGCCGACGCCTGTCCCGGGTGTCGCGCCCGATCCGGCAGTCACCGCTCCGACGCCGGCTCCGACCGTGCCGGCCCAGCCGCTGGAAAGCGAGCCTGATTCGTGGCCGGAAGGCGTTACGGCGTGGACGATTGTCCTTGCTTCTGAATCGGGCGAGACGAAGGCGCGAGCTCGAGCACAGGCACTGTCGGCCCGCGGTGTAGAGGTCGGCGTGCTGCGCTCCGACGACTTCAAGTCCTTGCGACCCGGCCGTTGGATCGTCTTCTCCGGCCGCTACGAGGCGTCTCGAGGCGCGCAGCGCGCCCGCAGGAATCTGGGCGGGGTGGCGAAGAAGGCCCCCGTCATGCGCATCGAGCCGCGCTGACGCGCGCCCGTTTCGCCCGGGCCGCTCGTTCGCCCCGGATCCAATCGAGCAGGGCGGGCGAACGGCCATCCGACGCTCGAGGCCCGGCAAGGCCCGAAACGGGCAGTGGTGGTTCGGCCTGTCTGTCCTATCCCTTGGCGGAGGCGCCGACGGAGGACCAATGGCGGCGCAGGCGGCCGGCAGCTTGCTCGGCGAGAGGATGCAGCGGGATGTCTTGAGCCGCCGGCTCTTCACTGGCGGAGAGCACCGGCGCCAGGGCGGCGACAGACTCGCCGAGCGCTTCGACGTTGTAGCCCCCCTCCAGCGCCAAGCCGAGCGGCGCGCCGACGTCCGAGCACGCCCGGCGCATCGAAGCTGCCATGCCGGCATAGCCCGCTTCGGTCACTTGGCAGCTGGCCAGCGGATCGGCGGCGTGGGCGTCGAATCCGGCGCTGATCAGAACCAGTTGCGGCTCCCACTCACGCACTATCTGACAGACCACGTGTTCGGTCAGGGAGCAAAAGGCGTTGTCGCCCGTTCCCGCGGGGACGGGCAGGTTGACCGTGAAGCCCTCACCACCGCCGGACCCGACGTCCGAGGCGGCGCCGGTGCCCGGATACATCGGGCTTTGATGGATCGAGGCGTAGAGGATGTCGCTGTCGCGGTGAAACGAGTGATTCGTCCCGTTGCCGTGGTGAACGTCCCAATCGAAGATCAACACGCGATCGAGGCCGTGACGATTGGTTGCGTGCCGTGCGGCCACCGCCACCGAATTGAAGAAGCAAAAGCCCATCGCCTGCTCGGCTTCGGCGTGATGACCAGGCGGGCGCATCCCCGAAAAGGCATAAGGCGCTTCTTGTCCGAGCAAAGTGTCGACTACCGCGACCGCTCCGCCCGCGGCCCGCGTGATCAGCTCCCATGTGCCTTCCACTGCAACGGTGTCGGCGTCGATGGGCCCGCCCAGCTTGCAATGTCCCTCAATGAAGTCGACGTAGCGCTCCGGGTGCACGGCGTACAGCAACTCGCGCGCCACAGGCGGCGCCTCGCGGCGCACCCACCCGAACCACTCGTCTTGGTCCATGCGGGCTTCCAGCGTCTTTATGCGCTGCGGGCGTTCCGGATGACCGGGAATCTCGTGGCCGAAATTGGCGGGGTGGTTGAACCAGAGCGGGGGCACGCGGCGTACCGTAACCGACCGCCGCTCGGGAGGCGTCGGCATCTAGGCTCCAGCGATGAGCATCGACGTCGCCTTCCTCGGTTTGGGCACGATGGGGTCTCGGCAGGCCGCCGTGCTGAGCCGCCACGGTTTTTCAGTCACGGTCTGGAACCGCACTGCCGCGAAGGCGCAGGACTGGGTGGCCCAGCACGGCGGCCGGGCTGCCGCAACCCCGGCGCAAGCGGCCCGCGGAGCTGACCTAGTTGTGAGCATGGTTGTCGACGGCTCGCAGGTGAAGGAGGTGCTGCTAGGTCAAGAAGGCGCCGCGGACGGCGCCGAGCCCGGAGCTTTGTTCGTCGACATGTCGACGATCGCACCCGCGGAAGCGAGGTCGATCGACGGTTCCCTCCGGCAACGTGGATTTGCCTTCCTCGACGCGCCGGTGTCGGGCTCGGCCGGCAAGGCAGCCGACGGCACACTGACGATCATGGTTGGCGGTGAAAGTGTGGACACTGAGCGCGCGCGGCCAGCTCTGGAGGCGATGGGCGAGCGACTTATTCATGCCGGACCCGTAGGACACGGGCAGGCCATCAAGCTCATCCACAACGCGGTAGCCGCGGTGAACCTGGCGACCGTCGCTCAAGCGCTCGTCGCCGGCCGGCGGATGGGACTCGACATCGATGCCCTGGTCGAGGTGTTGCGCTCCGGCGCTGCCAATTCGACGATGCTCGAACGCAAGGGCGACGCGATGCTCGCGCACGACTTCGATCCGCTGTTCAAGCTCGATCACATGCTCAAAGACCTGCGCTATTGCCTGGACGAAGCGGCGGCCGCGACTTCCCCCTTTCCCATGGCGAGCATGGCTTGTGACCTGTACACCGCCGCTTCTGCGCAGGGACTGGGCGAGCGGGACTTCGCCGCGATACTCGAATCCATGGAGGCTCTCGCGGACACGCGCGTGTAGGTGTGCCCGACGACCGTGGAACGGATTGGACGTAGCGGAACAAGCAGATTCGCGCGTCTCGTAGTAGCGAGTTGCAGGGACGTTATGAGAATTTGCGACTTTGTGCATAGTATGTGACACGCCTGACACGGGCCGCGGACTGGAGTACGTTCAGCCGAAGCTCGCGCAAAGGCGCACGCCCGCTCACCCTTCCTCCTCCCCAGGACTCATATGCCGATCGCCTTCAAAGAATGGGCCGTTACGGTCCGCGCACTCGCCGAGGGCGAGCAGTTGCTCACGCTTCGCAAGGGCGGCATTCGCGAAGCGGACAAGCACTTCGCCGTGGAGCACGACCGCTTCTTCCTCTACCCCACATTCGATCACCAGCGCTCTGATCTCGTACGGGAGTCGCATCAGCCGGAGCTCCGCCGGGCGCTCGAAGAAGGCGTTTGGCCCGACGGCGAGCCGCCGGCACACGCCTTGACGGCTGATGGCGGAATCGAGCAGCCCGAGCGCGTGCGTATCCGGGCTTGGGCGGAAGTCGCCGGCCACTGGACGGTCACCGATCGTCGCGCGGTTGACGCGCTGGCCCCCTTCACGGTGTGGACGACGGATTACGCCGAGAAGCGGTTCGACTGGAAGCGCCGCCACCCCCTGCACGTGGTCCTGCTGCGCACCTACCGGATCCCGCGTCCGGTGACGGTCAAGGTCCGGGACTCCTACGGCGGATGCCGCTCCTGGCTTGAGATCTCCCGCGAGCTCCCGTTCGAAGGCACTCCCGTGCTTTGCGATGAGGAATTCGAGCGGGCTTCGGAGGAGATCGCCGCGATCGCCCAATCCGACGGAGCGCCCGCGCTCGTCTGACGTTCCCGCTTGCGGTTCACAGGGTCCCGCGCCGGCCAATCGGCGCGGGAGCCGCTACCCGCCCGCCTGGAAACCGCGGCGGTACTGCGTTGGCGACACCGCCATGACGCGCCGGAAGTGCTTGCGATAGGAGGCGGCGCTTTGGAAGCCCACGGCGCTCGCAACTTCCTCGACGCCGCGTCCGCCAACTTCCAGTAACTCGAGGCTGGCATCGATTCGCCGGGCCACGAGCCAGCTCATCGGCGATTGTCCGACGTGCTCATGGAAGTGTCGCGTGAAAGTGCGTGGCGACATGAAGGCGCGGGCCGCGAGGTCGCCAACGGTCATCGGCCGATCAAGCCGAGCGAGTGCCCACTCCATGGCTGGCGCAACCGATCGTCGTCGGCTGGAGCCATTGGCCGGTTGCTGAACTGTGATTGATCACCGGCACGGTGCGGTGCGATCACCAGCCGCCGCGCCACTTGATTGGCAATCGCCGCGCCGTGATCGCGGCGCACCAAGTGCAGGCACAGGTCCAGGCCGGCGGCGCTACCAGCCGAAGTGAGCAGAAGTCCATCGTCGACGTAAAGCACGCGCTCGTCCACGACCACCGAAGGATGAAGTCGGCGTAGCTCGTCGGCGTAGCGCCAGTGCGTAGCTGCTCGGCGACCGTCGAGCAGACCGGTCGCGGCTATCACGAAAGCTCCCGAACAGATCGATACCAGGCGCGCACCACGAGCGTGCGCGCAGCGAAGGGCGTCGATCACTGCTTCGGGGACCGCCGCGCGCGGCTCTGGCCATGCCGGGACGATGACCGTGTCAGCCGCCGCAACTCCTTCGAGGCCGTGGCGGGTCTCGACTTCAAATCCCCCGACCGCGCGCAGGCGTCCCGCTACGGGCGAACAGACGCTGAGCTCGTACCACCAGTCGACATCGAGTTCTGGCCGCGGCAATGCGAAGACCTCGACGACGACACCGAGCTCGAACGGAGCGCTCCCGTTGAAGATGAGCGCGGCAACTCGGTGCGGCATAACGACAGCGTGGCATGAGGTACGGGCGCGCGCGACTTCCGAGCCTTATGGCCGGATCTGGACGCAGGATGGCCTGATTGGCAATTGCGCCGCCCACCGGGCGGGGGCAGCCTTAACGCTCCAGCCATAAGCGAGGGAGCGAGATGAGAAAGCCGGCGCAGCTACGGTCACCGGAACAGATCGAAAATCGGATCAGCAGCGTGGTTGCCGCTACGCCGGGAGAAAGCGCCGAAGAGGCACTGCGTCACTTCACGGCACGTTTGGCGTTCGAGACCGATCCCGCTGACGTCGCCGCCGATCTACAGGCGGGGGCGGCCATGCCGTATTCGATCCTCGACGTCCGCGGGGTGGGGTCCTTTGAGCGCGGTCACCTCCCCGGTGCCCGTTCATGCCCTTCTTCGTCGATCAACGCCGAAGTGGCCGCCGCCTTGCCGGAAGGCATGCTCGTCGTCTACTGCTGGGGCCCGGGTTGCAACGGCGCCCAAAAGGCCGCCGCGCGTCTCGCCGCCCATGGTCGTCAAGTCAAGGAGATGATCGGCGGCTTTGAATACTGGGTGCGTGAAGGGCTTCCGGTGGAGGGCGACAACGCCGAGCGCTTGAGCGGTCTCGCCGACCAGGATCTTGTCGGTTAGATGCCCTTCAACCCTGCGCCCCCCTCAGCTCAGCGGGCTGCTCGCGACCCCCCCGCGCTAGCGCGGGGCCCTAGCTGCCCCTCAACCGCGAGCTTTCAGCGCACGCCAGCTAACAGCGACACGGCGGCGATGACCGCCACGCCGACCACGAGCGCGAGCAGCACGCGAACTGCCGGCACGCTGGCGACTTCGCGCTCCGAGCGACTGGCCAGACCGTGCTCTTGGAGAAGGTCGAACGCAACCTGTGCATGCGACGCCCGCACGAGCACGTCGCGTGGACCGGCCGCCAGATAGTCCGGAACGTCGAACCCGGCAGATCTCTGGATCAACGAAGGAATACCGTCCTGGCGCAAGAGATCGGCGATCAGCTCCGCTTCAACCTGGTTGCGCCCGCCCGCGACGCGGACCAGCGGGTCTTCATCACTCATCGCCCGCCCATGGCCCGCGGGTGTCGAAAAGCGCACTGCTGCCTACAGACGGCTGCTCAGTCGTCGACGACGACGAGCTCGGCTTCAGACACCGCGCCCTCGACGATTCGCCACGCACGCACGTCCGGCTCATCGGCCGCCAAGCCGACGATTAGGTACAGCGACTCGGGATAAAACGCCAGGTTGATGTCGGTCTGCGACGGAAGCGGCGCCGACCGCGTGTGCGAGTGGTAAATGGCACCCAGCTGCAGGCCGGCGTCCTCGATCTCCGTTTGGAGCTTGTACTGCTCCATCCCGTCCATCTCGTAGCGCAGCGGGCTCGCCGCCGTGTTGCGCGCGCGGTGGACGGCGACCGCGCGCCCGTCGCGGGCCGCGATCATCCCGCAGCACTCGTTGGGAGCTTCCGCGCGCGCGTGCGCGAT
>JADDQZ010000014.1:59647-71911 GCA_016781085.1 Actinomycetota bacterium
CATCCCGGCTGCTAGTTCGGCGACGAAGGAGAAGAGGCGTGCACCGACGCCTCGGACTTGTGCGCCGGCAGGCCGCCGACCGACTCCGGCTGCCGCGGGGGCAGGCCGGCAACTGATTCCGACGCCTCCGTCGGCACGCTCGGGATCGTGCGCACGTCGTCGTCATCATCGCGGCTGCCGCTCAGGGACTCCTTGAATTCGCGCATGCCGCGGCCGATCGAGCGTCCCGCTTCGGGCAGGCGCTTGGGCCCGAGGACGATCAGGGCTATGACGAGCACGATGATGAGCTCGAGTGGTCCGATGCCGCCTATTCCCATGGCTTGCGCCCGTGCCTTTCGTTTTTCAGCTGGTCGGGCGGTTAACGCTGCCGGCTTGCGCGCGGATCAGCTTCACCACCACACGGTCGAGTCGAGATTTTCGATCTCTTCCACAGGGCGAGTGTAGATCCCCGACGACAGGTATTTCCACCCGTCGTCGCACACGATGAAGACGACATTACCCTCGTCAAGTTCGTTGGCGATGCGCACGGCGATCGAGGCGATTGCTCCTGAGGAGACACCGGCGAAGATGCCTTCCTCGTCGAGCAGCTTGCGCGTCCACACGATGGCGTCGTTATTGGTGACGAAGATCTTGCGGTCAAGCAGGTCGAGATCGATGATCGGGGGGATGAAGCCGTCGTCAAGTGAACGCAGGCCCTGGACGGGCTCGCCTTGCATCGGCTCCGCCGCGACGATCTTGATCGCGTCGCCGAACTCTTCTTTCAAGCGACGCCCGTTGCCCATCAGCGTCCCGCCTGTGCCGAGGCCGGCAACAAAGGCGCTGATTTCCTGCAGCTCCTCGAGGATTTCGAGCGCCGTGCCGTTGTAGTGGGCGTTGGGGTTGGCGGCGTTGCCGTACTGGTACGGCATGTAGTAGCTGGCGTCCGACGACGCCATCTCCAGCGCCATCGCGACTGCGCCGTTTGAGCCCTGGTTACCGGGCGAGTAGACGATTTCCGCCCCGTACATCTGCAACAGCTGAGTGCGCTCAGGGGTCACGTTGTCGGGCATGACCACTTTCAGCGGATAGCCCTTGTGCCGGCAGATCATCGCCAGCGAGATGCCCGTGTTGCCGGAAGTAGGCTCGAGGATCGTCTGCCCGGGCGCGATCGCGCCGCGCACTTCGGCGTCTTCGATCAACGCCCGCGCTACGCGGTCCTTGATCGAGCCCGTCGGGTTGTGGGACTCGAGCTTCGCCCAGATGCGCACGCCGGGCTTAGGAGACAGCCGCTTGAGCTCGACCAGGGGCGTGTGCCCGATCGCCTGGATGATGTCGCCGTAACGGCCGCCGCAGGGGCGGTTGCGAAGTTCAGGGGGAGCCATCGTTCCGGGAGGTTAACGGGGCGCAAGGCGCGTGCCTAGCGGCTACGCGCCGCCCGCCATCGCGGGGAGGATTACCAGGGTGTCTGAAGGGCTGACGGGCGTCTTCAATCCGTCGAGCACGCGGACATCTTCGTCATTGAGGTAGACGTTGACGTAGCGGTTGAGCTCGCCGTCTCCGGAAAAGAGCTGCGCTTGCGTGGCCGGATGCTTGCCAGCCAGGTCGCGCAGGATCTCGCCGACCGACGCACCTTCGGCTTGCAGCTCCTTTTCGCCTCCGACAGAGGGACGGAGCACAGGGGGGATCTTGATCGTCGACATCGTTGACGAGCCTAACCCGCGGCGGCGCAGAACGCCTCGTAGTCGGGGAACACACCCATCTCCTCATCGGTTATCTCTTCAGCCCGCGAGCAGATCGGGCAATCCGGGTCCTTGCGGACCTTCAGCTCGGTGAACGTCGCACTAAGCGCTTCGTAGAGCAGAAGGCGGCCGATCAGCGGCTCACCGATGCCCGCCACGAGCTTGACGACTTCCGTTGCCTGCAGCAGCCCCATCGTGCCGGGCAACACGCCGAGAACGCCGTTGGCGCCGCACGAGGGAGCAAGCTCGGCTGGCGGCGGCACAGGGTACAGGCAGCGATAGCACGGCCCGTCGTGCGGCTGGAAGATCGAAAGCTGGCCGTCGAAGCCGAGGATCGAGGCCGAGACGACTGGAATGCCCAGTCGCACCGTGGCGTCGTTGAGGAGATAGCGCGTGGGGAAGTTGTCGACTCCGTCGACGATCACCTCCCAGCCCTCGACGATGTCCATGATGTTGTCGGCGTTCAAACGCGTCTGGTACTTGACGACCTTGACGTCCGGATTCAAGTCGTTGATGGCCTGTTCGGCGGAATCGACTTTCGGGATACCCACGCGGCTGGTGGAATGGATGACCTGCCGCTGGAGGTTGGAAAGGTCGACGACGTCGTCGTCGACCAAGCCGAGCGTGCCCACACCGGCCGCCGCGAGGTAAAGGGCGGTCGGAGAGCCGAGCCCGCCCGCGCCGAGCAGGAGCACCTTGGCGTTGAGCAGCTTCGTCTGTCCTTCGGAACCGATTTCCGGCAGCAGCAAGTGCCGGCCGTAGCGCTCACGCTGCTCTTTGGACAGCGTCTGCGGCTGCCCAACCTCATAGCCGCGGTCCTTCCACAGCGTGATGCCACCGATCATCGACGAGACGTTCGTGTAGCCCAGCTGGGTTTGCAGCGTGTGCGCGGCGAGCGCCGAACGGTTGCCGGAGGCGCAGTAGAGCACGACGGGGGTATCGCGATCGGGGATCACCCCATCGATGCGCGACTCCAGGAAGGAGCGCGAGACGTGCTGAGCTCCGGGGACATGCCCGGTGTCCCACTCTTCGCTCTCGCGCACGTCGATGACCACGGCGCCGCTGCCACTGCCGTTGGCGTGCAGGTCGGCGTGCACCGCAGCCGGATCGACTTCGCGAACTTCGCTCTTGATCTGCCGGATCAGCTCGGCGCCGGAAGGGGTCATGCGAAAATCCCTTGAAGTTTGTCGGCTTTCAATACTTCATTCACTGTAGCGGTCCACGGCTTCCTACGCGCAGCCGCGTAGTACCGACTGCGGGCGTCCCCACGCAGCGTGGCGGCGAAGTTCGGCGTGATCCGTTCTGCCGTCAATCATCCATGGCGCTTGAGATGCCGATGAACGACGCGAAGCCATGCGCGCGCGGACCCTGCTCACACAAGTGCTCGCGGTCAACGCCCTGTTGGTCGCGACGACCGCCGCCGTCGCGGCGCTTGTGGCACGCCGCGAGCTCGGCACCGCGTTCACCACTGAGGGCCTGTTGCTCCTCGTACTGGCGGTGGCGACGGCCGTCCTGCTCAACTCGGTCCTGCTGCGCCGCCGCCTGCGTCCGATCGACGACCTCGCGCACACCATGGGCAAGGTGGACTTGGTGCACCCCGGAACCCGGGCGGCCGGCGACGTCCACGCGCCCCGTGAGGTCCGGCAGCTCTCGGCGGCATTCAACCGGATGCTCGAGCGGCTGGAGACTGAGCGCCGTGACGCCGGCCGCGCAGTGCTCAGAGCCCAGGAAGTCGAACGCCAGCGGATCGCCCAAGACCTGCACGACGAAGTCAACCAGGCGCTGACCGGCGTCTTACTGCGGCTTTCCGCCACGATGAGCGACGCGCCGCCGGCGCTACGCGATGAGCTCGAAGAAACACGCGGCCTGGCGCAGCAAGCGATGGAAGAGCTACTGACGCTGGCTCGTCAGCTGCGCCCTACTGCGCTGGACGACCACGGACTCATTTCCGCGCTCACCTCCCAAGTCCGCGAATTCGGCGCGCGCACGGGAATCCAGACATCGTTCAAGCGCCACGGGTTGGCTCGCCCGCTTACCGGCGAGGAACAGCTGGTCATCTACCGCGTGACCCAGGAGAGCTTGTCCAACGCGGCTCAACACGGGCAACCTGAGCGCGTTGACGTCGAGCTCTCGTTCGTCGGGCGCACCACCTTGACGGTCTCAGACGACGGTTGCGGCTTTCAGGCTGCGGTCGCACCGGACGGAGAAGGGGTCCGCGGCCGTCCCGGCGGCCTGGGGCTGTCCGGCATGCAGGAACGCGCCTTGCTGGTGGGGGGCCGCCTGAATGTCTTCACCCGACCCGGAGCCGGCACAACCATCCAACTCACCGTGGGGACGCAATGAAGATCTTGATCGCCGATGACCACGGGATCGTGCGCAGTGGCATGCGGCTACTGATCGAACGCCAGCCCGACATGGAAGTGGTGGCCGAAGCCGAGGACGGCGTGCAGGCGGTCGAGCGGGCCATCGCCGCGCAACCGGATTGCTGTGTCCTCGACGTGTCGATGCCGCGGATGACCGGAATCCAAGCCGCACGGCAGATCCGTCAGTACTTGCCCAACACCCAAGTGCTGGTGCTGTCGATGCACGACGACGAGCGCTACGTCTTCGACGCCTTGAAGGCAGGAGCTTCCGGCTACGTCCTCAAGCGCGAAGTCGACCAGGCGCTGCTAACTGCTATCCGATCGGTGCATCGCGGCGACGCGTTTCTGACCAACGCCGTCGAGCGATCGCTGGTGTGCGAGTGGATGAACGACTCCTCAGCCGGGCCGGAAGAGCCCTTGTCCCCGCGCGAGCAGGAAGTCTTGAAGTTGATCTCCGAAGCCCACACCAACCGCGAGATCGCCGGAATCCTGACGCTGTCGGAAAAGACGGTGGAATCGCACCGAGCAAATCTGCTGCGCAAGCTCGGGATGCGCGACCGCGTGGAGTTGGTGCGCTACGCCATCCGCCGCGGGCTCACCGAGCCGTAGGCCGTCGCTATCTGGGACCCGCCGCGCGGCGGGGGTTCTAGCCTTAGGGCGTGTCTTCGCCGCGCGTGATTCTGGCCGCCGCTGTGCTCGTGGCGTGCTTGTTCGCCGCCGGAGCGGGGATCCTGCTCGGGGAGCGGCGCGATGACCTTGCGGCCACCGTGCGCCCGGATGCCTTCCAAGGCGCGGTGCGACCGAAGATTCCGGCGCCTCCGTTGACCGGCCTACGCGACCAAGACGGAAAGCGCGTCGACATGAACGGGCTGCGCGGCGGTCCGGTCGTCGTGACGTTCGTCTACTCGACTTGCGAAGACACTTGCCCGGCACAGGTACAAGCCATTCGCGGGGCGCTCGACCGCCTCGATCGCGACTTGCCCGTCGTGGCGATTTCCGTCGATCCAGCTCGCGATACTCGCCGGCGAGCCGAGAAGTTTCTGTTTGACCAGGGAATGACCGGCCGCATGCGTTTCATGGTCGGGTCCCGCTCGGACCTGACGCCCGTGTGGCGCGAGTACGGCATCCAACCCCAGACCAGTGAGCTCGAGCACTCGGCTTACATCGTGCTTCTCGACGAGCGCGGCCGCCAGCGGGTCGGCTGGCCGCACGCCAAGCTCACCACTGAAAACCTCGAGCACGACCTCCGCTTGCTGCTTGAGAAACGCCTCTAAGCCCTTCAGCGGGAGTCAAGCGGGCACGGGCGCCTGACTCCGGCGGGTCAAGCTGGCACGGAGCGCAGCAACATGCTGGCGAGACCGTCTTGAGCGACGTCTTCGCGGTCCTGGGCGGCGCGGTAGGACGCGTAGCGCTCAGCTCCCCCATCCGCCAACCATTCGGCAAGTGCGATCTGGGCATCGTCGCGCGCGTTGCGCCACACGTCGTAGAGGGCGTTGAACGACAGACCGGATTCGTCGGCGCGCAAGACGAGCTCGCGAGTGTCCGCGACGTCGTCGAGCAGATCCTTGAGCTCTTTCGCCGTCATGGAGCGCTTGTTGCCCGACGCTGCGCCCCTTTGAACATGCTGTCACGCCACTTGCTACGGAACGGGACGGTCCTCGCTGGAATTGGGCGCGCCTGCATTAGTCATCGCAGCGGACTCCGGCTGTCGCCGCGCCCGCCGGTCGCGGACCTGGGTCACCACGAGAATGCCCACCAGCAGAACCAGCGGCGCCAGGTAGATCGCTTGCGCCAGCCAGTGCGACGCGTGAGCCAGGACGCTGATCAAGCGCTGGCTTCCGACAACAGCGACAAGCCGAGCACGGTGAAGCAAACCATGAGCACCAGCATGACAAGTTGCGAGCGGGTCGCCGCCGAAGCCCCCTCATGCAGTTCGAGCGCACGGTCGTGGCCGAGCACCAGGCCGAATACGTGCCCGATCAGCAGCGCCCCAAGCTGGACGTACCAGAGGGCGGTGGCCGACACCACGCTGTAGTCGATCCCCGCGCTGGCTGTTCCGAAGAAATCCGTGCCGGCTCCGAGAGGATCTGACGCAAGCCGCCATGCGTCCTGGCCGCTGAAAGCCAGCAGCGAGAAGTAGTGCGCGACGAGGTACGCGGCGGCGATCGGCACGAGCGTGGGCGCCATGGCGCGTACCAGTTCGCGACGGCGCCGCTTGGTAGCGGTCTCAGACATGCAGCAGACGGCTGCGAGATAGGTCAAAGCGACGGCGATCAGCGTCAGGATCAGGCCGGCGAGCATGGCGAGCGCCAGCCCAGAAGCGTGGGTGGTGCCAGCGCCCACGACGAGTTGCTGGACGGTCACGCCAAAGGAAGCGAAGAGCTCCGTTTCGCGCAGCGAGTCGAAGGCCGTCGAGGCGATCATCACGCACAGCACTGCGGCGGTGCCGGGAATCGATGGCTCGCGCGCCAACCGGCTGCCGGGCACGCGCACATGTAGGGAGCCCTCACGCCGCTTGAATGGCGAAAGGGCGGCGACGAGCGTGAACCAAACACCAAAGGCGTCGCCGTTGCGACTCCAGGCCTCGATGCCAAAGATTGCCATCCCGGCCAATTGGGCGCCGAGATACAACAAGGCGAGCACCGCCAGGGTGTCCGGTTCTCGCCCCGGTGCCCAGACGAGCTCGCAGACCGCAAAGGCGAAGAGCCCCGCGGCGGCCGGCCAGCGC
This sequence comes from Actinomycetota bacterium, assembly GCA_016781085.1. GTDB lineage: Bacteria > Actinomycetota > Thermoleophilia > Solirubrobacterales > Solirubrobacteraceae > LC5-1. The sequence continues at coordinate 66,457 of JADDQZ010000014.1, forward strand.
CCCAGGCGCCATGGATACGGGTGTGGCGCCGTCAATAGACCAGGCACCGCCTTGCCCGCCAGCCAAGCGGTCGCCCGGGCGATCGCGCGCCACGGGCTCAGGAGCCGGAAGACATCTCCGAACACCAGCGAGACCACCGGCACTCCGACCCAGAAGACGATGAAAACCAGCGTCGGCGCGAGGTTCTCGCGTTCCCCTTGAGCCCCCCACAAACCGGCGACGACGACCGCTGCCAGCAGCGCGACACCAAGCGCGCCGAGCGTGACGTCGACCCAGCGGGGAAGGAGCACCAGCGACTTGGCCGGCAGTTTGGCCAAGCGCGGACGTGACCAGAGTGCTGCCAGGGCGACGAAGGAGAGGACCAGCACCGCGGCGGCGCCGGCGGCAAACAGCGAAGGCGGAATCGGCAGATCGGCGCGTCCCACGACTCCGTGTGCGGACGCACTCGCGGGTGCTATCAGCAGCGCCGCCGACGCGGCCAGGACGACTCTCACAACCGTCGAGGATAGGTAGCGTCCGGCACGCGCCGCGATTGCTACGGTCGGCCCGATGCGCGCGCAACCCGACACGATCTTCGCGCCGGCTTTCCCTAAGGCCGCGCCGTGGGTCAACGTCGCTTCGTTGCGCATGGATCAGCAGCTGGGCCGTCCCGTGTTGATCGAGTTCTGGGACTTCTGCCGGGTCAATTCCCTCCGCACGCTGCCTTATCTGCGGGCCTGGCACGAGCGCTACAACGCCGACGGGCTGCGCGTGATCGGCGTTCACACCGGCGGCTTTGAGTGCTCGCGCGACGAGCAGGCGATTCGCGCGGCGGTCGAGCGGCTAGGCATCGAGTATCCCGTCGTGATCGACTCCGACCTCGCGATCTGGGACCTCTACGGCAACCAGGGCTGGCCCGCGCGCTACCTGTGGGACAAGCGCAGCGCATTGTTTTCGCTCCACTACGGCGAAGGCGCTTACCAGGAAACGGAGCGTGAGATCCAGGAGCTGCTGGGAATCGAGCGCGACGTTGTGCCGCCGTTGCGACCCGAGGACGCCCCGGACGCACTGCTCGTGCCGCAGACCGAAGATCGCATGGGCGCCTTCAGCGGCCCTTATGAAGCCGGAGGAGTCTCGGCGGTGCTCGAGGGCCGTGGTGTCGTGCGCGCCAACGGCCGTGAGATCGAAGTCGACGGCCCGGGGTGCTATCTGCTGCTCGAGCATCCCGAGCACACAAGCGGCGCGCTTGAATTCGAGATCGACCCAGGCGTCGAGTGCCTGCAAACCTGCTTTACACCGGGGTTGGCGCCAGCTCGTGATGCGTCTTCTCCCCCAGCAACCGCTTGAGCTGCGGCGGCTGGCCGTCTTCTAAGACGACGGCCGTTCCCGGCCAGTAGGGAGAAGTGTTCGGTGCATCCGGCAGGAAGTGGCGTTGATAAACCCATGAGCCGGTGTTGACCAGGCGGGTCCCGCGCTCAGTCATCCATTCCGCGGGATCGTCTTCAGGCCAGGGACCCGAGCGATGAGTGTGCCCGAAGAGCAGATAAGCCGGGGTCAGCTCGAGCCGGCGCAACACTTCGCCGATCCCGTAGAGACCGCCACGGCGTAGCGCCGGGCCGGACAACCCGCGGTCCAAGGGTCCGAAACCCGCGGCCTTCAGTCCGGAGACCGCCGCCGCGTAGCCGGTTCGCAGCGCCATCGCCCTCCACGGATTCGTCTTGCGGCCTTCGCCTGCCATCGCCTTCCAGATACCGGCCGACAATCCGGCCGACGAGGCGCTGACCGAGCGCTCGGAGCGCTGGGCGATCTGGTGCAACCACGCGTACAGCGGCGCCACCGCCGCCTCGTAGTCATCGATCGAGGCGTGCTCGTTTGGAAGCCGCGCCGCCCACCGCGCCATCGTGCCGACTGCCAGGCGCTCGAGTGTTGGGATGGTCGTGTGGGCGTCCATGTAGTGCCCGTGCGTGGCGTAGACATCGTCACGCAGCCACACGCCAGGATAAGCGAGGGTCAAACGGGCGGGCAACGCCACTTGGGCGAAGTCGCGGGCGAGCGACCCGGCTTCGCTGGGCTCGATGCGGTGTTGCGGCGACAGGAAGCCTGGAGCCTCACGCTCCAAGGAGGTATTTATCCACCCCGCGATAAGGCCGTGGTCGTGATTTCCGGCAAGGACGAGAATTTCACCCTCGGGGCCCAGTATTTCGCCGGCTTCGGCGAACAGCGGCGAAGCGATCCTGGCTACTTCGCGCTGCGGCGTGTGCCGCAGCTCGAGACCATCGCCGAGGATCACGAGGCGATCGCCAGGTCCGAGCGCTGCCAGCAAACAGGCTCGGAGCTCCGGACGACGGGTGAGGTCCGCGTGAAACGGCGAGCCGAGATGGAGGTCCGAGACGACAATGGTGCGCATCGGCGCACGACCATACGGGCACTGGCGTTACAACGAGGCTTCGTACACCCGTATTCGCATCCACGCCGCGCCGATCTCAGTCCGTGGGGGCGTCGGCCGCAAATGTCTCGTTGCCGCAGCGGTTGCCCACGGCGCCGAGCGAGCGCATGTAGTCGCGGTCCTGATGGCGCTCCGTCACGCTTTAGGACCACAGAGTCGCCGCGGGCCGGCGAAAGTCAGGACCAGCGCGAGCGAGGGCAGCACTTGCCCGCGCGCCCGCAGCTCACGCTTGCGGCGCGGAATCCTCGCGTGCCGACGCCGCTTGGCGGATCGCCTTGGGCAGCATGAAGCGCACGTCTTCGCGCAGCACTTCGAACTCCGACACGTCTTGCGTGCCGCGAGCGCGGAAGAAGCTCACGAGGCCCTGCACGAGTTCCTCAGGCGCGCTCGCGCCCGACGATATTCCGACGACGCGGGCGCCCTCGAGCCACTCCTCGCGGATTTCAGACTCGTTGTCAATCAGGTGCGAACGGGCACCGGCGGCGCGGGCGACGTCAACCAGCCGGTTGGAATTCGAGGAGTTCTTCGACCCGATGACCAGCACCAAGTCGCATTGAGCGGCCATCTGCTTCACGGCCGCTTGGCGGTTCGTCGTGGCGTAACAGATGTCGTCGGTGCGCGGACCGGTGATGTTCGGAAAGCGCTCGCGCAAGCGGCCGATGATCGAGCGCGTCTCGTCTACCGACAGCGTGGTCTGGGAGACGTAGGCAATCTTGTCCGGGTCGTCGATCTCGAGCGAATCGACGTCCTGCTCGGTCTCGACGAGGACGATGTGTTCGGGAGCCTCCCCCATCGTCCCCTCGACTTCCTCGTGCCCGGCGTGGCCGATCAAGACGATCGTGTAGCCGTCGGCTGCGAACTTCAATGCCTCGCGGTGCACTTTGGTGACCAGCGGACAAGTGGCATCGATGGTCTGAAGTTGTCGCCGCTCAGCGTCGGCGTGCACGGCCGGGGACACGCCGTGGGCGGAGAAGACCGTCACGGCCCCTTCGGGAATGGAGTCATCGAGCTCGTCGACGAAGATTGCGCCTTGGCCACGCAGCGTGGCCACCACGTGCTTGTTGTGGACGATCTCCTTACGCACGTAGACCGGCGCCCCGTACAGCTCGAGCGCCTGTTCGACCGTTTGCACGGCGCGATCGACTCCCGCGCAGTAACCGCGCGGCGCAGCGAGCAGAAGTGTTTCCGGGGCAGAGAAAGTCGTCACGGTCATGGCTCGTATCGAGTGTAGGGCCGCCGTGGCGACCGGTGCGCCGGTCAGCGCCAGGTCTTGAGCATCTCAGTGACCGTCTCGCCGACGATGTCGAGCGACTTCGGCGATACGGCGCTCAAGTCGTCGCAAGTCTTGTGCCAGCACGAAAACGTGAAGTCGATGACGTCGATCGCGGGCAGGCCGGCGACTTGGAAGGGAGTGTGGTCGTCGAGGATCGCCCCGCGCGTCTGCGACGGAAAATGCTTTGCCGTACCGACTTCTCGTGCGGCCCGTCTCAACTTCCCCCACAGCCGCGGATCGGAACTGCTTTCCCGCGGGATCAGGAGATTGCGATCACCGATCATGTCAAGCACCACGACCGCCCTTATCTCGTCCCGGTGCCGCCGGGCATATGCGCGCGAACCTCGCAAGCCGGTGGAATAGAAATCACGGGCATCGTCGGGGCTCTCCTCGCCGTCGAAGAGCACAAAGCGCAGCTCCGGCGCGTGCTTGGGCCGCCGCATGGAGCGCATGATGCGCGCTAGCTCCAGCACAACGGCGGTTCCCGAGGCGCCGTCGTTGGCGCCGACGAAGCCCTTCATCGCTTTCGTGTCGTAGTGCGCTGCGACGACGATGGCGGGACGCGTGCCCGGAATCGTCCCGACGACGTTGCGCGCTCCGCCGTCCACTGACTCAAAGCGGCCCCGCGGCAACTGCTGGCGGGCCCAGCGCGAGAGCCGGCGAGCGCTGGGAGAGCCCGTCGGCCGTTCGCCCAGAGCGACTTGACGCTTCAATCCCTTCCACGCGCGCGCGTCGTCGAAAGCATCGGTGGCCGGGAGTGCGGAAGTGGACTTCGCGGCCGCAGAACTCAAGCTGTCACCCGCAGGCGACGCGTCTGACTGGCGTCCCTCGAGCGCGGTCGCCACGACGAAAGCCACTGCCACGCCGACGAACGCCAGCGCGAGCAAGCCGCGGATACGGCGACGACTCACGACGCTTTCCCGTTGTCAATCACGGAAGACTCATCGGCCTTTCCAGTTGTCGATCATGAAAAAACTGATCGGCCTCTAGATAGGACTGACTTTGCATCCCGTCATCTTGACGAGGGCTTGAGAGCTTCGCCCCAATCTGTTCAAAAGCGTGGCACCTCGACGTCGTGCGTCCGCGCCGTTGGACTGCTCACTCGCCGGCGGCAGATCACGACCAGGGCTTGCCTATGCGCTGCTCGGTCGCTATAGCTGGGATTCGAGTGAGGATAAGGCGCGCCGCAAGCACCCCTGACGGCCCTACGCGCGGCGACCGGCTGTCGGCGACGGACGCGTCGTTTCTCGCGCAGGAAAGCGATTCGGCGCACATGCACCTCGGCGGCGCTGCCGTCTTCGCGGGTCCCAGCCCCGGCTACGAGCGGGTCGTGCGCCACATCGCGAGCCGCTTGCACCTTGTCCCTCGATACCGCCAGAAGCTGGCTTTCCCGCCGCTTGACAGCGGGCGGCCGATGTGGGCCGACGACTCTCGCTTCGAAGTCGAATACCACGTGCGTCACGCAGCGCTGCCCGCGCCTGGCGACGACGGTCAGCTCGCGCAGCTAGCCGCGCGTATTCATTCTCAGCCACTTGACCGCACCCGGCCGTTGTGGGAGATGTCTCTTGTAGAGGGATTGGAAGGCGGCCGCTTCGCGCTCGTAGTCAAGGCACATCACGCGCTGGTCGACGGAATCGGCGGCGTTGACCTCGTTTCGGTTCTTTTCGACTTGTCCGCGGACCCTGGCGAGGCGCCGATTGATTCGCAAGCCGAAGACGCTGGGATTCCGCGGTCACGGCCGGGTGGAGCACGCCGGG
>JADDQZ010000044.1:0-2430 GCA_016781085.1 Actinomycetota bacterium
AGCAGCAGCCGTGTTTGCCCGCATTGCGACCCGAACGGCAGCTTCGCGAGCGCGTTGGCGAACGCCTTCAGCGCCCGGGTGTGGCGGCCTTCGTATTGGCGGCGATTGATGTTTTGCAAGAACATGATCGCTTGCGGCTCAAGTGAATCGGCGTAGCGGAGCTTGAGGATTTGGCGGTGTTCTTCAGGCAGCGATTCCAGCGCCCGCAAGATCACCGGCTGTTGTTCGTCGCGCTCAAGCTGGTTGACGACGTTGGTTTCGACGTCAACGCGCTCATCGGGAATCGGCAGCGGCCCTTCCGGCGTGTCCAGCGTGACTTGCTGCGGACGCTTACCGCGATTTTGGTCGCGGCCGTTGCTCGCGCGATCTTGGTCGATCGCGATGCGGTTGGCGATTTGACGCAGCCAAGCGCGCGCCTTGTCGTGGCTTTCGAACCGCGGCAGCGTGCCCCCTGGGTCACCGAGCGCGGCGATCGCTTTGACGTACGCGGCTTGCAGCACGTCTTCGGCTTCTTCTACGGCCAGCCGGCCACGGGAATGCGCTTGCAGCCACCGCAAGTGGTCTTGGTGGTCTCGAGCGAGACGTTCTACTAGCGGATGCGACATGGCGAGAACCGGTGCAACGGGCGTTGCCTTCGGTTATCGGCTCATCAGGCGCGTCTTTTACTGAACCTTCCAAGCTGCGGTGGTGCGGCGCCGGGGATTTCCCCGACGGTTCGCATGAAACAGATCGCGTCAGCGATGCCGTGTAGCTCGGCGGGCCCGGGCAGTTCCCCGAGTTCGACTCGCATCAGCGCCGCTTCGGCGGCGAGTTCGAGAAGGCGCTCTTCTTCCCGCGGCGAGACAGCACCGATGTCGACGCGCGGATTGACGGAGCTCATACTTTCCTCAACGGCACTCCACGCGCAATCCCCCTCCTCGGATACAAGGAGCCCTTGTCGGCGACTTCTGCCGCTATGGACCGCTCCAACGATGTACGTCACTACTTTTCACGAAGACGACGGCTCAATCTGGTTTGAGCACTTGGGCCGCGAAATCGGGCGCCTTTCGTGCGACCCACAAGTCGGCTGGGTGCTTCGCCGGCCAGGACATCCAGACTGGTTCGTGTCAAAGCCCGGGCCGCTCAACGACACCGACTTCGCGGGTTGCAGGACGATCGTCGCGGTTGACGCGGCCGAAGAAATCGGGGCCCGCCGCGAAGCCCGCGAAGCCCGCCGCACCGCCGGCGGCAAGCGTCGTGACCGGCGCCTGCCCGGCCCGTAAGGTCAGGGGCGCAACTTCCAGTACGCGCCGCGCACAGCCGCGGCGACTTGCGGATCAAAATGAGTGCCGGCGTCAGCTTCGATCGCTTCAACAGCCGCCCGGTGCGGTGACGAGCGGGTCATGTAGCTGCGGCGGGAAGTGATGGCGTCAAAAGCGTCAGCGCACGCGACAACGCGTGCCGCGAACGGGATTCGCTGGCCGGTCAACCCGTCGGGGTAGCCGCGCCCGTCCCAGCGTTCGTGCTGAGCCCGGACTCCCGACGCCAGCCGCTGAAGCACCGGTGTCGCGGCGATCAACACGCCGCCTGCGTCCGCGTGCCGGTGAAGCTGTTCGCGCTGCTGGTCACTGATCTGCCCAGCGAAATCCAAAAGCCGGGGACAGACACGAGCTTGCCGACGTCATGGACCAAGGCGACACGTTCGATTTCGGCGATTTCTTCGGTGTTGACGCCGAGTTCGTCGGCCAGGATCCGGGCGAGAAAGCCGACTCGAAAGGAGTGTTCAGCGGTGGCGCGATGGTGGCGACGCAACTGCACGAGCACCGACTGGACGGCGGAAGTGCGCTCGGCGGCGCGCGTGTAAGAGTCCTCGAAAAGCACGGCAAGCGGGCAGAAACGAAAGGGGACCGCCGGCCACGTGCGCGTTTGGGCAACAACAAGCCGTGCTGCCTGTGTGATCGGCCGCAATTGCGGGGCTTGCGCAACCTTGGAGGCGCCCCGCGTGGCGTTTCGTGTCGGACTGCGTGGTTGACGTCGGCGGCGGCTAGAGCCGCGCTCCAACTCCCAAAGCGTTGCCGAACCGTTTGCATCGAAGGCCAATCACCGGCTTGAAAACACGCTTGCTTGCTTGCCTTGTTCGCTTTGGCGCGTCCTGGCTCCCAAATCGCTTTTGGCTGGCGGATGACCGTACAAGCTGATCCATCGGTGAATGGCGTCGACGATCGTCGGCTCGTTCCAGCGACGATTGGAGTAGCCGTCAAAGCCGGCGGCGCGCTTCGCTTCACGCCAGCTACCGAACAACGCTTTGACGACTCGTTGTGACGGCAAGCCGTCGATTGAACGCGGATCACGGGCAGTCGGTGCTCGCCCGTGCCGCTCATGAAAGGCTTGGAACGCGGCAATCACTTCAAGCCGGGTTGGTAGTGGCCACTCGCGAGGCTGCGTTGGCCA
>JADDQZ010000044.1:2571-7430 GCA_016781085.1 Actinomycetota bacterium
GCGCGCTCATGCGCACGTGGGTGCCAGGTCGAACGCGTCGCTGTCGCTCACGACGCCCGAGTCGTCGAGAGCGACCAGCGTCAGCTCCTGGCCAAGGAGAGCACCCGGTGATCATCCATGGAAGCTGCGTTCGGTGGCGGCGGGCGGTTTGCAGCGCTCACTTCGCACCTGCTGTTGCGCCTCTTGCGTACCTTGTTGACATGGCCGGATCGGAGCGTGCGCAAGTCCAAGCCATCTTGGCCGGCGCTCGGGCCGAGCACGGCGCGCTGCTCGACCAGCTCTCTCCCGCGCTGCAAGCGTCGTTGCCCGTCGACGCGACGGGCATCACCCAGGCGATCGAGCACCTCGGCGAGCTCGTCGGCTTGTCCGAGGAGCTCCGACGCGAGCAGAAGCAGGCCCACACCACCAATCCGGCGGTCCTGCACGGCCGCGTCTTCGGGCGAGCGCCGCTTTCGCGCGACACCGTGCTGGCCGCCTTCGCAGACGCCGCCCATGTGCGTGAGCAGGTGCTGACAGGACTCGCGGTCGCGATCGGCGGAACGACCCTCGAAGAGGAGATCCGCTCCTTGCTAGAGCAGCACCCTCCCTGGGCGGCGGACGACGAGACCAGCGAGACGCAGCTTCGCGGCGCGTACGCGGCGCAGGAAGAAGCCGTGCTGCGCATCGCGGCGCACGTCGACGGCGCGCCGTAGCGCTCGAGTCAGTTCTGCACGCGTCGCTGCCCGGAGAAGTCGACGGCCAGCCGGATGGCGTGATGCAGGAGCACCGCAGGTTCCGCCTCCCTGTCGTTCGGGCGTGGAAGCGGCTCGTTTTCGGCCACGATCGCTTCGGCTTCGCGCTCGTCTTCGGGGATTCCGGTACGCGCGGCCAACTCGAGCGCCTCGAGATAGGCGTCGCCAGGAGCTTCGTCGCTCGCTTCGAAGGCCGCAAGAGCGGTAGCGGTCACATCGACGAGCCGCATCGTGGGCTCGTGCCCTATGACCGCTGCGAGCGCTTGCTTGGCTTGCTCGGGATAGCGGACGTTGATCGCAGGCTGCCCGCCGAGGAGATCGCTGGCGGTTTCGCTGTTGTCGTTCGCTGCCATGGCGCTGACGCTTACCCAGCCCGGCGATGCGCGCCTACGCGCGCGTCCGCGGGCTGACAGGCGCTGTGCGGGCACGGCCGGCGAACGGCGCCCGAATGTGGCGGTACGGTCCGCTGACGGTCGCGAACTTCACCCCATTTCATCGCGCCGGATCCGGGGCTCCGCTCGTCAGCTTCAATTGCCGTTTTCCAAGACCCGAACTTCTCTACAAAAGCTTTAGAGCCAGGCCAGCGCCCATCTGCGCGTTCAAATCGTTGAGCGCGCCATTCTTCTTTGTGGCGAGCGTGATACGGCGACCAATGGCGCATTCGTGGACCTTCTCCGCGACATTCGTTCGGCAGCTTGGTAAGTCAGCTAAGGGATCCTGCGGTTGCTTCTCCCGCGCGCTCTAGTGCGCCCCCTCAACTCGCCTTCAGCGCTCCAAGCCTTGCTGCTGAACGTCGCCGCGCGCGCGTGTTCTAGTGAGCCCCCCCCCTTTGCTGCCGCTTCAGCGCGCGCGATTCGGCTCCTACGCCTCGGGTTTCGCGCTCCCTGTGTCGCATAGTGGTGTGATGTACGCGGTTCGGGCGGCCGTCCGCTCAGGTCAGTCAGAGCTCCTAGCTGGCGCGAAGATGAGTCACCAGTTCTTCGTGGGTCGGGTCGCGGCCGGCCTCTGGTTGTCGTGACGGCGCCGGGCGCTGCGGTGCGGCCAGCGTCGCGACGACGGCAGTCGGGCTCAAACGGTGAGAACTTCAGGTGTCCAGGTGGGCCAGGTCGGCGTGCCGACCGGGTGGCCGCGTTCGTACACGGCAACCCGCTGAAACGGCTTGCTGCGTGAGTTGTCGTAGAACGTCGCGCGGTGCACGATTGCGCGGGCGTCAACGATGAGCCCCCAGAGGCGGTGGTAGCGCTCACGGATCTTGTCGGGCGGAACGGTGTGCCCTCCGGCGCTGACGCGATACGCGACACGCGCCACGGTCACGTCTTCGGGGATGAGCATGACGTGCAGCTCGACGCGGTAGCCCGCCTGCGTTGCCTGCTTCACCAAGGCGAACTTGCTGGGGTGACTGAAGACGGTTTCGGTGATGAACGACCGCCGGTCGGTGATTGCTTGGGCGCGGGCTGCGGCCGCGGCACGCGACGCGTCGTAGGCGTGTTCTTCCTCGTCGCCCGGCCACAGGGCAGCCGCGATTTCGTCAGCGTTGATGAAGGGCAGGCCGGTGGCCGGCCCAAGCACTGTGTGCACGAACGTCGACTTGCCGGAGCCGTTGGGCCCGGCAAGGACGTACAGCAGCGGTGTGCTCAACCAGCCGGCGGTGCGGCGTCACGCATGACGAGGTTGCCGTCCTCGTCGGCCTCCGCCCACGGCTTCCCGGCCGCGTGAAGGCCCCCCGTGAAGTCCAGCCCGGCAAGAGTGGCGGAGACACGATCCTCCCATTCCACACGAACCACAGCTTGCGCGGGGTCCGGCAAGTCGTCGTAAAGCGCCTGCCCGGCGAGCACCCGCGCGATGGCGTCCTGGGTGACCGACGGTGACGCTTCCATTTCACGCCCAAGCCGCGCCCAGTGGGCGAGCTGCTGCGCGGCGCTGCGGCTGTACAGCGCACCAGCCGCCCTCGCAGCTTCGAACAAGCCCTGGTCAACTCGAGTGGGCATCGTGGACATAGCCAAACTGTAGCAGTCTGCTACAACAGACTGGCGGTGCTCTCGCTGGTCATCGGCTTCTTATGGATGGCGCGTCATTCAGTGCGCCCCCTCGGCGAGGATCGCGGTCGAGAATCATCTTCATCGCAGCGTCCAGAGCCGTGACGTTGTCTCGAAAGCGCTTCCGGCGAATGTGGAGCTCGTCGAACAACTGCTCGCTGACTACGACCGTCCTTGATGGCTCGGTCGAACACCGCCATGGCCTCGCGGTCCGGCGATCCACTGGCGGTGTCTTCGCCGGCTAGGTCGACGACCGACACAGGCGTCAACGCGGCCCGGCGCGCACGGCCCAGCGGCCGTCACCGGCGCTTCTTCAGCGCACTATCCGGGCTTCAGGCAGGAACGCGGCGAGCGCGAACCAGAATTGTTGATCGTGACGGACGGCCGTCAGGCGCTTGCCACGCAGCGGCCCGTGCGTCGCACGCCCGGTGATGTCCCACCTGCTGCCGGTCTGACGGTCGATCGTGTGGACGCCGCGGCGCTCGAAGTCAAGTGACTTGCCGTCGATTCGTCGGTCGAACGCCGCACTAGTGCCGACATCTTCGGATTGCGCTATCTCCGCGTCGTCGAGGGCGGACGCCACTCCCGCCTTGAACATCACGACGACCGGCCTGCCCGCGATCTCAAACGACGCCACGCCTTGCCGGCGGAGCCGCGAGAACGGCACCACGCCGGCCTCGTCGCCGACGAAAACCGCCGTGACGCGCTCTTTGGGAGGTAGCCGCTCATCGGTTTCACCTTCAAAGAGAAATGGCTCTTGGTCGGGCGTGTCGTAGTTCTCGTACGGGTTGCGGCCGTAATCGCGAGAAAAGCCGGTTTCTCGAGACAGGACGTCGCCGGTCGGGTAGCGGTCCCGATAGTCCTTCCAGCTCAGGGTCTGCGATGCCAGGGCCGCAAGCCGCTCACCGGTGAGCTGCCCGACGATGGCTTCGCCGCTGAATTGCTGCCACCAGGATTCGGTTTGGCGGTCCCACATCACGAGATCCGACCTGCGTAGGTTGCCGGTCGTGCCCAAAGTCAGCTCACGCCCGTCGATTCGGCGATCGAAGACGACCGACGAGTTGCACAACGGGCAAAACGTGACCGCGATCGGCCGACCGGCTAGATCATCGTTGACGATCTCGTGCCATGTGAGGATCTGAACCGGATAAGCGCGTGCCTCGCCGTCCAGTTCGACGACAAGGACCGGCTCCCTGTCGTCAAGCCACTTCTCGGCGCTGTCCTGTGAGACGAGCTTCGGCTTATCGATCGGCGGAATGCCGTCGCGACCCGGGCCTCCACTGGTGAACTCCGAAAGCGGCACGCCATGCCGGGAGAAATCCGTCTTCCACTCCGAAGTCGAGACGCGCAGGCCGCCCGGCGCCGACGAACGCGGGCTCTGCTCACCGCCGCATCCCGCGACCACGACGCTCAGGCACACGCCCAGAAGAGCAACAAGACCGGGCCAGCGCATGAGTCAGTCGCCCCGCTCGACGTCGTCGCGCGGGGCGGTATCGATCCTCACGCGCGCACGCCGGGCACCGTCATTCGACCGTGGGAAGTTGTCGGCTTCAAACATGCCGGTATGACCCGTGAGTCCGGCGCCACGGTTCATCGACGTCGCCTGTCTGTGCGCATCCCGACCCGCGGGGCGCGCGCCGCACGTCACGGGGGCGCCGCGTGCGGCGCTCGCTGTCCGAATCGTCAAGCGCTTGCGCCGGGTCTCAATCCACGACGAAAGGAATCAAGGTGGTTGAACGAGTCTCAGATGTGGTGACCCTGGGCGCCGGCCCCGCCGGCGAAGTGCTGGCCGGGCGACTGGGCGAGGGCGGGCGTGCAGTCGCCAACGCGAAGAGCTGCACACGACGGTTTGTAGTGGCTAGGCGGCGATTCCACCGAAGGGCAAAGGCGGCTGCAGCCGTGGTTGCTGTGGTGGGGTTAGCGGGATGCGGAAGCGAGCCCTCGGCGACGACGGCGGCGCGAGCACCCTCGGGCGAAGACGCGGTTCCTGCGCTCAAGCGGGACGCGAACAAGCTGCTTGCGGGCGGGGTTCCGGCGTTTGAAGGGCGGATCGCGGGCTTGCGGGGAACTCCGGTCGTGGTGAATCAGTGGG
>JADDQZ010000065.1:0-30725 GCA_016781085.1 Actinomycetota bacterium
CCGGCGAAGCGGAGCCGCGCGTGCGCAAGGCCCGCGGGCGAGTCCGGCCGGGCAAGCCCGAAGGCGACACGCCCGCCGCGGAGGTCGGACCGACCCCGGTGGCCCAGGAGGCGAAGGCAGAAGCGCCTCCGGCCGAAGTCGAGAACACGGAGGAAGACGGCAAGTGAGCACGACCAAGATCACGGCCGGGCAGGTCAAGGAGCTCCGTGACCGCACCGGCGCGGGAATGATGGATTGCAAGAAGGCACTCGGTGAGACCGACGGTGACCTCGACAAGGCAGTCGAGCTCCTACGCGTGCGTCTCGGCGACAAGGCGCTCAAGATGGGCGGGCGCGACGCCACCGAAGGCACTATCCAGTCCTATATCCACGCCAACGGCAAGGTTGGCGTGCTGGTCGAAGTCAACTGCAACACCGACTTCGTCGCGCGCAACGAGGACTTTCAGCGCTTTGCTCGCGACATAGCCATGCACATCGCTGCCAGCCCTACGGTCAGCTACGTCAGCCACGAGGAAGTGCCTGAAGACGCCAAACAGGCCGAACTGCGCGTCTTCGAGCAGCAGGCGGCCGACAAGCCCGAAAACGTCCGGGCGCGGATCTCCGAAGGCAAGCTCAACAAGTGGCTTGACGAAGTGGCGCTGCTCAACCAGCCCCACGTCAACGCGGACAAGTTCGCAGGCAAGACGATTGAGCAGATGCGCTCGGAGCTGTCGGGACAGACTGGCGAGAACATCGTCATCCGGCGTTTCTCGCGCTTCGCTATCGGCGGCTGAGCTCCAGCTGCGATGAAAGAACCCGCGCCGGTCTTCGATCGCGTCCTGTTGAAGCTGTCGGGAGAAGCCCTCATGGGAGGGCTCTCCTACGGCACCGACCCGCAAATGGTGCAGACGATCGCGACGGAAATCGCGGCGATGCAACAGCGGGGAGTGCAGGTCGCGATCGTCGTCGGCGCGGGCAACATCTTCCGCGGCATGAAGGCCGCCGCGGCCGGCATGGATCGCGCCACCGGCGATTACATGGGCATGCTCGCCACGGTGCTCAACGGGCTCACGCTGCAAGATGCGCTGGAGCACCTCGGTGTCCACACCCGTGTGCAGAGCGCGCTGACGATATCCGAAGTCGCCGAGCCCTACATTCGCCGGCGCGCGATGCGGCACCTGGAGAAGGGCCGCGTGGTGATCTTCGCGGCCGGTACGGGCAACCCGTTCTTCACCACCGATACCGCCGCGGCGCTGCGGGCGCTGGAGATCCGCGCGGAAACGATTCTGATGGCCAAGAACGGGGTCCGCGGCGTGTTCTCGGCAGACCCCAAGACCGATCCGTCGGCCGAGTTCATCGCTGAGCTCACCCATCGCGAGGCGCTTGAGCGCGACTTGCGGGTGATGGACTCGACGGCGCTGTCGCTGTGCATGGACAACAACCTCCCGATCTGCGTCTTCGACATGAATACCGCCGGGAACATCGACCGGATACTCTCCGGCGAACGGGTCGGGACCTGGGTGAGAACTTGATCGACGAGCTGCTGACAGACGCGCGAGAGCACATGGAGAAGTCGATCGAATCGACCCGGCACAAGTTCGCCTCGGTTCGAACCGGTCGAGCCAGCCCGGCGCTGCTCGACCGCATATCCGTCGACTACTACGGCGTGCACACGCCGCTCAAGCAGCTTGCGACCGTTCACGCGCCCGAGCCGCGTCTGCTCACCGTCGAGCCCTATGACAAGTCCTCGATCAAGGCGATTGAGCGCGCGATCATGGAATCCGACGTGGGCCTGACTCCCTCCAACGACGGTAACCGCATCCGCTTGAGCGTGCCCGAGCTCACCGAGGAGCGCCGTAAGGAGCTCGTCAAGGTCGCGCGCAACATCGCCGAAGAAGGCCGCATCGCGATCCGCAACATCCGTCGCGACGTGATGCAGGACTTGCGCGAGCTCAAGGATGCCGGTGAGACGGGATCTGACGACGAGCGCCGCGCCGAAGAGGCGCTGCAGAAAGTCACCGATCAGAAGGTTGCCGACCTCGACGGCTACCTGAAGACCAAGGAAGCCGAGATACTCGAGGTTTGAGCGCGCCGGCTGAGAGCCTGTCTCAGGGCCGGGCCCAGTACGTCGCCATCATCACCGACGGCAACGGGCGTTGGGCGAAGCGACAAGGCGTTTCCATCGCTGAAGGCCATAACGCAGGCGCCGACACGGTCAAAGCGACCCTGCGCGATGCCGCCGATCTTGGTGTGCGCGAACTCACGGTCTATTCCTTTTCCACGGAGAATTGGAATCGTCCGCGCGCAGAAGTCGAGGCCTTGATGGCGATGTTCGCCGAGCGCATCCTCGAGGAGACGCCGGAGCTCAAAGGCGAAGGTGTCCGCTTGCGCTTCATCGGGCGGCGTGAGGGAGTGTCGGAGCGGCTTTGCGAGCTGATGGACTGGGCCGAAGCCGAAACCGCCGAGAACCAGCGGATCACCCTGTTCGTCGCGTTCAACTACGGCGGTCGGGCGGAGATCCTCGATGCCGCCGCGCGCTTTGACGGTGGCAGCGAGGAGGATTTCCGCGCGCTGTTGTACGCGCCGGAAATGCACGACCCCGACCTGTTGATCCGCACCAGCGGCGAGTTGCGGCTGTCGAACTACTTGTTGTGGCAGTCGGCTTACAGCGAGCTGGTCTTCACCGACGTGCTCTGGCCGGACTTCACCCGTGATGACCTCGAAGCCGCGCTGGCGGAGTTCTCTAAGCGCAAGCGTCGCTTCGGCGGACGCTGATGGCCCGCGGAAAGCAGCGCGGCGATTCGTCGCGGGGGCCTGGCGGCGCCAGCCGGTCCGCGTCCCGCGGCGCTCCTGGAGACGGCGATAACGGGCGTCGAGCGGTCGGCCAGCCACGCAAGCGCAAACCCGGGCGCCAGCGTTCGGAATTGCGCGCCCGGATCATGGTCGCGGTTCCCGCGATCATCTTTGCGATCTTCGTCGTCGCCTGGGGCGGAGCGGTGTTCACGTTGGCGGCCGCTGCCCTTGGATTGATCTGCCTGCACGAGCTCTTCACCATGTACGAGCGCGCGCGGCCGGTGCGATTGGCGGCGACGCTGGGAGTGATCGGATTGGCCGTCGCCGCGCACTTCGGCGGGCCTGACGAGGTCATGCTCGCGACGATCGTCTCCATCCCACTGGTCTTCGTCTGCGGCCTGCTGGTCAACGGCGAGAAGCTCCACACCGCCGGCATGTCGATCACCGTCCTCGGCCTGACGTGGATCGGGCTGGCAATCGCGCACTCCATCCTCCTGCGTAACCTCCCGCACGGCGACGGGATCATGATCGACGTGCTGGTGGGCACGTTCGCCGGCGATACCGCCGCCTACCTCGGAGGTCGCGCCTTCGGCAGTCGCAAGCTCGCGCCGACCGTGTCGCCGAACAAGACGGTCGAGGGACTGGCAATCGGTGTTGTCACCGCCGTCATCGCGACCTGGTGCGCCGGCCTCTACCAGGACTGGCTCGGGCACGGGCAGGCCTTGCTGCTCGGCCTGGCCGTCGGGTTGGCGGCACCCTTGGGTGACCTCTTGGAATCCAAAGTCAAGCGCGACGCGGGCGTCAAGGACGCCGGCAAGCTCTTCGGTGCTCACGGCGGTGCTCTGGACCGCCTCGATGCCGCCCTCTTCGCCTTGATTGCCGGTTATTACGTCTGGAAGGCGATGCTGGGGTAGGGCTACGGCCTGTGTGTTGCGCCGTCAGACGAGCCACCCGCGTTTGCGCGCGTGCGCTCCCGGTGAGCTTTTCGCCATGAGTCGTGACGGGGAGCGGCGGACAAGACAAGCGCGTTCGGGTTCAGAGCACCTCAGCGAAGGCGAGCGCCAGGACCGCCAGATGCTGGAGCTGCTCAACGAGCTCCGGGTCGCTCTGCCGGGCGTGCAGATTCTCTTCGCCTTCCTGCTGACCGTCCCGTTCACCAGCCGCTTTGCAGCGCTCACCACGCTTCAGCGCGACGTCTACTACGGGACGCTGATCTTCACCGCGCTGTCGGCGGCATGCTTCATCGGCCCGACGGCGGGCATCGGCTGCGCTTTACCAAGGTAATCGCAAGTGGCTGATCGAGTCGTCGAACTGGCTGGCGATCGCGGGGCTTGTGTTACTGGCGCTTTCGATCGGCGGCGCCGTGTTGCTAATCACCGACTTGATGTTCGAGGGCATCCGGGTCTGGATCTACCCGGGCGGAGTGGTGGCGACGATCGTCGTGCTGTGGTTCGTGCGGCCACTCTTGCGCTACGCGCGGAGCCGGGCTTGAACGCTGCCACACTGGTCAGGACATGAAGCGGCTCGTCATCCTCGGCTCTACGGGCTCGATCGGCACGCAAGCGCTCGATGTCGTCGATCGCTCGCCGGAAGAGCTGTCGGTGGTCGGCTTGGCGGCAGCGTCGCAATGGGAGCTGCTCGTCCAGCAGGCGCGCCGGTACGGAACGCGGCGTATCGCCCTGGTCGATGAAGACGCCGCGGCGGCTGCCGCGCGCGACTGGGACGGCGATGTCCTCGTCGGCATGGAGGGCGTGTTGCGACTGGTCGCCGAGTCCGGTGCCGATCTCGTGCTGAACGCGATCGTCGGGGCGGCAGGATTGAGCCCGACCGTCGTCGCGCTGTCTGAAGGCATCGATGTGGCTTTGGCCAACAAGGAAACCCTGGTCGTCGGCGGCGAGCTCGTGATGGCGCTGTCCGAAGCCACCGGCGCGCGACTGGTGCCTGTCGACTCCGAGCACTCGGCGCTCGCTCAATTGATCGACTCCGAGCCGGCGGGAACGGTCGAGCGACTGGTTCTGACGGCTTCAGGTGGCCCTTTCCGCGGCCGTACAAGAGCTCAGCTGGAGTCCGTCAGCGTTGCCGAAGCCCTCAACCACCCGACGTGGGACATGGGCGGCAAGATCACGATCGACTCGGCCACGCTGATGAACAAGGGGCTTGAGCTCATCGAAGCCCACCATCTCTTCGGCATCGCCTACGACCGCATCGACGTGGTCGTGCATCCACAGTCGGTGATCCACGCGCTCGTGACGCTGTGTGACGGGGCCGCACTGGCTCATCTGGGCAATCCCGACATGCGCATGCCGATCTCCTACGCACTGCATCACCCCGAGCGCGTCGACATGCCGGTCAAGCCGCTCGACTTGACCGCCATCGGGACGCTGTCGTTCGAGCAGCCTGATGTCGATGCCTTTCCGTGCCTGCGACTGGCGCGCGAGGCCGCTCAAGCGGGTGGCACGGCGCCGTGCGTGCTCAACGCCGCCAACGAAGTGGCCGTCGAGGCGTTTTTGAACGGCCAACTTCCCTTCATGGGCATTCCCGCGGTGATCGCAGAGACGTTGGAGCGCGTACCGGGAGGAAGAGTGCATTCCTTTCACTCCCTTTCTGATGCTGACGAGCGCGCACAAGCCGTGGCGCGCGAGCTCGTTTCCACGGGAGTGCCCGCGTGAGCTGGTTACTCGCCTTTCTCGGCTTCGCCGCTCTGATCGTCCTGCACGAGCTCGGGCACTTCGCCGCCGCCAAGGCGGTCGGCATGCGCGTGGAGCGCTTCGCGCTGTTCTTTCCGCCGATCCTCAAGAGCGTCAAGCGCGGCGAAACCGAATACGCCATCGGCTCGATTCCGCTCGGTGGCTACGTTCGCATCACGGGCATGAATCCGCACGAAGAGATTCCCAAGAGCGTCGAGCACCGGGCCTACTTCCGCCAGCCGGTCTGGAAGCGAATCGTGGTCATCCTCGCCGGGCCGCTGGTCAACCTCGTGCTCGCCTTTTTGATCTTGTGGGGACTCGCGCTGACCGTCCAGGGCGGCAAGCTCGCCTTTCCGACCAACCGCGTAGAAGCCGTCGAAGCGGGGTCGCCGGCGGCAGGCAAGTTACGGCCAGGAGATGTCATCGTCGCTGTCGACGGCCAGCGCGGCGGTCCCGGCGTCGTCCGCAAGCAGCTGGGTAACCATCCCTGCGAGCCGCGCCTTCAAGACGGCTGCCGCGCGCAGACGCCGGCTCGCGTGGTCGTGCGACGAGACGGCGCCGAAAAGACCTTCTCGCTTGTTCCGGTCTACGACGCCGACCCCAGGGTCAAGGCCATGCGCATCGGCTTTGCTTTCGGGCAGCGGGAAGAGCCGGTCAACCCCGTCAATGCGGCGCAGGTCAGCGTCCAGCAGATGTGGCTCGTTACGACTCTGACCGTTCAGACGATCGCGCGGATCTTCGATCCCGAAGACCGCAAGGAGCTCTCCAGCGTCGTCGGCGGTTACGAGACCACGCGACAGGCGTTTGAATCCGACACGCGTCGGGCGCTCGGTGTACTCGGCTTGATATCGCTGTCGCTGGCGGTGATCAACTTGTTCCCTTTCCTGCCGCTGGACGGCGGCCACATCTTCTGGGCTCTCGCCGAGAAGGTGTCGGGGCGGCGCATCCCGGTCATCGTGATGGAGCGCGCCGGACTGGTCGGGTTCGCCCTCGTGCTGGCCTTATTCTTCATCGGGCTGAACAACGACATAGCGCGCCTTCGCGGCGACGGCTTCGACCTGCCGCGCTAAACCGGTGCCAGCCGCGGACGCAGGTATGCTGCATCCGCTATTTCCGCGCCTGCTACTCATCTGAATCCCGACGCGACGCTGGTCGACGCCATTGTCCGCGCCTGCGAACAGGGCGCCGGCTTGGCGCAGCGCCATCCCGCCGGCGGAGCATGGAGTGAGCTCACTTATCCGGAGCTCTACACCAAATCGCGAGCGATCGCCAGCGGATTGCTGGATCTCGGCGTCCGCCCGGGCGACCGGGTGTCGATTCTCTCTCGCACCTGCGCGGAGTGGACGCAAGCCGACATCGGGGCGATGCTGGTGGGTGCGACGCTGGTCCCGATCTTCGACACCAATTCCGCCGAGGAAGTCCGTTACGTGCTCGACGACTCCGGCGCACGCGTGATCTTCTGCGACGACCCGGCGCAAGTGGAGAAGCTTGCGCGCGGGGGCAGCGCTCCCGGGCTTGAGCACACGATCGTCTTCGCTGGTGAGCACGCAGACGCGATGCCGCTCGCAGAGCTCGAGCAGCGGGGAGCCGGAACGGATTCCGAGCGCCTGCAGCGAGCGCGTGCCGGCATCGGGCCACAAGATCTCGCCACGCTGGTCTACACGTCTGGAACGACGGGCCCGCCAAAGGGCTGTCGCCTCACGCAGAACTCGCTGGCGATCAATTCGCAGATGGTCATAGACCGCCTGCCATTGGATCCCGGCAACGTCTTTTTCACTTTCTTGCCCCTCGCCCACGTGCTTACGCGCATGGTGCAACTGGTGGCGTTGCGCGTAGGAGGGACGCTGGCCTATTGGAGCGGCGACATGAACGCCATCCTCGACGATCTCGCGGTCGTCAAGCCGACGCATCTGCCGTCGGTCCCGCGCGTCTTCGAAAAGGGCTATGCGAACGCCCAGAACACCGCGGCCGCGGGCGGGCCGGTCAAGCAGGCGCTGTTTCAGGCCGCGACCGGCGTCGGCTTGCGCGCCGCCTCACTGCGGCGACAAGGTAAGCCGCTGCCACCGGCCTTGAAGCTGGCCCATGCCGCCGCTGACCGTGTCGTGTTGTCTCGCGTGCGCGAGGTCTTCGGCGGACGAGTGCAGCTTGCGGTGTGCGGCGGGGCGCCGATCGACCCGGCCATCCTCGAGTTCTTCGATGCCTGCGGGATACCGATCTGCGAGGGCTGGGGCATGACCGAGACGAGCGCCGTGACCACGCTCAACCCGCTGCAAGGCCGGCGTTTCGGCACGGTCGGGCCCGCGCTCCCCGGTGCGGAGGTCCGCTTGGCTGACGACGGTGAGGTACTCGTGCGAGGACCGCACGTATTTTCCGGCTACGAAGGCAACGAGCACGCGACGGCCGACGCGCTGCGCGACGGCTGGCTGCACACCGGTGACGTCGGCAGCCTCGATGCAAACGGCTACCTGACGCTGACCGGCCGCAAGAAGGAAATCGTCGTCACTTCAAGCGGCAAGAACGTCTCTCCCGGAAACGTCGAGCTCGCGTTGATCGGCATCCGCGGTGTCTCACAGGCAGTCGTGCACGGAGATCGCCGGCCCTATCTGGTGGCGCTGCTCACGCTCGACCCGATCGAGGCGCCGAAAGTCGCAGCGGACCTCGGGATCGATTCCCAGGATCCGTCGGTCATCGCTCAAGACGAGCGCTGGCAGGCTCACCTCGCCGCGGCGGTGGCCGAGACCAACGCCCGCTTTGCTCCGATCAGCCAAGTGAAGCGCTTCACGCTCGCGCGGCGTGAGCTCAGTCAAGAGGCGGGCGAGGTCACCGCGAGCTTGAAGATCAAGCGCGTGTTCGTGCAGGAGCGCTACGCTGCGGACTTCGAGCGGCTCTACGGGCACGAGCGCGGGTCCACGGACGTGTGGCTCGAGCGTGACCGTGCGGCGGAGTCCCAGGCGGCGCAGTCCGCCACGGTGTGAGCCCAGCAGGGCGCCCGGTCGCGGGCGCCTCCTCTTGGCCAAGCCCCTGCACGTCATCGGGGGGCGCCTAGAATCACTGGCTAATGGCTTCCAAGCGACACGTCAACGTCGGTGGTGTGCAGATCGGTGGCGGCGCTCCAGTGATCGTGCAGACGATGACCAAGACCGAGACGGCGAATCTCTCGGCCACGATGGCGCAGATTCGGAAAGTGTCCGACGCGGGCGCCGACGTAGTGCGTGTCGCCGTGCCGCGCGAAAAGGACGTCGAGGCACTAAAGACGATCGTCGCCGACTCGCCGATTCCGATCATCGCCGACATCCACTTCAACCACACCCTCGCGCTCAAAGCCATCGACGCCGGCGCTCATTGCGTGCGGCTCAATCCGGGCAACATCGGCGGTCCCGACAAGGTGGCCGAAGTAGCGGTGCGAGCACGTGCCGCCGGCACGCCGCTGAGGATCGGCGTCAACTCCGGATCGCTGCCAAAGCACTTGCACACGCTCGAGCGAGACAACCCGGTTGAAGCGCTCGTCGGCGCGGCGGTCGAATTCGTCGAGCTGATGGAGCGCCTGGATTTCACGGATTTCAAGGTGTCGATCAAGTCGACGAGCGTGCCGAACACGATCGCCGCGAACCGCCTGCTGTCGCAGCGGATCGAGTACCCGCTGCACCTCGGCATCACCGAAGCGGGCACCAAGTGGTCGGGCTCGATCAAGAGCGCCGTCGGTCTGGGCACCCTGCTCGCCGACGGCATCGGCGACACGATCCGGATCTCGCTGTCGACTTTTCACGCCGAAGAAGAAGTCAAAGTCGCGTGGGAGATCCTCAAGGCCCTCAAGCTGCGCGAGCGCGGACCGGTCCTCATCGCCTGCCCTACGTGTGGTCGGCTGCAATTCGACATGGACACCGTCGTCGCAGACATCGAACGCCGCCTCGAGGACTACGAGGACCCGATCGAAGTGGCGGTGCTCGGGTGCGCGGTCAACGGCATCGGCGAGGCTTCGCACGCCGACTTCGGGATCACGGGGGCCAAGAATGAGGGATTGATCTTCTCGCGGGGTAAGCCGCTGCGAAAGGTCCCGCAAGATCGGCTCGTCGACGAGCTGTTCAAGGAGATCGATGCCTACGCCAAGACGCGGCGCATCGTCGTCGATGACAAGCACCAGGCCGAGGGCGCGGAGTGGCTCGCGCGGATCGAAGCCGAGAATGCCGGTGATCTGACGCCGGAGCGGCTGGCGGCGCTCGAGAAGGCCAAGCAAGCCGAAGAAGCGCAGGCGCTGCCGGCTTCAATCTCTCCTTCGGAGCGGATCCTGCTCGACGAGACCGCGTCTCCGACGGACGGCCGTCGCTTCACTCGCGCCTGACGTCGATGGAGCCCAGCCGGCTCTGTCGCGCCTGGAGATCCGCAACCGTCACTAGAGTCTTGCCGGTCGCATGACGCGCCTATCCAATTACCTCCTGCCGACCGAGAAGCAGGCTCCCGCCGACGCTGAAGCGACTTCGCACAAGTTGATGGTGAGAGCCGGCCTGGTCCGGCAGCTGGGCGCCGGCCTCTGGACGTGGCTGCCGGGCGGCTGGAAGGTTCACCGCAAGGTCGAGCAGATCATCCGCGAAGAGCTCGACGCCATTGGTGCTCAGGAGATGTCCATGCCGGTCATGAACCCGGCGGAGTTGTGGCAGAAGACTGGTCGCTACGGATTGTCCGAGCAGTTCACGCTTGCCGATCGCCGTGGCGCTCCGATGGTTCTGGCGATGACGCACGAGGAGCCCGTGACTTTCCACGTGGCCCAGTACGTCCGCTCCTACCGGGACCTGCCGCTGATCCTCTACCACCTCCAAACCAAGGAGCGCGACGAGCCGCGCCCACGCGCGGGAGTCCTGCGTACGCGCGAGTTCGTGATGAAGGACTCCTACTCGTTCGATCGCGACGCGGAGGGCCTTGAGCGCTCCTATCAGCTGCACGTGAGCGCTTATGACCGGATCTTCGATCGGTCAGGGCTTGAGTGGTACCGCGTGGAAAGCGACGTCGGGATGATGGGTGGGTCCGGCGCCCACGAGTACATGGCGCCGTGCCCGGCCGGTGAGAACGAGGTCGCGTTGGCGCCGGGCTACGCCGCCAACGTGGAAGTCGCCTCGGCGCAGGCCGCATCCGTGCAGCTGCCTCCCGCCCTCGAGGCCCCGCAACAAGTTCACACCCCCGGCTTGACCACTGTCGCCGACGTCTCTGAAGCGCTCGGAGTGTCGCCGGGGGCGCTGTTGAAGGCCTATCCCGTGATGGTCTCCGGGCGTGGCCTCGTGCTCGTCATGCTGCGCGGTGACCATCACGTCAACGACATCAAGCTCGCCAACGCGTTGGCCGCCGAAGCCCGTCCCGCTCGGCCTGACGAGTTCGAAGAAGTCATCGGGCCCGCAGGCTTCATCGGCCCGTTCGGTGTCGACGTGCCGATCCTCCTAGACGACGCAGTTGCGGCTGGTGGGTACGTCACCGGCGCCAACGAGCCGGATCGCCATCTGCGTGGCGTGCAACCGGGACGCGACTTCGCCTTCGAGCGCGCCGATGTGCGGCGCGTGGAGGCAGGGGACACCGTCAACGGGCATTCGATTCGTATCGAAGCGGCGATCGAGGTCGGCAACATCTTCAAGCTTGGCACCCGCTACACGGAGCCTCTCGGCGCCACTTATCTCGACGAGCAGGGACGCCAGCAGCCCGTGGTGATGGGTTCCTACGGCATCGGGCCCGCCCGCATCGTAGCCGCGGCCGTCGAGCAGTACGCGGACGAGCGAGGCATCTCGTGGCCGAAGTCGATTGCGCCCTTCGACGTTCATCTGGTCTCGATCGGCAAAGCCAACACGCCCGAGCGCGAGCTGGCCGAGTCGGTTTATGCCGAGCTGCGCGAGAGTGGGCTCGACGTCATCTACGACGACCGTGACGGTGGGCCGGGACAGAAATTCGCCGATGCCGAGCTGCTGGGCTGCCCCGTGCGGTGCACAGTCGGGCGACGCACGGCCGAGTCAGGTGAAGTCGAGACACAGACGCGCCGCGGCCGAGAGGCCGGCTCCGTGCCGCTTGACGGCGCGGCGAAAGCGGCGGCGGACTTGTGGCGAAGCCTTCCGTAAAGGGCCGTCGGCTCACGCCGTTCCGCCTGGCGGGACTCGACCGCTCAGGTCCCCTGCCTCCGGAGACTGCGGCCGGACAGCCTCTGCGGCCGTGGACGCTGCCGAACCTGATCGGCTATCTGCGGCTGGGGATGCTGCCCGTCTTCGTGTACATCGCCTTGCAAAGCGAGGACGGCCGCGATCGTACCGCCGCCTTCCTGTTTGCCGCGATCGCTGCCAGCGACTACCTCGACGGCATCCTCGCGCGGGTCACTGGCCAGTACTCGCGCTTGGGCGCGTTGATGGATCCGCTGGTCGATCGCTTGTTGGTGCTGTCCGGGATCATCGTCTGCTGGAACTTCGAACTGTTGCCCCGCTGGGCGCTGGCGGTGCTGGCAGTCCGCGAAGTGGCGATGCTCGCGCTCGCACAGTGGGCATTGCGACACGGGCTCGAGTTGCGGATCAACTGGGTGGGGCGTTGGGGTGTCTGGCCGGCGATGGCAGCTCCGTTTCTCGCCATGGCCGGTGCCGGCACTGTGGCCATAGTGTGTCTTTACGTCGGCTTGACGCTGGCGCTGGTCGCGACCGCTCTCTACCTCCTGGCCGGAGAGCGACAACTGCGGGCACGGCGCGGGATGAGACCCTCAAGTCGAGGTTGATGTCGATGCTATGCTCCGCCACCCAGGGCCGAACACCAGGAGCAACGGACCGATGACCCTCGAAACCTTCCCTGATCTCGGTTCGCTGAGCGATCAAGAGCTCAAGGATCTGATCCGCCAGCTGACCGAGGAAGAGCAGGAAGTCTCTTACCGTCGACGGATACTGCACGGCAAGATCGACATCTTGCGCGCTGAATTGGTCAATCGTCTCCGCAAGAGCCGAGAGGCCGGTGAAGACCTTATTTCGGGAGCTGACGTGCAGAAGCTCACCGACATCCTTTCGGGTCGAGCTCAGGGCGAGCCCACCAACCCCTAAGCTCGGCTGAGGCGGTCGATCAGCAGTGGCCAAGCACTGCCCGGAATGCGGTTTCGTCACGGCCGAAGGCGCGAAGTACTGCGAGCGCTGCGGCGGCTTCCTGGGCGCCGGCGTCACCGACACTCCGCGGCCTGAAGCCAACACCGCCACTTACATGATCGACGAGGCCACCGGGGAGCTGCGACCGGTGGAGGTCGAGGACGTCGCTTCCGCCGGCGGTGCGCTCGTTATTCGCTCGGGCGCCGGGCGCGTCGGGGAGTCGCTGCCGCTGACCGGTGAGCGCATGACGCTTGGCCGCGCCCCTGAAGCAGATGTCTTTCTCGACGACGTCACCGTTTCGCGCAATCACGCGGTGCTCGTGCGTCGCGGCAGCGATTGGCTACTCGATGACTCCGGGTCCTTGAACGGCACCTACGTCAACCGCAACCGGATCGATTCGCACGTGCTCGCCGACGGCGACGAACTGCAGATCGGCAAGTTCAAGCTGACTTACTTCGCGCGCTGAGAGCTGCTGCCCATGGCCGACGCAGACATCACGGACGCCCCGGAAGGCGCTTTGACCACCAACGCTCCGGTGGGTGAAACCCACGCCGATACCTCCGCAAGTGCTCCGGGCGCGCCTGTCGCGGCACCCGCCGCCGCGGCGGAGCACGCGCAGGGCTCCGGTCCGTCGGGGTCCGGCCAGAAGGCGCTGACCATCGGAGCGGTCTGCAAGGCCTTGCTCCAGGAATTCCCGGACATCTCGATCTCGAAGATCCGCTACCTCGAAGACCAGAAGCTCCTCTCGCCGCGCCGGACCCAAGGCGGATACCGGCTCTACTCGACGGCCGACGTGTCGCGCCTGCGGGCGATCCTAAGGCTTCAACGTGATGAGTTCCTGCCGCTGCGCGTCATCCGCCAAGAGCTCGCCGCCGGCCGCGCAATCGCGGACGAGCGGCCGCCGAGCTCTACCGGGGGAGCAGACGCCGCTCCAGCCGGCGCAAGCACGGGCACAGGCGCAGACTCGCGTCCCGGCGCCGCCCTGAGACGGGCCACTTTCTCCATTCGTGATCGGGGCGCGCTCTACTCGCTGGCCGACGTGGTCGAGGAGACAGGCGCCGACCCCAAGCTCATCAAAGAGCTCGAAGACTTCGGGATCCTGACCGGGCAGGCGAAGTCGGGCACCCGCTACTACGACGAAGCCGAGCGCGAGATCGTCCGTGCCGCCACGGAACTGGCCCGCTACGGGGTGGCTGCGCGTAATCTCCGTGTGCTGCGTACTTCCGCCGAACGCGAAGGTGCGCTCTTACAGCAGATACTCGCGCCCGCGCTGCGCTCGCGCAACCCCGAGCGCCGCCGTGAGGCAGTTGAAGCGCTGGAGAACCTCGCCGCTGTCGCCTCGCATCTGAAGCACTTGCTGCTCGTGCGCGACTTGCGCAAGATCGCCGGGTGAGAGGCTGACGAGCGAATCGGGGTCCGCAGGCTTTGCGCCGGCAGACCCGCCGCCCGCGGGCTCTGCGCCGGCAGACCACGTGTTCGAAGGCTCGTTGCCGGGCTTCGACAGTCTCTACGGGCTCGAACTACTCCATGTCGGAGAGGAAGAAGTCCGCGCACAAGTGCTGATCGGCGACCAACACCGCCAGCCCGCAGGACTGGTGCACGGCGGCGTCATCGCCGCTATGGCGGAGACCATGGCCTCCCTGGCCACGCACCTAGCCGTGCGGGACTCCGACCGCGTCGCCCAAGGGCTGTCCAATCACGCCAGCTACTTGAGGCCGCTTGTCGAGGGCCACATCCACGCGGTCGCCCATCGCCGGCACCGCGGACGCACTACGTGGATCTGGGAGGTGGAGGTGTCCGATGACGCTGGGCGACTGTGCGCGCTGGTGCGGATGACGATCGCCGTGCGTCCGGCGCCCGAAGGCGCTCAGCCTGGCTTGTAGCCGTTGGTGATCGGCATGCGCCGGTCGCGACCGAACGCCCGCGGGGTGATCTTGATGCCGGGTGCGGCCTGGCGGCGCTTGTACTCGCTGCGGTCAACCAGCGAGATCGCCCGGTCGACCGCGTCTTCGGGCAATCGCAGGGCCAGCAGTTGCTCGCGACTGGCATCGCGCTCCACGTAATGCTCCAGGATCACGTCGAGTACCTCGTAAGCCGGCAGTGAATCCTCGTCGCGCTGATTCTCGCGCAGCTCGGCAGTCGGCGGGCGGGTGGCGATCGTGTCCGGCATGACGGGAACCTCGCCCTTGGAGTTGCGGTACTCGCACAACCGGTACACGAGCAACTTCGGAACGTCCTTGATCACCGCGAAGCCGCCGGCGGAGTCGCCGTAAAGGGTGCTGTAGCCGACCGACACTTCTGACTTGTTACCGGTGGTCAGCACCAGCCAGCCGAACTTGTTCGACAAGGCCATGAGGATGTTGCCGCGGATCCGCGCTTGTAGGTTTTCTTCCGTGAGATCCGGTTCTGTGCCGGCGAAGACTTCTGAAAGCAATTCGTCGTAGACCGTCATGACCCCGCCGATCGGGAGCTCCAAGCACTCGACGCCAAGGTTTGAAGCCAGCTGCCGGGCGTCGCCTTGCGTGCCGCTGGAGGAATAGGGCGACGGCATGATGACGGTCGTCACGCGCTCTGGCCCCAGGGCGTCTACCGCGACGAGGGCGACGAGCGTCGAGTCGATACCGCCGGATAAGCCGAGGACGACGTGTTTGAACCCGTTCTTGTGCACGTAGTCGCGCAAGCCGAGCACTAGAGCCGCGTATACCTCGGCTTCCGGGCTGAGGACGTCGGTGACGCTGCCGCCGGTAGGGGGGACGTCAGCTTGTCGCGGGCGCTTGAGCGGCTCGAGCTGGCGCACATCGGGCAGCGCGGCGCGCACGGGCCGACGCAGACGCGGATCGTGCAGGCGCGCGCTGATGCCCGCCTGCAGGTCGATCGTGACCAGCATCAGCGCTTCCTCGAATTGCGGCGCCCGGGCGACCACGCGGCCTTCATGGTCCACGACGATCGAGTGGCCGTCGAAGATCAGCTCGTCCTGGCCGCCCACCAGGTTGCAATAGGCGACCGCGCACAAGTTGTCACGCGCGCGCTGGGAGATCATGCGCTCGCGCTGAAGACCCTTGCCGGCGTGATACGGCGACGCGGACGCGTTGAGGATCAGCGATGCGCCGGCCGCGGCCTCATCGGAAGCCGGGGGGCCGGGGGCCCACATGTCTTCGCAGATGGTCAAGCCGATGCGGGCGTCGCCGAAGTCGAGGATCGCGCCGGATTCACCTTCCTGGAAGTACCGGCGCTCGTCGAAGACCCCGTAGTTCGGCAAGCGCGTCTTGCGATAGATGCCGCATAAGCGGCCTTCCGCTAGTACGGCGAGCGCGTTGTAGACGTCGCGCTCACGTTCGGGGAAGCCGACGAGGGCGACGATGCCTTCGCTCGCCGCCGCAAGCGTCCGCGCCGCCTCGTGCGCTTCGAGCAGGAACGACTCACGCAGAAGCAGGTCTTCCGGGGGATAGCCCGTCAGGCACAGCTCCGGAAACAAGACCAGCTCGGCGCCGGCATCACGTGCCTCGTCGATGTGCCGCGCGATCGCGGCGGCGTTGCCTTCGATGTCGCCGACGCGGGCGTTGATCTGGGCGAGGGCGAGGCGCAGAGGGGAGACGAGTCCGGCCATATGACGCTGCATCGTGTCAGCTTGGGCGACACGCTTCGTCGCGCGTCGAAGCCTCGACGTTTCCCAGCCATTGCTCGACGAACCTCCGCAGGGCGGGATCGTCCGGCGAAGACGCCTCCAACTGGCGGCCCCAAGCCAGCGCCACGACGCCATCGACATCGGGACGCCGGCCGAGGATGACGGCTTGGCCGGCGGCCGCGATCTCCGCATCGTAAGGGCCTGACACAGCTTGTTGAACCTTCGCCAATTCGCCGGGGGGCTGCGCGGATGGATAAGCGATGACGACGTTGCCGAGCTCCAAGGCGTGTAACAAGGCGTCGCTGCCCAGTTCAACGGAGTCGCGGCCTATCAGGCGCGGCCTGTGCGGACCAGAAGTGGGGGGTTGGGAGTTGAACTCGAACCCCGGCGGGGTCCGGCGGTGATCGGCGCATTGGCTCGGAAATTGCCGCCCAGGGCCTTCGGCGCCTGTTATCTCGCCGGAATCGCGGCTGCCCAGAAAGAGCACCAGCGCCAGCGCGCCGGCAGCGACGAGCACAAGCCCGCCCAACGCGGCGAGCCACCGCGCCATCAACGGAAAACCAACGGTGAAAGGAGACCGCGCACCGGAGGATTGTGGCGCATACGCCGCGTTTAGCGGGGATACACACGGTGTATAACCTTATCTACACAGCGTGCTACCGCTACGGCTCTTTCCTCTGAAAGGACACCCCCGTGTTGCTCGACCTCCGCAATCCCGACCACTACCAACGCGTTTATGAGGAGCACCACCGTGGTGTCTACGCCGTCGCCTACCGCGTGACCGGCGACGCCGCCCAAGCTCAAGACATCGTCCAAGACGTCTTCTTGCGGCTTTGGCGGCGCCCGTATTCCTTCGACGCGCGTCGCGGCGAGCTTGGTTCCTATCTGCGCCTGATGGCGCGCTCGCGAGCGCTCGATTTGTGGCGTGAGAGTCAGGCAGCGGGCCGTGCGACGGACCGGCTCAAGTTGGTGGTGGCTAGCGACGAGCCGCGCTCCGATGAGCGACCGAGCGAAGCAGTGGAGCGCGCCGAGGCGCGTCACGTCGTGCGCGAGCAGCTCAAGCGGCTTCCCGCCCCGCAACGCGAAGCCCTCGTTCTGGCTCACTGGGGTGGATTGACGGCCGACGAGATCGCGTCCCGTGTCGGAGTTCCGCTTGGTACGGCCAAGAGCCGGATCCGCGTGGGGATGGAGCGTATGCGCGCCGGTATGGATTTGCAGCTGGAAGCCGCGTAGCCCCGTCGGGGGATCAACACCACGTCACGGCTAAGCTCCGGGGGTGATCAGGGATCGCGCGGTCAACCGGCGCTGGCTTGTGGCCGGCGCGCTGGTCGTATTGGGATTGTTGGCGCTGGCTGTACTGGGTCGCGGTCGTGACAGCGAGCCGGCTGCCGCGCCGGCGAGTGCATCTTTGACGTTTTCGTCCGCGAAGAAGCCGGCTGCTCGCGCCATCGTCTGGGCCGTCGGTGACGGTGCGGACGGGGGCAGCGCGTCCCGGGCCTTGGCGCGCCGCATCGAGCGTGACCGCCCGCAACGGCTGCTCTACCTCGGCGACGTCTATGACCGCGGCACCGAAGAGGACTTCCGCGACAATTACGACACCGTCTACGGGCGGATGTCGAGAATCACCGCGCCAACGCCCGGAAACCACGAGTGGGGCAATCGCGCTGAGGGCTACAACCCTTACTGGGCGAAGCGCGCCGGTGGTCCGGTTCCTCCCTGGTACGCCTTTCGCATGGGTGGCTGGCGCTTGATTTCGCTGAATTCCGAAGCCCCGCACGACGGACGATCGCGGCAGCTGCGCTGGCTGAAGTCCCAACTCAAGCGGCGGCCCGGCAACTGCACGCTCGCCTTCTGGCACCGTCCGTTCCAAAGCGCGGGTCGGCACGGT
Source organism: Actinomycetota bacterium (assembly GCA_016781085.1). Lineage (GTDB taxonomy): Bacteria > Actinomycetota > Thermoleophilia > Solirubrobacterales > Solirubrobacteraceae > LC5-1. The sequence continues at coordinate 18,057 of JADDQZ010000065.1, forward strand.
GATCAAGAGGACATGCGGCCGGTATGGGATGCTTTGCGCGGAAGAGCTGCGCTGGCCCTCAGCGGCCATGACCATGACTCGCAGCGGTTCAAGCCGCGCGACGGGATCACGCAATTTGTCGCGGGGGCCGGTGGGCGCAGCCTCTATCCCGTCAACGGCGCCGACTCCCGGCTCGCGTTCGCCGATCATGAAAGCTACGCCGCACTGCGCGTCATCCTGCGCCCGAACGTCGCCCGCCTGTCGTTTGTGACCGCGGACGCAACCGTGCTCGATTCCTCGACTGTCCGCTGCGACAGCGAGTAGCGCAGCACGCCTCAGGCGACAGGCGAGAGCGCCCTCGCGCGAGGCCGCTCGCGCCGCTACTGCCTGACGTTTCGCGGCCGCTACAGTCGATGGCTCCTTTCAGAGGCGAGCGCCTCCGCCGTCTCGACTTCGCCGCCGGCAAGGACACGAATCGCTCGATTGCGCTCCGGGCTTGACAGGCGCGTTGGCCAAGTGCTGCGGGTCCGGGGACGTGTGTTTGCGCCGCGGCGCGCTATTCGTGTCGAGCTCCAGGTGCACTCGCGAGCCGGTGGCGTACGGTCGCGCGCGACGCGTCGTGGAGAGCCACGTTGACCGCAAAAGCTCTCCGATGGGCGGCGTAGCCTGTGAGGGGAGCATGTCCGAGCCGGCTCGTCGCGTGATCGCGCACCTCGATTGCGACGCGTTCTACGTGTCCGTGGAGCTGATGCGGCGCCCGGAGCTGCGCGGTCTGCCGGTGGTGGTCGCGGGTTCGGGGCCGCGCTCGGTGGTGACGACGGCGAGCTACGAGGCGCGCCGCTTTGGGATCGGTTCGGCCAGTCCGGCGGCGCAGGCGCGGCGATTGTGTCCGCAGGCGGTATTCCTGCCGCCTGACTTTCCGGCTTACCGAGCGACATCTCAAGCGGTATGGGCCCTCGTGCGCGAGCGGTTGGGAGTCGTGCAGGTGATAGGCCTCGACGAGAGCTACGCCGACATCACCGACGAGGCGCGACCGATCACGGCGCTGAGGGAAGTCATCTCCCGCGTGGAGGAAAGGACGGGCATCGTCTTGTCCGTGGGCGTCGGGCCCAACCGCCTCGTCGCCAAAGTTGCCAGCGATCTCGAAAAGCCGCGCGGCTTCGTCGTCCTCTCGCGCGAGCAGGCCTGTGAGCGCCTCGCCGGCCGCTCGCCACGCATCATCCCGGGTATTGGCCCGAAGACGGCCGCGCGTCTGCAAGCGCTGGGAATCGGCACGATCTCCGCTTTGGCCCAAGCTTCCACCGCCGACTTGGCGGAGCGCTTCGGGCGGCGCCAAGCCGCCTATCTCCTGGCGCGATCACAGCTGCGCGACGATGCGCCCGTGAGCACGACGTCTGGACCTGCGAAGTCGCGCTCGAGCGAAACGACTTTCGACGAAGACCTCCAGCCCGGGGCGGGGCTCGAAGCCGAGCTCACAGCTCTGTGCGAGAAGCTCTTCGGCGCGCTTACCCGACGTGGCGCGCGCGGTAGGACGGTGGCCATCAAGGTGCGGCTCAACGACTGGACGACCGTCACGCGCGCCCGCACCCTGCCCGAGCCGCCTTCGGACCTCGAGACCTTGTCGACAGTCGCTTTGGAGCTGCTACGCGCTTACGACCCGCCACGGCCCGTGCGGTTGATCGGCGTGCGTGTGGCCGGGTTCGAAGGCGATCTTGGGCAAGCCGCAACGGAGACTCCTGAGCAGCTCGCGCTTCCGCTCACCTGAGGCGAGAGACAGACCTCTGAACGACGCTCGACACACCACCGCACGCGACCGTCGTCGAAAGTGATCAATACAGTGCGGACGCCAGCTTGCGGCGCGTTTCGCGCGCCAGCGGGTGAGCCACGCCGAGGGCGTCGAGCTCTCCGACGATCACCGCCCGCAGAGATGTGCGGCGATCGCTGTCGGCGCTGGCCGCGACAGCTTGGACGAGCTGGTCGAGGCCACGCTCGGTCGCGCCCTCGTCGAGCGCCTGGAATGCGCTCGCTAACGCAGCGTCGCGCTCAAGCTTCAACCGTGCCCGCAGGCCGTCGGCCGCGAAGGAGCCGGCGACGTTGGCGAGAACCGCATCCGCTTCATCGCCGCGTCCGTCCGCGATCAGCAGGCGGGCGAGGGCGAGGGCGGCGTCGGCGTGCGCGGGCTCAAGCGCCAGTGCCTCTCTCAGGCTCGACTCGTCGCCGGCGGCGACCAGCTCGTCGGCGCGAGAGGGCAACAGCGAGTCCAGAAAGGATCCGACCGCGTTCTTCGGTAAGGCCCCGGTGAACTCGGACTGCACTTCGCCGTCGCGAAAAGCCTTGACGGCCGGAATTCCCTGAATGCCGTAGCGAGCGGCCAGACCCGGCTCGGCTTCCGTGTCCACTTTGGCGAGTTCGACCAGGCCTGCACGGTCGGCCACGGCGGCTTCGAGCACGGGTGCCAGCGCCCGGCATGGCCCGCACCACGCGGCCCAGAAGTCGACGACCACGGGTTTGTGGTGCGAGCGCTCCAGCACGCGCTCCTGGAAGTGTGCGGCAGTGACGTCGAAGGCCAAGAGGCAAGCCTAGCCGAGGTCAGGTAGACCTCTTGCCATGGCAGAGCTGACGATTCAAACGGCCGGAGTGACGCTGTCCGGTGAACAAGCCGGCGAAGGCAAGCCGGTCGTACTGCTGCACGGGCTCACTTCGACGCGCCGCTACGTCGTGATGGGGTCCAAAGCGCTGGAGCGCGACGGCCACCGCGTGATCTCCTACGACGCGCGCGGCCACGGCGCGTCGACGCCCGCCCCGAATCCCGCTGCCTACTCCTTCGTCGAGTTGTCGTCTGACCTGCTGGCCGTATTGGATCGCGCAGGAGTCGACAAGGCAGTCATCGCCGGCAACTCGATGGGCGGGCACACGGCGCTGCGCTTTGCGCTTGAGCATCCCGATCGCGTCGCCGGCCTCGTCGTCATCACTCCTGCCTTCGAACCGCAAGGCGGCCGGGATCTCGCGCAGTGGGATCGCCTTTCCGAGGGGCTCCGCCGCGGGGGCCCAGAAGGCTTTCTCGCCGCCATGGGTAGCTTGAGGGTGCCGGAGCAGTACCAGCAGACCATCAAGACCGCCGTCTTGCAACGGATGCGCGCGCACCAGCACCCCGACGCGGTTGCCGACGCGCTGCGCGTCGTACCGCGGGCAGCCGCTTTCGGAGACTACGCCGACTTGAGCGCTATTTCGGTCCCGACCGTGGTCATAGCCAGCTATGACGACATCGACTACGAACATCCGTATGCCGTCGCGGAGCGCTACGCGCAGGCCCTTCCGGGTTCACGCACGGTCATCGAAGACCCCGGCAAGTCCCCGCTGGCCTGGCAGGGCGGGCGCGTGTCGGCGGCGATCGCCGAAGTCGCCGGCGAGGCGGCGTGGTGACGTACCCCCTCAAGCGCCCATGCCTACGGACCTTTTCGCGTGACGCTACTGCGGCCAACCGGACACACGCGCCGATGCGCGGTGACGCTACTCAGGCAACCGCACGCACGCGCCGATGCGCAGTGGCGCCGGGAGCGGAGACGGTGATCCGATAGAGCCCAGGTCCCGGAAGCGCGACTTGGCGGTCATAGCGCCCGTCGCGTACGGCGACGCGGCGAGTGCGGACTACAACCCAGCGGGTCCCACGGCGGCGTTCTAAGACCAAGGTCACGCGCGGCCGAGGCTTGGGCACGGGCCCGCACTCACCGCTCACCCGCACGGAGCGGCCCGCGCGCATCAGCCGGGACCCGACCCTCATCGTCAGGCGCGTGAGCACAGAAAGCCTGGCTTCGGCAGATACGACCGCTGCCCGCGCGAAATCTCCGGTCCAGCTCGCCCGTACACTGCCGCTGCGCGGGAGAGAAACGTCAGCCTGCCAGCTTCCGTCGTCAGCACAGAGCGCCGTCCCGATCTGAGCCCACGGATCCGTCGCGCCTTCCCGAAACTCGATCGCCAGTTCGAGCCCCTGCGCCGAACTGCCGTCCGCCAAGCGCAGCGCCCCGGAAAGCTCCGCGGTCGCGGGATGTCGCAGAGTGCCCGCCGCCGCCGTCAGCGTCAATGCGGATGCGGATGCGGGCGTCGCATAGCGGGCGGCGCGGTCTCGGATTGCCGCGAGCTGCTTGTACAACAAGGCACCCGGGCACGAGGTGTTGTTTCCATCCCGGTGGCCGGAAATGCGCTCGAATGTCACCGGGACACCGGAAGCGAAACGGTTGGTGGCTCCACCGGCCGAGCGGACCGTCACCTGGCCGCTCACCGGAGTGCCGTGCAAGGAGAGCTTCCACGCGAGCAACCGCGCGATGGCGTCGACTGCGGCCGGGCTCTGCGTGATCGTGGTGAAGTCCCCCAAACACGAGATGCCCGTCGAGACGGAGTTGAAGCCTTGTGCCTGGGCGCCGATCACGGCCTGGTCGATTCCGCCGGAGCGGCCCTCGAAGATCTGGCCGTACTTGTCGACCAGGAAGTTGTAACCGATGTCGCTCCAGCGGTTGGAATCGCGGTGGTAGCGCGCGATGCCGAGGACGATGCCCGCCGACTGCTCTGGGGTGTAGTTGTTGCTGGTGGCGGTGTGATGGATGAACGCCATGTCGATCCGCCCGTACGACGGCGCAGTCCGCGGCGGCACGGCGGCCGCACCCCACTCGTCACGGAAGATGATTTGTGGCGGAACCCCCGCTTGGGTGGCACGCCCGGGGGCGCGTAAGCGAGCCGATCGTGCACCGCGTCGCGCTAGCCGGGTGGCGGCCCGCGCGGTTGGCTGAGCGCGGACGAAACGCGCTCGCACTCCCTCCGCATTGCCGTGAACCCGGACTTGGAAGTAATCAGCAGGTCCGGTGAACGCCGGATCTGTCCCGCGCAACGGCTTCGTGCCGTCTGGGCCGTGGCCTCCTGCCGCGGCGAGGCCGACCCAAGGTGACCAACGCCCGTCGGTCCGCCGAGTGCGCACCTGCGCTTGCAGCGTGCCCTTGTGCCACGCCAGGCCCATCAAGTCAAAGCGCCGCGGCGCGCGCATCACTTCGGATTCGCGCCATGCCGCGGCCGAGGCCTTGGCCGCGGATCCGAGTCCAACTTCGACTTCGAAGAGGGCCGCTGGCGCAGCGAGAGCCGGCGCAGGCTTGACCAAGCCCGCGGCAACGGCGCCGAGGGCGCCGGTCTTGAGGAGTTCGCGGCGAGTTAGTCGACGGCGAGGCATAGGGGGTTCAACACGACTATCGGACGATCGGAGCGCTCATCTTGACCGAGTTCGTGCGAGAGCGTTGCCCGACGGTGACCTGGCGCCATTGTCAACCCGGCCCGGGCAGGCCATCATTGACCCCACATGGGAGGTGAAATTGGAATTTCCGCAGCGGTCGAGGACTACGCCAAGGCCATCTATGCGTTGCAGACCCGCTCGGACGGCGCGGTGTCGACGAACGCGCTGGCAGAGCGGCTGAACGTCACTGCGGCGTCAGCGTCGGGAATGATCCGCAAGCTCGACGAGCTGGGAATCGTCACGCACGTGCCGTACCGAGGCGTTGAGCTCACCGCGCGCGGCCGCCGCATCGCCTTGGAAGTCCTCCGCCATCACCGGTTGCTCGAGCTCTTCCTCGCTGAAGCGCTCGACGTGCCGTGGGACCGTGTGCACAAGGAAGCCGAAGTGCTGGAGCATGTCTTGTCCGAAGAGCTGGAAGAGCTGATCGCTGCCAAGCTCGGGCACCCGACGCACGATCAGCACGGTGACCCGATCCCGTCTTCAGACCTTGAAATCGACGAAGAGCCCACCGAGCCGCTCGAGGGGCTAGCCGCCGGCACGAGCGGCATCCTCGCGCGCGTGTCCGACACCGATCCGGAGATGCTCCGCTATCTCGCCGAACGTGGTATCGGGGTGGGAGACGAGTTCGAAGTCGTCGAGCGTCAGCCGTTCGGGGGTCCATTGTTCGTGCGCTTCGGAAGCGAGGTTCACGCGCTCGGGGACCGTCTGACAGCGTCGATGCGAGTGAAGCGCCAATAGATGTGCGGTCGCTACACACTCACGGTTTCCAACCGGCGCCTGGTGGCCGAGCGCTTTGAGTTGCAAGACGGGCAACTGTCCGGAGACCTGCTTCACCGCTTCAACGTGTGTCCAACCGAGCACGTCTTGGCCGTCGACAGCGAGCATCACGCGCACACAGCCCGCTGGGGATTGCAACTGCCGCGCGGCAAGGCGCCGCCGCAGATCAACGTTCGCTCCGAAACCGCTGCCAGGCGGCGGGTGTTCGCCCGGCTCATCTCGAACGCCTCACACCGCTGCCTGGTTCCTGCTGACGGCTGGTACGAATGGCTGCGCGCGGAAAAACCACGAGTCAAGCCCGCGCCCATGCGCTACACGGTCGACGGCGGCGAGCTGTTCGCCTTCGCGGGTTTGCTCGACCATGACCGCCTGGCGATCTTGACCACCATTCCCAATGAGCTCTGCGCCAAAGTCCACGACCGTATGCCGTGCGTGCTTGGCGGCCCGGAGGAGGAGGCGGCGTGGCTTGACTCCGAGGTTGACGCTGCCACCGCTTCAGAATTGCTGGGCCCCCTGGACGCCGCCCGTGTGTCAGCAGCGCCCGTAAGCAAGCTCGTCAACCGCGCAGGCAACGAGGGCGAAGAGCTCTTGCAGCCGGATCCAGCGTTGTTCTAGCCGCGCGCCGACGCCCTGTGCTGGGCTGTCAGGTCGGCGACACCTGCGCTTGCGAGCCGTTGCAGCGGCGACGAGTAGTCGAGCGTGACCTTTTCTTCCCCGGAGCGCCGCAGCGGCACGACAGGTGCCCGACTCGCGGCCGCAGCGCTCGTAACCCTTCTAGCGCTGGTCGTACTTGTCGTAGCGAGCGTGCAGCTGGCCGCCGAGGGCGTCAAGGGCCAAGCGCAGAAGGTCGTGGAGGCCAACGCCCGCCTCAGCGCAGAGACAGTGGCCCGCGAACTTCAGAGCGTGCGACAGCTGACTGCCGCGTACGCCGAACGGCGCCTGCTCGCCAGTGGGATGGCTGATTTGAGGGGCTTTGATCGACGCCGGTCGCCCGTGCATCGTCACGTCCGGCAGCTGTCGGAGGCGCGTCCCGGCATGGGCGTCATCGGGTTGACGCGCGGCGACGGGCGCATGGTGGCGGTTGTCCCTGCGACGCCTTCGATCATTGGTAAGGACTTTTCGGACCGCGACTACTTCCAAGGGGCCAGGCGCACCACGACGACGTACGTCTCACCGGCCTTTCAAACAGCGGCTACGGGCAAGCCGATCGCTGTCGGAGTGTCCGCGCCCGTCCGCTGGGAGGGGAAGGTTGTCGGCGTTCTGGTCACGGCCTACGAGCTCCGCGAACTCCATGGGCTGGTCCGAGCCGCGGCGCAGACTCAACATGTTCGGCTGTCAGTGATCGACCAGGCCGGGACGCTGCTCGCCTCACCCGGGCGCCGTGGTCGCAAGTTGGTCGACTATCGCGGCCACCCTGGCGTGCGCCTCGCACTGCAGGGCCGTAGCGGAGCGCTGGAGAACGACGAGACTCTGACGGCGTACGCACCGGTGGACTCACTCGGCTGGGCAGTCGTCGCCGAAGTCGACACCGACGTTGCGCTTTCGGGAGTCAAGCGCGTGCAGCAAGGCGTCATAACGGTCGCCTTGCCACTGGCCGGCTTGATCGTCGGAGGCGTGCTCTTCCTGTTGATGACGTTGCGTCGAGAGGCAAGGACCGAGCGTCTGCTGCGCGGCAGCGAGGAACGTGCCCAGCGCATAATCGAGACCTCCCCAGACGCTTTCGTGGCCATCGACGAGGCGAGCATCGTCCGCGCCTGGAATCCGGCCGCCCACAGCCTGTTCGGGTGGCGGGCCGAAGAGGCGATTGGCCGTCCGCTCACCGAGATCATCCTTCCTGCAGAACATGCAGCGGCTCACGCCAGTGGTATGAGCCGATATCTGCGGACCGCCGAAACGCGCGTTCTCGGAGAGCGCGTCGAGGTCAACGCCCGCCACAAGGACGGACGCTTTATTCCGCTCGAGCTGGCCGCGTCGGTCATCCGCGACGGAGAGCGGTGCACGTTCAACGCCTTCTTGCGCGACTCCAGCGAGCGTGTGCTCGCGGCTCGCTATGCCGACGCCCATCTCGCCGTGTCGCGGGTTCTCGCGGAGGCCGAATCGCTCGACTCTGCCATGCCGGACATCCTCGCCGGCCTCGGGCGATCCCTGGGATGGCGGTTTGGGGGGTTCTGGCGGCTGGACGCCGACGCCGGACAGTTGTGGTGCGCCGCCACCTGGCAGGAAGAAGGCCCCGATGTGAGCGCCTTTGAAGTGGCTTCTCGAAAGCTTCGCTTGAAGTGCGGCGAAGGGCTTCCCGGCCTAGCGTGGTCAAGCGGCGACGTGACGTGGATCGAAAGCGTGTCGGAGCATGCGAGCTTCGTCCGCACCGATGCCGCGATCCAAGCAGGAATCACCTCGGGGGTCGCGGTGCCGATCGAAGGACCTGGCGGCGTGTACGCGGTGCTCGAGCTCTACCGCGCTGAGAAGACTCCTGACGACGACGGCTTCAAGCGGCTCATTGCCAGTTGCTCGACGCAGATAGGTCTGTTTCTCGAGCGGACTGGGGCCGAAGAGCGGCTTCGTGCCAGCGAGGAACGTCTGCGAGGCATCCTCGACAACACCCCGGCGGCCGTGTCGCTGAAGGACCGTCACGGGCAGGTGGTCCTGATCAATCGCGCATTCGACCAGCTCAGCGTGGCGCCGCCAGACGGCTGGAGCTCCGAGGAGCACGAGATCCTGATGGGCGCAGTCCCCGTCGAGTCTGAGGACCAGATCACCGTCGACGGCGAGCCGCGCACCTTCCTGACCGTCACCTTTCCGATCTCAGACGGGGGCGGTGACGCGGCTGGCATCTGCCGCATCGCCACCGATATCACCGAACGCAAGCGAGCCGAGGTCGAGCTCGAAGAAGCCCATGGCGCTGCGCTTGAAGCCTCGCGCCTGAAGTCCGAGTTCGTTGCGAATATGAGCCACGAGTTGCGGACGCCGCTCAACGGCGTGATCGGGATGTCCGCACTCCTATTGCGGACCGAGTTGACGCCGGAACAGCGCGAATACGCGGAAGTCGCTCGCCGTGCGGGGGAATCACTGCTCGCGGTGATCAGCGACATCCTTGACTTCTCGAAGATCGAGGCCGGCAAGCTGGATCTTGACGAGGTCGAGTTCGACGTGCGCGAAGTCGTCGAAGACGCCTGTGGAATGCTCGCGGAGGCCGCGTTCTCCAAAGGCCTCGAGCTGCTGTCGTGGGTCGAGCCTGACGTCGCGCCGAACGTGCATGGCGACGACGCGCGGCTGCGGCAGATCCTCGTCAACCTCGTATCCAACGCGGTGAAGTTCACCGGGCACGGTGAGGTCGTCCTGCGCGTGTCGGCAGACGGCGACGACCACGTGCGCTTCACGGTGACCGATACGGGGATCGGGATAGCGCCGGAGCAACAGGAACGTCTGTGGGACGCGTTCTCGCAAGCTGACAGCTCGACCACACGGACATACGGCGGAACCGGGCTGGGGCTGACGATCTGCCGGCAGCTCACATCCCTCATGGGCGGCGAAATCGGACTCGAGTCAGAACCGGGCGTAGGTACTTCCTTCTGGGTCCGGCTGCCCTTGCCGGCCGCCACCTCGTGCGCTCGGGAGGCCGCTCGGAGCTTCGCGGGCTTCCGCGCGCTGGTGGTCGATGACAATGCCACCAACCGGCTCATCCTCGAAGAAGGCCTGACGTCGTGGGGATTCGCCGTCGATTGCGCGGCGGACGGTGTGGAGGCGCTCGCCGCGCTACAGGCGGGGGAAGCGGCGGGCTTAGTCCACGACGTCGTGCTGTTGGACTTCAACATGCCCGAGATGGACGGCCTCGAGCTTGCCCGCCGCATCCGCACGGACCCGGATCTCAGCGCGATGCCGCTCATCATGCTGACTTCGTCCGGCGCCGAGCGTAGGGATGCGCGGGAGATCGGCATCGACGGTTACCTCGTCAAGCCCGTTCGCCTAGGTCGGCTCGAGGCGTTGCTGCGCGAGACGCTCGCGGCGGCGCCCACGGTCGACGCTGGCCCGATGAGGAGCGTCACTCCTCAGCTGTCAGCGGGCAAGGACGCGCCCCTCGTGCTTGTCGCAGAAGACAATGCGGTCAACCAGTTCGTCGCCGAAGCGATGCTCGGAAAGCTCGGTGTGCGCGTCGAGATAGCGCCGGACGGGATCGAGGCGGTCGCTCGCGCCAGCTCCGGCGAGTACGCGGCCATCTTCATGGACTGTCAGATGCCGAGGTTGGACGGCTATGAGGCTACGGGGCAGATACGGCGAGCCGAAAGCGGCACCGAGCGCGTGCCGATCATCGCGATGACCGCTCATTCGCTCAAGGGCGATCGAGAGCGGTGCCTGCAAGCCGGGATGGACGACTATCTGTCCAAGCCGTTGCGCGCGGACGAGCTCGAAGCAATCGTGGCACGCTGGGTTCACGACATCGCGGGGCCAGAAGCGGCGCCGGAATTCGTCGCGATAGCAGAGTCGGTCCCCGACGTCGACTCTGAATCGGTGAAGCGCCTGCGCGAGACGCTCAGCCCGCACGTCGCTGCAAAACTCCTCGACCTATTCGAGCGTCAAGTTCCGGCGCTGATCTCAGACCTCGAGCAACTCGCCGACGGTGATGACACAGAGCGCCTGTGGCAGGCCGCGCACAAGCTCAAGGGCAGTTGCCAAACGATCGGGGCTCGACGTCTCGGCGATCTCGCCGCCGCGATCGAGGCAGACGGCCGCGATGGGTCTGCGGACGGCGCACCAGACAGGGTCCGCGAGTTGCTTGCCGCCTACCCGGCCGCCAGCCGGCACCTCCGCGAGGTCCTCGGCTAGGACGGCACCTCTGCGAAGCCCTCGGCTAGCCGGCGCCTCGCACGGTCTCGGCTAAGCCGGCACGTGGGCGGCGTCGGCTGGGTCGCTGCTTACGCACGGCCCTCCGCTAGGCCAGCGCCGCTGAAATCGCAGACAGAAGCGGCTCCGCTTCGATTCCCTTCACGACATAGTCGCGCGCGCCGGCGGCACAGGCGCTTGCCGCCGCGTCACGGTCGTCGAACCCGGAGAGCGCGATGACTGGAACCTCCGGTGCGGCCTCCCGCACAGCGGCGATGATGGCTGGCCCATGCATGTCCGGCAACGACATGTCGACCAGCGCACAACGTGGGCGCCAGCCGTTGAGCCGCTCGAGCGCGGCATCGAGACGCTCGACGTGCACGACGTCGAAATCATCCTCGAGCAAGTCGCAGACGATGATGGCGTCCATCGCGTTGTCTTCGACGAGAAGCAATACCGGAAGAGCCACATGCTCAAAGTAGCGCCGACATGCCAACTCGGCGTGAGGGGGTTCGAGACGCCAGTCAAGCCTTACGGGCTCTTTTTACGTCCGAAACCGCGCAGGCCGCCTGCCGAGGGGCAGCCCTCTTCGGATCACGAGCAAGCCGTTGCCGTCCCGGCGTGCTCGCTCGGCGCGACCCGCAATGGCGGGGACTGCGAGGCTTGCCAGTGACGAACCGCGGCGTCTTCGGGGACGGGGTAAGAGCGTCGCTCCCCTCGCCGCCGGAGATACCAGGAGGTGTGATCGGTTGCCAGAGCCCGTCGTCCGGGAGATAAAAGCGGGTGAAGATGCCGTCGCCTATGGTGCGATCGCGGCGCTGCGACCGTTAGTCGGCTCGCTGTCGCAATTCGAGGAAATCGTCTCCAAACAGCGCGAGGGCGGCTACCGGATGGCCGGGATCTTCGAAGCAGGCGTGTCTGAATCGGTCGCGGTGGCCGGCTTCAGCGTCGGGCGCAGACTCGCGTGGGGGAGCTACCTGTGCGTCGAAGACGCATCCGCGCATCCCGATCATCAATGCGAGGGCCACGTCGATCAGCTCCTGCGCTGGGTGGTGGAAGAAGCCAAGCGCCTCGCCGTCGACTCGATTCATCTCGATTCCGAAGTGCAGCGCTTCGCGGCACACAGGCTCTACCTCCGCAGCGGCTTTCGCATCTCCGCGCACCACTTCCAGCTGAATCTCGAACCGTGACTTAGGCTCTAGCCGATGCCCAGCGTCCAGGTGTCCATCGATATCGCCGCTCCGATCGAAACGGTTTGGGAGCTGGCAATGGATCCCCAGCGCACGCTGGACTGGGTCACGGTCGTGCGCGAAGTCAGCGATGTCGACGAGGGGCCGCTGCGCCGGGGTTTTCGCATGAAGCAGCAGATGACGCTGAGAAATGTCCCTTTCTCCGTGCAGTGGGAGCTGGTCGACCTCGACGTCCCTCGCTACGCCCGCTGGCACGGCAAGGGTCCGGCCCGGTCCACAGCCGTGATCGTGGACCGCTTGACTGCGGTGCAAGGGGGAAGTCGGTTCAACTACTTCAACGACTTCAAGGCGCCGTTTGGTGTGCTTGGCAGCGTTGCGTCGCGCACGATGGTCGGCGGTATTCCCGAGGCCGAAGCGCGCGAGTCGCTGCATCGGCTCAAGGCGCTGGCGGAAGCCGCCGCAGGGATCGTGGCGGACGCTCCCGTTGAGCGTTGAGTCAAGCCCGATTGTGGCCGGCCACGAGTGAGGCCGGCTTCGCGGCGCTAGGTCGGAGCGCGATTGTGGGTGAAGACAAGGTGGCGTGGGTTCCCGGGCTCCAGCCCGAGATGGCGAAATTCTCGGCTTGGGCGA
>JADDQZ010000065.1:30849-31906 GCA_016781085.1 Actinomycetota bacterium
GGCGTGCCGCGCCCATTCACTCGCCGAGTCCTGTGCGCGCTGTTCGTCGCAAGCGCGATATTGCTGGCAGGTTGCGCAACCGAAGACGTGCAGCAGCGCGCCGAAGATGTGCGCGAGCGCGCGACGCAATTCCGCGAGCGGGCCGAAGGCATCCGGCGCGATGCCGGCGACGTCAGACGCCGCGTCGAAGAGCTGCAGGAGCGCGCACACGAGGCCCGCGAGCGCGCGGACAAGGTCTCTAAGCGCTTGCGCCGTCGCGTGCGCCGGGTGCTCGACGAGCTTCGCCAAAGCGTTCCCGCGGCGTCGCGGCCGCTGCCGGCGTCGCAAGAACGTACGGAAGACACGAAAGTCACGACTTACCTCGACGAAGTCATCGGCAACATCGATGCCTATTGGACGACGACGCTGACCCAGTCGGGAGTGTCCGAGCCGCGCGTCGGCTTCCACGTCGTGCGCGAGGGCGAGCCCGTCGGCACGGGGTGCCGTGTCGTCGCGGACGATGCGGCGGCCTTCTACTGCACGGGCGACGACACGATCTACATCGCCGAGCGACTCGCTTCAGATCTGTGGGAAGGCATCAGCGACGACTTTCCTGGACAGCAGGCGGGCTACGGGCGGGCCGTCGGCGACTTCGGCCTAGCCTATGTCGTCGCACACGAGTACGCCCACAACGTCCAAAACGAGCTCGGGTTCTACGAGCTGCAGCCGCGCGGGGGAGTCAGGGTCTTTGAACTACAAGCCGACTGCATGGCAGGGCTGTGGGGCAACTCCGTCTACCGCGCCGGAAAGATCAAGCCCGGCGATGTCGAGGAAGCAATGAACACCGCCCTTGCTGCCGGCGACTTCGATTACTCCAACGAGAACCATCACGGCACGCCGCAAGAGCGGCGCGACGCGTGGCTTCTCGGCTTCGAAACGGGAGAGCCGGCGGGCTGCCAGGAGATGGTGGCCTGAACATCGGCGTCTCGATCGCTTGATTGTTCGGATCAGCACGCCGCGGCCAACAACCAGGCCGACGTAAACAGGCGCGGGACTTCCGTAATCTCTCGGCGGCCCG
>JADDQZ010000065.1:31932-40322 GCA_016781085.1 Actinomycetota bacterium
TGAGGCCGCATGGCGACAACAACTCGACGCGCAGTCTCGGCTGGACGCGCCGATCGCGCTTCGCCCGGGTCGTCGCTGCTGCTACCGGCGCTCGTCCGGGTTGACGACGTCCTTGGCCTTGTCGCCGAGGTCGTCGATGGCGCCCTTGATGCCGCCAACGCCGCGATCGACTTTGCCCTCGTTCTTCAGCGACTTGTCGCCAGTGAGGTCGCCGCCTGCCTCCTTGATGCGTCCCTTGAGATCGTCGGTGCTTCCGTCGTCCATGTCGGCTCCTTTGCGTCGGGTATCTACTTCAAGCGGTACCCCGCCGAAGGCGGCGGTGAACACAGGCGCTGCGTGCCTGATCGAGATTCGTCCTGGGACGCTGGCAGGTGTTCCCGCTGCCGCAACGCGCGCTCTCTCGGACCATGTCCGCGACCGCGTGTTAGAGGCCGGGGCGCGCCACGGCGTGATGGGCGACTGAGCCGGTGCGGGCGTGCCTCCTATGGTTTGCCGCGCATGCGTCAGGAGCTCAAGCCGCTTTTCGACCGGGTAGTGATCAAGGAGCTCGAACCCGATCGGGTGCGCGCGTCCGGCTTGGTTGTGCCCGCCGGGTCGCGTGAAGACCCGCCTCAGCACGGGATCGTCCTGGCGGTTGGGACGGGCGTCGACTGGTGGGAAGCGGCGGGAGTGCAGATGCCAGTGCGCCCGGGCGATCACGTTGTCTTTCCGGCTTCGGCCGGCGTGTGGGTCGAAGTCGAGCAGGAGCGCTTGTTGGTGTGCCGGGTCACCGAGCTGCTCGGCGTGTTGGAAAGCGTCGAAAGTGCGCCCGCCGCTCCGTGACGCCGGGCGCAAGTCCGCGGCCGGCGGCGTACTGGAAAGTCGGCGTCCTTGCTGGCGACGCTAGACTTGGCTGACTGGTCGACGACCCTCAGCGGCGGCGAACGAGACTGAAAACGAAGCGAGACGAGCCATGCAGCGGACCATGCTCAAGTCCAAGATCCACCGGGCAACCGTGACTGCTGCCGACTTGCACTACGTGGGCTCGCTGACCGTCGATCCTGAGCTGCTTGAAGCGGCCGACATCCTCGAAAACGAGAAGATCCACGTCGTCAACATCGATAACGGGGCTCGCTTTGAGACGTACACGATCGCCGGCCGCCGCGGATCGGGTGAACTGCAAGTCAACGGCGCCGCCGCCCGGCTCGCACATACCGGTGACACGATCATCGTCATCTCCTACGCGGACTACTCGCAAGCCGAGCTTGAGCATTACGAGCCGCGGGTCGTCCACGTCGATCTCCAGAACCGGATCGTCGAAGTCGACGCGGACCCGTCGGGTCTCCTGACACCGACTCGTCAGGCGGCTTCCGCCGCCGCCGCGGCGCGCTGCTGACGCCGACCGTCGACCTTGTCCTAGAGTGCTCGGTCGCTTATGGCTGAACGCTCCGACATCCGCAACGTCGCGATCATCGCGCACGTAGACCACGGCAAGACCACTCTCGTCGACGCGATGCTGCGTCAATCCGGCGTCTTCGCCGCTCACGAGGCGGTCGCCGACCGGGTGATGGATTCCATGGATCAGGAGCGCGAGCGCGGCATTACGATCCTCGCCAAGAACGCCGCGGTGCGCTACCCCGGCTCCGATGGCGGCGAAGTCAAGATCAACCTCGTCGACACGCCGGGGCACGCAGACTTCGGCGGCGAGGTCGAGCGTGGCATGACGATGGTCGATGGCGTGCTCTTGCTCGTCGACGCCAGCGAAGGCCCGCTGCCGCAGACTCGGTTCGTTTTGCGCAAGGCCCTCGAACGGGATCTCCCCGTGATCCTCGTGGTCAACAAGGTCGACCGACCCGACGCGCGCATCGGCGAAGTGGTCGACGAGGTCTACGACCTCTTCCTCGATCTCGACGCCAGCGAAGACCAGATCGAATTCCCCATCGTCTACACCAACGCGAAGGCGGGTTGGGCGTCGATGGAGCAGGGCGTCGAGGGTCAAGACCTCCGCCCGCTGCTCGACTTGCTGCTGGAGCACATTCCGGCTCCCGTCTACGAGGAAGGTCACGGCCTTCAGGCTCAGGTCACGAACCTCGACGCTTCTTCCTACGTCGGGCGCCTGGCGCTCTGCCGAGTTCACCAGGGCTTCATCAAGAAGGGCGCCACCGTGGCCTGGTGTCGCAGCGACGGCAACATCTCCAACGTTCGCGTCACCGAGCTGTATTCGACCGAAGGCATGCGCCGCGTGGCCATCGACGAGGCGGGCCCAGGCGAAGTGATCGCACTGGCCGGCATTCCGGAGATCACGATCGGCGAGACGATCGCCGACCCCGCCGATCCGAAGCCGCTGAAAGTCATCCCGGTAGAAGAGCCGGCGCTCGGCATGACCATTGGCATCAATACCTCGCCGCTGGCCGGCCAGTCCGGATCCAAGCTGACCGCTCGCATGATCCGCGACCGCCTCGACGCCGAGTTGGTCGGCAACGTGTCAATCCGGGTGCTCGACACGGAACGCCCTGACACCTGGGAAGTGCAAGGCCGCGGCGAGCTTCAGCTCGCCGTGCTGGTGGAGGCCATGCGCCGCGAAGGCTTTGAGCTGACCGTCGGAAAGCCGCAAGTCGTGACACGAGAAGTCGACGGCAAGACGCACGAGCCGATCGAACGCCTTGCCATCGACATTCCCGAGGAGTTCCTCGGCGTCCTCACGCAGATGATGGCTCTGCGCAAGGGCCGCATGGAACAGATGGTCAACCACGGGACGGGTTGGGTCCGGGTCGAGTATCTCGTCCCGGCGCGCGGCTTGATCGGCTTCCGCACCGAGTTTCTCACCGAGACGCGCGGCTCTGGCGTGCTCCACGCCGTCTTCGAACGCTATGAGCCGTGGGTGGGCGAGATTCGCACTCGCAGCACCGGCTCGCTCGTCGCCGACCGTCCCGGCGACACAGGCCAGTTCGCGCTGCTCAAGCTCCAAGAGCGTGGTCAGCTCTTCGTCGGCCCGCAGGAAAGCGTCTACGAGGGCATGATCGTGGGGGAAAACGCGCGCTCTGAAGATCTCGACGTCAACGCCGTCCGGGAGAAGCAGCTCACCAACATGCGTGCGGCCGGCTCGGACAACACGGTGCGCCTGGTGCCTCATCACCAGTTGTCTCTCGATCAGGCGCTTGAGTTCATTCGTGTGGACGAATGCGTCGAAGTCACACCGGACGTGATCCGGCTGCGTAAGGTGGCTTTGAGCCAGATCGAGCGCCAGAAGCTCGTCCGCTCTGCGGGCAAGCGCGCCGCCACCGTTGCCGCGTAGCAGCGCGGAGACCGGCGGGGCGGCTAAGGCAAGAAGTTCTTCGAGGGCTATGACCTCGAAGAGCGCCATCACTGTGAACTAGCGAGAGCGCGTGTCGGCCACGGCCGCCGACTCCGCTATCCCCGGTAGCCCATCGATGCTCACGGCGTTCTCCTCACCGCGGTAGCGAGCCATCCCGGCATTCCCCTTGTTCCTGGTGAAGCGCTCGAGCGTGTCCCGCTCGCCCTCGTAGTGCATCAGTGGCACGGCGTAGCCGCAAGCGTCGGCTATGCGAGTCACCTCCACCACGATCACCGCCCGTGCGCCGGGGTAAGCGGGAAATCCCTCCGCCAGTGAGTCGAACTCCGGATCTCCCAAGACCACCGGCCGAGCCTGCCCGTACAACCGCAGGATCTTGGGCGGACCAGCGAACGAGCAGAACATGATTGTCACGCGCCCGTTCTCGCGGGCATGAGCGATCGTCTCGATACCGCTGCCAGTCAGGTCGAGATAAGCGACCGTGTGCTCATCGATGACCGTGAACGTGTCGGCATGACCCTTCGGGGAGACATTGACGTGGCCGTCGCGAGTCGCAGGAGCGCTCGCGACGAAGTACAGCGGCTGAGCGGCGATGAACTTGCGCAGCTTCGCGTCGATAAAGGGAAACTCGCGGCCCATGGGCGCGACAAGCTATGGGCTGGCGGGCCCGCGCGCAAGTCGCCAATAGGATGGCGGCGATGAGCATGCAGGTCTATCTCTCCGGTGAGATCCACACCGACTGGCGCGAGCGCATTCAAGCTGGGGCGACGGAAGCAGAGCTCGATGTTTCCTTCAGCGCGCCGGTAACGGATCACGCCGCTTCCGACGACTGTGGTGTGGCGATCCTCGGCGAGGAAGAGAAGGCCTTCTGGAATGACCACGTCGGCGCGGGCTTGAACGCCATCCGCACGCGTACGCTGATCGAACGCGCCGATGTGGTGGTAGTGCGCTTCGGCGAGCAGTACAAGCAATGGAACGCCGCATTCGACGCGGGCTACGCCGCAGCGCTCGGCAAGCCGCTGATCATCTTGCACCCCGAAGCCCACGACCATCCGCTCAAGGAAGTCGATCGCGCGGCACTCGCTGTGGCCCGGGAGCCCGAGCAGGTGGTGCACGTCTTGCGCTATGTGCTTCAAGGCCGCTTGCCGGACTGATCAAGCCGGGTAGGCAGATCCCTGTGAGGGATCCCGAGCCACTTTCCGCGAACCTCGGGATCCCGGTATGAGACAACGCGGGGCCGCGGGCCCGCTCTCGCGCGGCTACGCCTGGGGCATCATCTTCCTGCATCCGCTGATCCCGTTGCTGTGGATCGCGGCCGCGGTTTGGATGACGATGACACTCCCGGGTCTCGGGACAGGCGCCAACGCGGCGCTGGAAGACGTCGTCGCCAAGGATTCGACCGCGCTGGCCACTCAAGCACGCGCCGCCGAGGTCTTCGGAGCGCCGCTGGCCACCGACATCAGCGTCGTGCTGCGCAATCCCGACGGGCTCACGCGCGCGGAAGCCGAGAGCGTCCTGGACGGCGCCCAGGCAGTGCGCGAGGGCGAGCTTGGCCCCGACCTCGAAGGCCTGCGCGGGGCGGTCCCGCTGGTCAACGTCCCGATTCCCACGCTCGATTGGGGCGAGCGCAACACCACGGCCGTCACTTACCTTGGCTTCGACCCCTCCTTGAGCTTGATCCGCCGCAGGGATCTCGCCGAACGCTACGCCGAGCGCTATCTGAAGCCGGTAGAAGGTTCGCGGGTGTCGATGAGCGGCGCTTCGCCGGCGCGGCTCGCGCAATTCGCCGTGATCGAGGATGCGCTGCCCGTGGTGACTATCGCCACCGTGCTGCTCGTCGGGCTCATAGTGGGTTTGCATTTTCGGTCGATCGTCGCTCCGTTCGTCACTCTGGCCGCCGCCGGAGTCGCCTACGCGGTCGCGATCCGGGTGCTCGGCTTCAGCGGGGCAGCGGCGGGCATATCCGTTCCGCGAGAAGTGGAGCCGGTGCTGGTCGTGCTGTTGCTCGGGTTGGTCACCGACTACGCGGTCTTCTTCCTGTCCGCGATGCGCTCCAGCCTGGTGACTGGTCTCGACAAGCGGCAAGCGACGCTTCAGGCCACCATTCGGACTGCGCGCATAGTCTTGACCGCCGGCCTGATCGTGGCCGCGGGCACCGGCGCGCTGATCGCGGGACGACTCGAATTCTTCCGCGCCTTTGGGCCTGGGCTGGCGTTGACCGCGCTCGTATCTCTGGTGGTCTGCATCACCTTCATTCCGGCGACTATGGCTTTGTTCGGACGGCGGCTGTTCGGGCGTCTGCCGGAGCCTTCCAGCGCTCGTACTGGGGCCATGACCGAGACGATTCCGGCCCGTCCCTCGGATCGCCTTCCCCGGCGAATGCGTTCACGCGTCGCCATGCTGGGCACCGCCATGCGCGTCACCGGACGGCTGGCCGAGCAAGAAGGTCAATCTCGTGGCCGCGTCATGACGGCGCGCATTCTCGCCTCCAGGCCGGTGGCGTTCGTAGTCGTCCTGGTCACGATCGTCGCGCTGCTCTTCGTGTCCGCACCGGCGCAACGCCTGGATCTTGGGCTTAGCTTCATCAGCGGCCTGCCTGCCGACGACCGCGTGCGCGTAGGCGCCGAAGACGCGGGACGCGCCTTTGCTCCTGGCATCCTGTCGCCTACGGAAGTCATCCTCGAGCATCCCGGGATGGGCAAAGACCCGGCGCCCGCTATCGAATTCCAGCGCTTGATCGAGCGTCAGCCCGGAGTCGCCGCCAGCGTCGGCCCGCGCGAAGACGTACCGCTGGAGCTTGACCTGATGGTCGCTCCAGGCGCAGATGCCGTGCGAATGGCGCTTGTGCTTGACGAAGAGCCCGACAGTGCGGCTGCCATCGAACACCTCGAAGGCATCCGCAAGAGCATCCCGGCGATCGCGCGTGAAGCCGGCATGGATCCACAGACTCGCGTGCTGATCGGCGGCGAAACTCTGCTGGCCGCCGAAACCGTCGCTGCGGTCATCGCCGATCTCGGGCGGATCGCCCTGGCCGCCCTGGCGGTCAACTTCATCCTGCTGGCCATCTTCATGCGCGCGCTCGTCGCGCCCTTCTATCTGCTTGCGGCGAGCGTGCTGGCGTTCGCGGCCAGTCTCGGCGTGACCGTGTGGCTGCTCGACTACGTCGGCCTCGGCGGGGGAGTGGCGTACTTCGTGCCACTGGCGACCGCCGTGCTGCTCGTCTCCCTCGGCTCCGACTACAACGTCTTCGTCGCGGGGCGGATCTGGGAAGAAGCCAGGCGCAGGCGCTTGCGGGAGGCGGTCGCCGTGGCGGCCCCGAAGGCGGCGGGCGCGATCACCGTTGCCGGCATCACGCTTGCGGCGAGCTTCGCTCTGCTGGCGCTCATACCGCTGGAGTCCTTCCGCGAGTTCGCCCTGCTGATGGTCGTCGGAGTGCTGCTGGACGCGATCGTCGTGCGGTCGGTCCTGATTCCCGGGCTGGTGTCCTTGTTCGGAGAAACGAGCTGGTGGCCGGGACGGCGCGTACGGCCCGCCGGTTACGAGGACTTCATGACGGCAGTCAGACGACGCGTAGACATGCTGCCCGAGCATGTCCACCCTGTGACCGAAGCGACACTGGCCACGCTTTGCCAGCGGATCGAGCGGGGTGAGGCGGTGGTCCTGCAGCGCCAGCTTCCCAAAGAGCTCCAAGACACGATGGAACGACCTCGTGGGGCACCTGAGCAGTTCGACTCCGGCGAGTTCGTGCGCCGCGTGTCCGACAAGACGAAGTTGAGCCAGGTCACAGCGCGGCAGGCCTCAGTCGCGGTCATCGGCGCGCTGCGCGAAGTCGTCGACGAGACGACGATGACCTACGTCCGTGCCCAGTTGTCGCCCGACTACTCCGCGTTGTTGTCACCGCCCGCGCCGGAGCCGGGCAGGCTCGCCCCAGTCGAGGTCTGAGAGCCCCCTCGCTTCTATTCCGGACGGGCATCGCGGTCGTAAGCGGATCGCGTCGCGGACAGTCCTGACGGCTCGTCGCATAGCAGGGGGAAACAACACGTCGGCGCGCTGACTGCAGGCCGCGCTGTGCGCCGCCGCCTGGAGCGTTATGGTTACCGCCGTCGTGCAACTGCCGAATCCGGGCTGCTCAAGCAGTCTGGAGCGGGGGACCCGAGTTGTTGGGGCGAATCGGTGCGCATCTTGCGCCGTAGCGCTGCTCTTTTGGCGCGAGTCCGTCAGCTAACCCCGCAGGCCCGAAGAAGAGAGTCCTGTGGTCACGTCTGCGAACCGTCAGCGCACGCCTGTGCGCGTTCTTCTGCTGCTCAGTCTCCTCGTGCTCGCCTATGCGGCTTCCGCATCGCGTGCTCAAGCGGTAGTCGTTGGCACCGCCGCGCACACTCCGGCTGACACGCAGGTCGAGTCGGCTCGCTGTGGAACTCGTCGCGAGTGGCGTTGCCTCGTAGGCGAGACGCTGGTCCTCAAGGGCCACGGCTTCGATACGGCCCGCATGGTTATCTTCCTCGGCCGCAAAGGCAGCGAAGACAATCGCCGGATCGGTGTCTCTGGGGCAACGGATTCACAACTTGCTGTCGAGGTGCCCGCGGGAACGCAGAGTGGCAGAGTGCATCTGCGTTTGATGAGTGGTGTCCGTGTGCGCATCGGTCGGCTGCGCGTCCGCGCTGCCGCCGAAGCCGGCGTGGTTTCGGACGAGAGTGCGCCGGCGCGACCCCTCGCCGCCCTGCATGCGCAGGAGAACGAGGCTGTCGACGGGGTATTTCCAATCGACGGGCCCCACGACATGGGTCAATCGGAGACCAATCGCTTCGGCGGGGCTCGTGGTCACGGGGGTCACGACCTATTCGCGAAATGCGGCACACCGTTGGTAGCGGTCCGCGACGCTGTCGTTCAGTTCACGCGCTGGCAGGAGCGCGCCGGCCACTACGTGGTCTTGCAAGACAAGACCAAGCGCTCTTACGCATACATGCACATGCGCTCCCCGTCGCTTGTGAAGACAGGCGACAAGGTGAAGATGGGCCAGCGCGTGGGTTACGTGGGCGACAGCGGGCGAGCGACTGGTTGTCACCTGCACTTCGAGGCGTGGACCGCTCCGGGCTGG
>JADDQZ010000065.1:40557-71171 GCA_016781085.1 Actinomycetota bacterium
ACTTCACGCCGGGTCAAGCCCTCGGGCTGTCCGTGGGTGGCCGGCTCCACCGCGAGCTGGGCGCCAAGCAGCGGGTCGAGATAAGTCCGTCCGGCCGTCGCGGCTTTGACGGCCTCGAGCAGGAGTGCGCGGGCCCCCTCTTTGAGGACGTAAGCGCGCGCGCCCTCACGTAGCGCTTCTCGCGCGAGCTGAGGATCCGCCTGCATCGTCAGGACGACAATGGCTGTCTCAGGGAATTCTTCGCGTAGGCGCGAAAGCGCCGAAAGCCCTGATTCGCCGGGCATGTTGACGTCAAGGACAAGGACGTCCGGGTTGTGCTCGCGCAGCGCGCGCCGAGCGCCGACGACATCGCCGGCTTCGGCCGCGACGGTGGCGCCGCCCTTGACTTCCAACAGCATGCGCAGCCCTTCTCGCACGACCCGGTGATCGTCGGCCAAGACGATGCTGACCTTCACTTCGGCTTCGCTTTCTTCAAGGCGCAAGCCCGTAGTGTGCTGAACGGAAGTGTGCGGCGACCGTGGCCGGCTTGCTGGCTGCGCGTCAGACAGTAAGAATGGCGACATGAAGTGGTGAGCGCGTGACCCGATTGGACAGGCCGGGGGACACGACACCCGCCAACTGGTGAGCCCGGCGGCACAGCGCATAGGTGAAGCATCACCGAGCTGCGGCACCTGCTCACCGAGCTGCTACCTCCGGTCCTGGAGGCCGTCGGCGTGGCTCCGGCGCTCAGCGAACTGATTGAGCGTCTTCGGCACTTCGGAACCGAGGCGAGCGCTCACGTGGAAATGAGTTACGAGCAGGGCAGGGCGGCGACCCGGCTCCAGCGCGCAGTTGAGGAAGAGATCTACCGCCTCGTGCAGGAGGCGCTGAACAATGTCGTCAAACACGCCAACGTGCGTCATGTGACGCTCAGGCGGGTGTGTGCTCGATGATGGTGGCGTCGTCAGGTGAAAGGGCGTGGCTCATGCCGGCACCTATTAAGCGGCGTCTTTGCGCCCATCGGAAATAAGGCACCATTTGTTTGCGGTACTACGTAGAAAGCGGTGTGCCCACTCTGTCAAGTAATGGGCCGCACCGCCGAAAACTGTCAACACGGGCCTCTTTTGCAGGCGTCGACATCCCTCCGCGCGCTCATGTCGCAATCTCACTTTCTGATAGATCAGCTGGCCCGCTGTCACGACGACCACGTTCGCTGGCTCACAAACGAGATGGCCGGCCAAATCGAGGCGGCCGAAGTCGGTGAGATCCTGGGCGAGGCGTACGAACGCGCTTTGAGCGCATTGGTTGGGGCTCCCGCCGGAGCACAAGCTGAAATCGACGAGCACAAGGCGCTCGCCTGGTTTCGCAGCGTTGCGCTCAACGTAGCCGCCGAGCGCGTGAACGCCGGTTCGCGTCCGGGCCGTGGCCGCGGTGTGGCGACTGCCACACCGCACCGTGTCCGCAGTGCAGCGCCGCCGGCCGCGTCGGACGGCGTGGAGCAGGCGGTTGGTGCAGCGCTTTCGACGCTGAAACGCGAACAGCGTCAAGTGTTGAAGCTCCGCTACGGCGACAAGCTGTCTGTTTCCGCGATCACGTTCCTCGAAGGTCTGAACCGTTCGCAATGGTCTTCTCGCCATGGCCGGGCGGTCAAGAGCTTCACCAAGGCGTTGACCGACGATTCCTCGGCGCTGAAGTGCCGTGACGGCGAATCGCTGATCAAGCGCGACGACGACTGGCTGGATGGCGACAGTGGCTTTTCGCGCCACCGGAAGCAGTGTGCGGCGTGTGGCGGGTTTGACGCCTCGCTACGCAAGAGCCTGGCGGCGATGCCGCTGCCGATCGCGATTGCGGCCTGGAAGTTCGACGCGCTCGCGTACTTCGCACCAGCTCAGGAGCCGGCCGCAGCCGGGCCTGTCCCGTCTCCCGATGCCACCGCGACGCACTTCGCCGCGACGTCGGTCAAGGCGGCTCTGGCCAGCAAGGCCGCCTTGTTCGCTCTCACCGGAGTGCTGGCGACTGCGGGCATCGGGACCGGAGTCGCCACCCTCGGCGGCAACCCTATGCCCGAGCCGACCCGCGCGGGTGAACAGCAGGTGAAAAAACGCCCGGCAACGAGCAAGGGAACCAAGCTGGCCGACCACGGCACCGCTCGCATGACGCCCGTCCAGGCGGCACGGCGGCGCGCGCAGGCACGCGCGCGGCTCAAAGAGGAGCTTCGGGCGCAGCCTTAGGCACGCGTAGGTACCTGCCCGGCGCAACAAGAGCCGCGCCGGGATTGGAACGCTACGACGGTTCGCCGGACTCCTGGCGGCGGAATCGCGCCGCCGCCGGGGGGCTACTCGGAGCCAGAGCAGGGCGCGGCCGCGCCACGTGGAAACCCTGCGCGTAGTCGACGCCGAAGGAGCGCAGCAGCGCAAGCGTCTCATCGTCGCCCACCCACTCGGCGACGGTCTGCTTGCCCAGGCCCCGGGCGAGCTCCGCTACTGCCCGGACCGTGACTTGATCGGCGGGATTGTCCGGCAGTTCCTTGACGAACTCCCCGTCGATCTTGATGACGTCGAAAGGCAGGTGTTTCAAGTGGTAGAACGAGCCGAAACCCGAGCCGAAGTCGTCGAGGGCGAGACGGCAGCCGAGACGAGCCAACTGCCGCACGAAACGCCCTGCCTGCGGCATGTCTTGAATGGCGGCGGTTTCCGTTATTTCGAAAGTGATCTTATGCGGATCGACGTCGGCGCTTGACACCGCTTCGCAAACGAAGTCCATCACCTGCTCGTCAGACACCGACGCCCCGGACAAGTTGATCTCGACACCGTCCTGCGAGCCCGCGCTTTCGCGCTTGGCCATCAACGACAGCGCCGCCGAGACGACCCACCGGTCGATGTCTTGAACCTGCCCGCTGCGTTCGGCTACCTGCAGAAAAGCCCCGGCGGCGATGGTCTCGCCCGCGCGCCCTTTCATGCGGACCAGCAGCTCGGAGCGGTCGCACTGATTCGTGCGCAGATTCAGCAAGGGCTGCTCCCACAACACAAAGCCGCCGTTGTGCAACGCCTCATGTAACCGGCGAGCCCAGCGCGGCCGAGCCGCGTGGCCGGCTGCCTGTTCGTCTCCGGCGCCGGCCACTGCCGAGCGGTTGCGGCCACGGTCTTTGGCCTCGTACATCGCTACGTCGGCTTCCTCGAGCAGCTCCGAGGCGTCGCCCGCCGAGTTAGCTGACACCAGCTTGACGCCGACCGAAGCGGTCACCCTGACCGTCGCGTCGGAAGAGAGCGTCGCGCACTCGATCGGCACGGCGGCCAGCAGCGAGTCGGCGATTGTCTGGGCTTCGTCGGGCCCGGCCCCGTGAAGAATGACTCCGAACTCGTCGCCACCCAAA
Organism: Actinomycetota bacterium; assembly: GCA_016781085.1. Taxonomy (GTDB): domain Bacteria; phylum Actinomycetota; class Thermoleophilia; order Solirubrobacterales; family Solirubrobacteraceae; genus LC5-1. The sequence goes on from JADDQZ010000065.1 coordinate 43,910, forward strand.
CGGCCTACCGCGTCCGAGCTGCGTACTCGCGTCCGGAGGGCCATTGCCACTCGCCGCAGGAGCTCATCTCCGGTGGCATGTCCGTATGAGTCGTTGACGGTCTTGAAGTCATCGAGGTCGATCACGAGCACCGCAGCTTGTGTGCCGTTGGCGCGAACTCGAGCATGGGCGGCCGCGAGCTCTTCCTCGAAGCGGCGGCGATTGAGGAGGCCGGTCAGTGGGTCGTGGTCCGCGAGATGACGTAGCTTCGCTTCGTGGCGCTTGGCTTCGGTGACGTCTTGAAAGTGAGCGACGGCATAGAGCGGGTGGCCGTCGCGGTTGCGCACGAGCGAAGCGTGCACGTCGAACCACACGAGCTCGCCGTCTGCGCGGCGGAAGCGCCTTTGTAGCCCGCCGCGCGCTCGCTCTCCGTTCATGAGCTCCCGGATCGTCTCGCGCTCGCGCTGCTGGTGCTCGATCGGCATGAGCTCGACGACGTCACGGCCGAGCAGCTCGTCGACCGGGTAGCGCGTCATCTCCGCCAAAGCAGGGTTCACTTCGAGAAAGCGGCCGAACGCCGCGTCGGAAACCGACAACAGCGCCACACCGATCGGAGCGTGGTCGAAGGCAGTGCGGAAGCGCTCGTGAGCTTCGGCGAGGCGGCGCTGCGTGCGCGCAGCGTCCGCTCGCGCGGAGCGCTCGTTTTCGAGCGAATGCTTGCGGTCTGCCTCTTCGCGTGTCCGCGCCGTCACGTCCCGCACGAACGCCGACACGCCGCAGATCTGCCCTTCGGTGTCACGCAGGGGAGACACGGCGATGGCAACCTGGATCAGCGTGCCGTCCTTGCGTACGCGTCGCGTGTCGTAACGGACGACGGACTCTCCCGCCAGTGCGGCGTCCATCATCACGGTGCGCTCGTGGAGCAGTTCGGGCGGGACGGTCGCCGTCGGCAGCCGGCCAATCATCTCGTCGGCGCTGTATCCGTACAGGTGTTCCGCGCCTCGATTCCAAGCGGTGATGTGGCCGCTGGCATCGCTCGCGATAATCGCGTCTTGTGAATGCGCGACGATGACCGCCAGGCGCGCCCGGGCATCGTCGTCTGCGAATGCGCCCGGCGGGGGAGGCGACGCTGAGACGCGATCCGACATGCGTCCGGCATCGGCATTTCTGCTCAAGGCCTTTAGTCGACCTGCCGATGACTCGATGGGCGGGGACATCCTTCTGACGGTGGCGCCCCGTTGTCTTCCCACGCCCAGGCCGGAGTCGGCCGCGTCTCTAGCTGCCCATGTCCGTTGAACCCGTCATCACCCTGCCCGCTTCCGGGCAGGAAGTGCGTCTGAGGCTGGCGGACTTCGATGAGCTGTGCGAGGTCCTCGCTTCGGACGAGCAACGGCTGACGTTGGCTGTCGCGTTGCACCAGGAGGGGGAGGGAGAAGTCGTCTTCTCGCACGCCCGCGGAGTCGTCGCGCTCGTCGGTCGGGTACAAGCCGGCGCGGAGTGCGCCAGCTTTCGCATCCTGGGTCAGCGGCGATTGACGCAGCGGCGCGACGCATTCCGCGTCTCGCTCGCCCGTTCCGCTCTCGTCTCGATCGGTGGAGGTGCCGCGATCGAAGCGGTGACGGCTGACTTGTCTGTTCGCGGCGTCCGCTTGATCGTCGGCTGCCAACCACCGCTGGAGCGGGAAGTCAGGGTCGAACTCGATCTGGGCGGCGACAAGCTGTGGGTGACGGGCATCGTCGTACGCCATGATCACGACGGCTTCGCCCTGGCGTTCCGCGACCTGCAGCGATCCGATGACGAGCGCATCAGTCGCTTCTTGATGCAAGCGCAGCGCCAGGGACTCAGGCGCAGCTAATCAAGATCGGGCGTTCGCTGGACAGCTGACGTCCGGCGACGTAAGAACCGCACGGGCAATCCTCCCTGCTCGGCCCCTTCGTCCGGCCGGTAGCAATGCCAGCCGCGGCGGCCCTGGGTATAAGCACGCGATGATCGGCGCAGAGGACCCTCAAGTCACCCGTCGACTTGCCGACGGCAACGTCATCCCGCGTCTCGGGCTGGGGGTATGGCAGGTCGACCCGGGGCAGACGACTGAAGAAGCGCTCAGCCACGCACTAGCAGTGGGCTACCGCCACGTCGACACCGCGCAGATCTACCGCAACGAAGAGGGAGTGGGACGGGCGATCAAGGCCAGCGGCATTCCCCGCGAAGAGATCTTCGTCACCACGAAATTCGACCCGCGTCGCCAGCACGCGGAAAAGGAAGCCGAAGGCAGCCTGGAGAGGCTTGGTATTGATTACGTGGACTTGTACCTGGTCCATTGGCCGCAGGGCGGGCCGACGTGGGCTTGGCCGGAGATGGAGCGCGCCCGAGAGCGCGGCCTGGCTCGCTCGATCGGAGTCTCGAACTTCGACACGGACGAGCTTGCCGCTGTGCTGGCGGGGGCTGACGCGCCGCCGGTCGTCAACCAAGTCGAGTTCAACCCGTTTGCCTTCAGGCGGCAGTTGCAGGAGCAAAGCGAACGCGAGGGAGTCGCGATCGAGGCCTACAGCCCTCTCACGACAGGTCGCAACCTCGGTGATGCCGTGTTGGCCGAAGTCGCCGCGCGCGTCAAGCGAACGCCGGCTCAAGTGCTGCTGCGCTGGGCTTTGCAGCACGACACCATCGTGTTGCCCAAATCGGTTCGTCCTGAGCGCATCGAAGAGAATGCCGCCATCTTCGACTTCGAACTCAATGACGCGGAGATGTCTGTGCTGGACGCGCTCGACCGCACCGGCGGGACGAGCAGCGCGCGCGAAGGCAAATGGTGGTGACTCGAAGTCACGCAGCGCGATCGACGCGCGACCGTCTCTAGAAGTCGCGCAGCGTTCCGACGCTTTCGGCGCGCATGAAGAGGTCCAGCAACACCGGATCGAAGTGCCGGCCTCGCTCCGCGTGCATCATCTCCAGTGCCCGTGAGCGCGAAAACGCGGGGCGGTACACGCGATCGTGGCGCAGAGCGTCATACACGTCCGCGATGGCGACGATCCGGCCCTCGATCGGGATCTCCTCACCGGCGAGTCCTCGCGGATAGCCGGTCCCGTCGAACTTCTCGTGGTGCGTCCAGGCGATCATGGCTCCCAGCCGCAGCACCGCGGACTTGGAGTCCTTGAGCAGCGCGTGACCGATGTCGGTGTGGGTCTCGACGATGGCGCGTTCTTCGGCGGTCAACCTGCTGGGCTTGAGTAGGACGGCGTCCGGTATCCCCACCTTGCCGGCATCGTGAAGCTTGCTCGCGGCCCGCAGCATCTCGCATTCCGTCTCGCCGAGGCCGACAAGTGCGGCCAGCTCTGCCGACTTGTCGCCGACGCGGTTGACGTGGGCGCCCGTGTCATCGTCGCGGTATTCGAGCGCCATCGACAAGCGCCGGAGCATCTCGGCGTGCGAGTCGGCGATGTCTGCGGCGCTCATCATCACGGCGCGCTCGAGTCGCTCGCGATCAGCGTCGTGATGGCGGTCGCGCTCCAAGGACTCGGCGACCATCCGCGCGAGTACGTGCATGAAGGCGACGTCGCGCTCGGCTAGCGATGGATTCGCATCGCGGCTCGCACAACACAACGTCCCGTAGAGGTGACCGTCAGAGAAGGTGATCGGCACACCGACGTAGGAGCCGATCCCCGCTTTGCCCGTTACGGGCAGCGCGCAGGTGATCTGGTTGGAGCCCGTGTCGGGGATGATTTCCGGAAGAGCGCCTTCCGCCACCCGGCGGCAGTAGGTCTGCTCAAGCGGGATGGTGGTACCGGCATGCAAGTCGAACAGCGAGCCGTCGCCGACTGTCTGGCGGACGACCTGGGAGTCCTGAATGAACGCCGAGAAGTAGGCGACATCCATGCCGAGCTCGCGCCGCGCTGCGGTCAGGAGCCGCTCAAGGACGACGCGCTCGTGCGACGAGGCGACGACAGTCGCGGCAAAGGACGGCTCCCCGGAGGGCATCCCCTCAGAGCGCGAGAAGACGGCCATGCACCGAGCATCGGACAACAGTCCGGACGACTTGAGTGCCCGAAGAGAGCTGGCCGAAGAAGGTCAGGTCGCCGGTTGGGTTGCTTCTTGAGGCGTCCAAGGGGACCAGCACCTATTGGTTTGAAACGGTTGCACTGTCGCTGGCCAACCGCGCGTCGCGGGCGAGCAGCCGCGGGCTGTCCATCACGATCTTGCGACGGCGCAATCCGCTGAGCATCGGCTCCTCGTCGTCGAGCAAGGCGATCGTCGCGTGATCTGGTCTCGCCCGGATAGTCACTCGACGCGCGATCAAGCGCTCGAAATCGCCAGCCGGCTGCCCGTCGGCTTCCAATCGCGCTCCGCCGTGGCCCGGCTCGACGAGGACGTCCAGGCGTGCATCGGCTCCGATGACCATCGGTGGGCAAGATCCGCCGTGCGGCGCAAGCGGGGTCACGACCGTGCCCAACGCTCCTACAGCGAGAAGAGGACCGCCCGCCGCCAGCGTATAGGCGCTGGAGCCGAGCGCAGTGGCGACGATCAAGCCATCTCCGGAGAAGCGCACATAAAGCTCGTCGTCGACCCAGATGCTGAGGCTCATCTGCCCGGCGCCTGCCCGCACGAAGACATAGTCGTTGAGCGCGCAGGTGGGCGCGGGCTCTATTCCCTCTAGTTCGAGCGCCGGCAGCTTGCGCGCTTTGAAGTCGCCGGCCACCATGCGGTCAAGGGCGGTCGGCAGCCGGTCGGCGCTGACCGACGTGAGTGCCCCGAGGCTCCCGCAGCCGACGCCGAGCATCGGCTTGCCGGCCGCTCCTGCCGTGCGTAGCGCCGCCAGGGCTGTTCCGTCGCCACCAAGTGCGACGACGAAGTCGCACTCCTGGACGTTCCCGAAGGGCGCGACCTCCCGGGCTTGTCCGGGAACCGCGAGCTGCACAACGTCAGCATCCTGCGAGTTGGCCCACGATCTCAGCGATCCGAGCGTGCGATCGATCTCGCGACTGGGATGGACGATCAGGCCTACGCGCTCCATGGTCGGGGCAGTCTAGGGGTACTGGCTTACGCTGGCCGGCGCACCACCCATCAACCGTCTTCCGCTATGGCGCGGATCGCGTCGACGGTCCGCGCCAGTGCACCTGACCTCAGCAGCGCCGAGGCGGCAGGCGTCAGGACCCGGCTAGCGAATCCACCCCCCGGGTGAACCGACATGGTGACGTCCGCTCGTGTAGCGGCGGTGGCCACGGACTCGGCCCTCAGGGGTGGCTCACCGGGGACGTCCACAGTCGCACGGTCGACGGTGCTGAGGACGGCGTCGAGGTCAAAGACCACGGGGCCGGCAAGGCGGATCGCAACGTGCTCCGCGCTGCCTTCGAAAACGGAGAGCTGGCCGTGCACCGTGCGGCCGGCGAGCCGGCCGCTCACGCGGTACGAGCCGCCGGACCGCAAACGGGTTTCGCCGTCGTCGAACTCGCACGGGATGGGAAACCACAAGCGGATGCAGGCGGTGTCGCTCAATACGTCTAGCACCCGGCGGGGCGGCGCGGCGATGAGCGCGCTGGCTTCAAAAGGCTCGCCGCGGTGTCGGTGCGCGAGGCGCTGAGCGGTCGCGCTTACCCGCTGGAGCCGCTCATGCGTGCCGGCCATGCGCGCGCACGTTAGTGGACGCGCAAGTCGGCGTGTGCGCCAAGCCGCGCTGCCGAGTCCCAGTCGCGGTCGTCAACGACCGCGGTGATCGCCGAATCCGCTGAGGGCATCCAGCTCTTCGAGCATTGCACCGGCGCCCAGCGCCACGCACGAGAGCGGGTCGTCGGCAACGGTCACCTGCATCCCCGTTTCTTGCTCCAGCCGCTCCGCCAGCCCGCGCAGGAGTGCTCCACCACCCGCGAGCAGGATGCCGTAGCGAGCCAGATCGGAGGCAAGCTCGGGCGGCGTCTGCTCGAGCGTGGCGTGCACGGTGCTCATGATCTCGTTCACGGGACTCTGGAGCGCCGAGCGCACTTCAGAGTCGGTGAGGTGAATTTCGCGCGGCAGGCCCGAAGTCAAATCGCGTCCGCGCACGGAAGTGGTGATCTCCGGGCCGATTCGCGTCGCCGAGCCGACTGCAAGCTTGATTTCTTCGGCGCTGCGCGTGCCGATGGCGACTCGGTGCTCAGCGCGGATGTGCGCGGTGATCGCGTCGTCGAGGTCATAGCCGCCGACTCGCAACGAGGTCGAAAGGACGATGCCGCCAAGCGAGATGACCGCAACCTCGGAAGTGCCGCCGCCGATGTCGATCACCATTCGCCCGACCGGCTCGGCGACGGGCAGGCCCGCCCCGATCGCCGCCGCCAGGGACTCCTCGATGAGGTGGACGCTGCGCGCGCCCGCCGAGCGCGACGCTTCTTGCACCGCACGTTGCTCGACGTCGGTAATGCCCGACGGCGCGCACATCACCACTCGGGGGTGACTGAACCGGCTGGGAAGCACTTTGGCCAGAAACTGGCGAAGCATCGCCTCGGTTACTTCGAAGTCGGCGATGACGCCGTGGCGCAGGGGCCGCTGAGCGGAGATCGTCGCGGGCGTGCGCCCGATCATCCGCTGAGCGTCGACGCCGACCGCGTGCACTTCGCCCGAACGCATGTCCATGGCGACCACGGACGGCTCCGACAAGACGATGCCCCGGCCACGCACGTGGATGACGGTGTTTGCGGTGCCGAGGTCGATGGCGATGTCGCCGCCCGAGGCGCGCAGCCTTGGGCGGAGGAAGCCGCTAGAGCGCTTCGACTGCTTGTTGGAGAAGCTCGCCACCCCCTCAGGGAACCACACCGCGCGACTGCCCGGAGCCTTCGGCTCTTGCATAGTGTCCTGCAAGCGCCGCGGCGGGTGTGTCCAAAGTCGATTAACGGTTAGATGCATACCTGCAACCCGACCGCTCCTCCCTGATGCTCAGACAAATCGTCACGCCGCCCGAATCCCGCGCTCTTGAAGGACCGCTGGTCTTTCTCGGCGGCCCGATCGAGGGCGCCGCCGATTGGCAGAGCGCGGCCGCGAATCGGCTGGCTTTGCTTGCACCCTCGGTGCATGTCGCCAATCCGCGGCGCGAGCTCGGCCCAGGAGAAGAGCTCTCGCGGGAGCAGATGGATTGGGAGTCCAGCTATCTGACGCGCGCTGCCGCCGACGGGGTCATCCTCTTCTGGCTCGCCGCCGAGCAGAAACGCGTGCCGTGGCGGGCGTACGCGCAGACGGCGCGCGCACAGCTGTTCGAGTGGAAGGTGCGGCACGAGTTACAGAACGCGCGTCTTGTCGTCGGGATCGAGGAGGGCTTCAAGGGCGCGAGCTACATCCGCCGCCGATTCGAGCAGGACCTTCTGGGCTTCCCGATTCACGCGACGCTGGAGGACTGCTGTGTCGCCGCCGCGACGCTGGCGACCGGCGAAGCGCCGCGCGGGCTCGCGTGACGGTGACCGAGCGCCACACGACCCTGCCCGCCAAGGCGGTGGAGCCGTACGTGCATGCGGATGAGCGTGGCGTCGTATTCCATGACGGGCGGCACACCGTCATCTGGCCTCAGGCGCGTATGCGTTTCCTGGTCGAGACGCTGGCGATCATCGCGGTCGACCGGCGCGCGACCCGTTCTCAGCACGAGTGGGCGCTGGGGGGTTTCGCCACTGCGACCGGCGTGACGCTGTACGCCTCCGATCCGCGCGGCGCCATCTCGCTGTCCATCAGTCGGGAGTCGTTCGACGAGTTGCGCGACGCGCTGGCGCGCTACCTGCAGCTCCCGACTTGAATCGACGGCAACCCAGAACTTCGCAGCCTGACTTGCAGCGTGCCACGTATCGGCCCTGACAAGCTGATCGCCGTCGGCGTCCACGTCTTCGGCACTGACAAGCCGGTCAGTGCTGCGGGCCGTCACGCCCTGAGTCGATAGCCCTTCGAGAACAGCCGGTAGTTGGCCGCGAAAAGCAAGAGCGCAGCCAGCAATAGAGCGCCGAGCGCGACCGCCACGTTCAGCTCGGAGTAGCCAAGGAAGCCGTAGCGGACGAGCCCGATCATGTAGTAGACGGGATCGAAGTACGTGAGCGTCTGAAACGGCTCCGGCAGCAGCGAAGCCGAGTAGAAGACGCCGCCGAGGAAGATGAGCGGCGTGAGCATGAACGTCTGGTAGAAGGACACGTCGTCGAACTGCTCCGCGCGCACACCGACCAGTACGCCGAACTGCGCAAAGAAGAATCCGACTAAAAACAGCGCCGCGACGAGCACCACGGGATGCTCGATCGGGATGTCGACGAGCAGTGACGCCGCCACAAACGTCAGCGATGCGATCAGCATCCCGCGGAGAAAGCCGCCGAACGTGAAGGCGAGCAGGAGCTGCAAAGGAGAAGCGGGCGAGGAGAGCTGATCGTCGATGGCGCGCTGGAACTTCTGCTGCAGTATCGAAGAGGCGTTGTTGGAGAAGGCGTTCATCGCCCAGGCCATCATGATCAGCCCGGGAACGATGAAAACCACGTAGTCGACGCCGTGGAGCTTGTCGATGCGCGAGCCGAGCGCTGCGCCGAAGACCGAGATGTAGAGGAAGGTCTCGAGCATCGGGGCGCCGATCGTCTGGCGCTTGATCTTCATAAAGCGATTGACTTCTCGCCGCAACAGCGCGAAGAAGCGGATCTGCGACGGCGTCATCCGGCTTCAGCGCCGATCTGCGCGCGCGAGAGCTCGTTGCGCCCGACGAGCTCCAGGTAGGCGTCTTCGAGCGACCGGACGCCGTACTGGCTCGCCAGCTCGCCGCTGGTTCCCTCCGCCACGATCTCACCGCCGTTGATGAAGGCGATCTTGTTGCACAGCTGTTCGGCTTCTTCGAGGTAGTGCGTAGTCAGCAAGATCGTCGTGCCTTCGGCGTTGATCCGTTGCACGTAGTGCCACAGCTCCAGGCGCAGCTCGACATCCACGCCCGCGGTGGGCTCGTCGAGGATCAGCAGGCGGGGCCGGTGCATCAGGGCGCGAGCGAGGATCAGCCGGCGCTTCATCCCGCCCGACAGCGTGCGGGTGCGGTCATCGCGCTTCTCGGTCAGCGAGAAGGCTTCCAGCAACTCCTTGGTGCGCTCGCGCCGCTCCTTCTTCGGCATCCCGAAGTAGCCGCCGTGGTAATCAAGGGACTCTGAGACGGTGAGAAAGAAGTCGAGGTTGAGGTCCTGGGGTGCAAGGCCCACCGCCACCCGAGCTTCTTGATAGTGATGCACGGCGTCGTGGCCGAAGACGCGGATCTCGCCCGATGTCGGCTGAGCGAGACCGGTCGCGCAGTGGATCAACGTCGACTTGCCTGCGCCGTTGGGTCCCAGCAGCCCGAAGAATTCGCCAGCTTCGATCTTCAGCGAGACGCCCTTGAGCGCTTCCGTACCCGTGGGATAGCGCTTGACGAGTTCTTTGATTTCGAGTGCGTCCACGGCGCGCATCACTTTGCCACGCGCGCCGGAAGGCTTCCAAACTTGGCGTGAACACGGGGACCTGTCATCGCCCTGCCACCTGAAGTCAGGTCGCCGCCGATGCCTTCCGACACCAGAAGCCAAGCGCTTTCACATACTTCATCACCCATGACCGACTTCAATCGCCTCCGGACCGGCTTGGTCGCCGCTTCTGTGCTGCTGCTCTGCCTTGTGCTGGCGCCTGCACAGCCCGCCTTCGCTGCCGTTTACGCACCGCCCAAGGGCAAGATCTGGCATGGCGTGACCGCAGGCGAGGAAGTGCGCGATTTCACCGCGCGTACCGGCAAAGCCCCCGCGGTATGGCAGACCTTCGTCCGCTGGGGTGCCTTCTACGAGCATGCTTTCGCGCGCGCGCGCTCAGCCCAAGCGCGGGTGATGCTTCACGTCAGCACGTCCGAAGGCCAAGGGAGTCCGGGTGTGATCTCTCCCGGGCAGATCGCGCGCGGGGGCGGGGACTCCTATCTGCTCGAACTCAACCGCCGCATCGCCGAGCACGGGCGGCCTGTGTACATCCGGTTCATGGGCGAGATGAACAACTGCAACAACGCTTACGCGGCATACGACTGCAACGGCAGGCGCCGCAGCGCCGACTTCTCCGCGGTCCGCTTCAAGCAGGCCTGGAGGCGCAGCCACCTGATCGTGCGCGGGGGTGACGTCGCCACCCTGAACGCCCGCCTGCGGCGGATGCGCCTCGCGCCGGTCCGCACCGGCGAAACCTCCCTGCCGCGGGCGCCCGTTGCCTTCATGTGGGCGCCGATGACCGGCGGCTCGCCGATGATCTCCGCGCTCGCGCCGCAGGTCTATTGGCCCGGCCGGCGCTACGTCGACTGGGTGGGAACGAGCTTCTACTCGCGCTTTCCGAACTTTCATCATCTGGAGCCCTACTACCAGCGCTTCGCCGTCAAGCAACGCAAGCCGTTCGCTTTCGCCGAGTGGGCGATGTGGGGCTCCGACAACCCCGATTTCGCTCGGCGGCTGTTCGGCTGGATTAACACCCACCCGCGCGTGAAGATGCTCCAGTACAACCAGGGAGCGCTGCCGTCCGGCCCATTTCGGTTGCGCCACTATCCGCGGTCAGCGCGCGTGATCGCCGGCGCCCTGGGGTCTGCCCGCTTCGCGGGCAGGACTCCTTAAGGGGGCAGGGCGACCCGAGCTGGTCGCGAGCCGTCCGCGGGCCGAGGCGGACCTGCATTCAAGTGCGCAGACGACAGCCGATCACTCCCTGAACAGGATGCTTGGCCATACCAAAGACACGACGAACCCGCCGCCCTCTGCGATGCGCACGGAGTAAATCGCGTCGTAGCCTTCGGCGTGATCCGGCGGTTCAAGTAGCTTGAAGGTGCCGAGCACGCCGGCCACTGGAATGACCTCGGCGGCACTTCGCTGCTCGTTGCGCGCGAGTGCCGCTCCCGGCGAGGTCTCGAAGAAGTACGACACCACTTCGTAGCGGGCAGCTCGCGCCGCTTGTAAGTACGGCCGCCGATCGGCCGCGGTGGGGTTGGTGTTGTCAACCACGAACCGCTGCCCGGTTTGAAGGCAGGTCTCGAGGAAGCGGCGCTCGCGGTGGCGTGTTCGCATCAGGTCCATTCCGATGCGGACGTGCGTCTTCAGTAGCCGCTCGGCATAAAAGGTGGTCTTGCCGCTCGCCTGGATTCCGCAGAAGATGACCGCCTGCATCCGTTCAGCTCTAGCAGCGGCCAAGCCAATCGCCGGGACGCGGACGCCTGGGGGTTTGTGGCAGGCGCCCGTCGGAGAGCACTCAGAAACAGTTCTCCGGCCTTAGGAGTTGTCTCGTGACGCTTGGTTCTACGCTCATCCGCGGAGTGGTCGGTCCTCTCTTCGTCGGCCACGGCACGCAGAAGCTGTTCGGCTGGTTCGGCGGTTACGGGGTCGAAGGCACCGCCGGTTATTTCGAATCCCTCGGACTGCGGCCGGGGAAGGTTCACGCGCGCGCTGCCGGGGCTGCCGAAGCGGCAGGCGGGGCATTGCTGACGCTGGGTGCGCTCACGCCGCTCGCCAACACGCTCATTTCCGCGACGATGGTCACCGCGATCCGCAAGGCCCACATCAAGAACGGGCCGTGGGTGACAAACGGCGGCTACGAATTCTGCGCTTGCGTGATCGCCGCCGTCACCGCTGTGGCTGACGCCGGCCCGGGTCGGCTATCGGTCGACTACCAGCGCTTCCCCGATATGTACGGCCCCAAGTGGGCAGCTCTGTCGCTGGGAGCGGCGGTCGCCGGCTCGTATCTGGCGACGTCGGAAAAGGTCCTCAAGCCGGGCCCAGCGCCTGCGGAAGGTTCGATTGACGTAGCGGGTGATCCCGCCACGATCAGCGAGCCTGTCGCGACCGGCTCCTAGGACGCGGCGTGCAGGTTGAGATCTGGTCTGACGTCGTCTGCCCGTGGTGTTACGTCGGCAAGCGCAGGTTCGAGGAGGCGCTCGCGGGTTTCGAGCATCGTGACGAGGTGCAAGTGCGCTGGCGTAGCTTCGAGCTTGACCCTGAGGCGCCCGGCGAGCTCCAAGGCGAGCTCGCGGCGCATCTGGCGCGCAAGTACGGGCGCAGCATCGAGCAGGCGCGCGCGATGCAGCAGCAGCTCACCGACGTCGGCGCAGGCGAGGGGCTCGACTTTCGCTTCGACCAGGCGCGCAGCGGCAACTCATTCGAGGCTCACCGCCTGCTTCATCTCGCCGGGGCACATAACCTTCAGGACGCGATGAAGGAGCGCTTGCTCCGTGCGTACTTCACCGAAGGTGAGCTGATCAGCGATACGAGCCTTCTGAAGCGGCTGGCGGGTGAGGTCGGGCTGCCCGCGGGCAGCGTCGATGACCTCTTCTCGACCGATCGCTACGCCGACGAGGTGCGCGAAGACGAGCAGACGGCGGCCGGCTCGGGAATCAGAGGAGTGCCGTTCTTTCTCGTCGACCGCCGGCTTGGCGTGTCGGGCGCCCAGCCTGCGGAAGTGCTCGGCGAGCTGCTGCGGCAGGGTTGGGAGGAGCGGCCGGCCACGCCGGTGGCAGGCTCGGGCGAAAGCTGCGGCGTGGAGGACGCCTGCTGAAGCCGCGCTGGGATCGTCACCTGCTGTGTGGGCGTTGGCAGGCGCTACGCCGAAAGCTTCGTCGGTCATCGCGCGAAGAACGCCGACCACGCCACTTCGGCAATCAGCCGCTGCCCGGCCGGGCTCGGATGCCAGTAGTCGTGGGGGCTGACGCCCTCCAGCTCGAAGCGGTGTTCGAAGATAGCGCCGCCGTCCCAGCGGCAGCGAGAATGGCGCCGGCATTCAGCTCGCATCGCCTCGTTGTAAGCGATCACCCGCTGGCGCACGCGCTTGCGTCGTTGCTTGTCTTCAGTGGCGGTGGATCCGAAGTTCGCCAGCATCGACTGGCAGATCCGGAGCTCGGCCCACGTCGCCCGCACGGCGGGAACGTCATGACCGACCTCCCACAATCTGCCCACGTCCGGGATCGAGACGACGAGCACTTCCGCGTCGGGCGTGCCCTTGGCCAGGACGTCGAGTGAGCGGTTGAAGGCGGCGCGGAAGGTGTCAACCGGAGTCATCGCCTGCTCGCTGTAGGCGCAGGCGTCGTTGCCCCCGATGAGAATCGTGACGTAGTCAACCCTCGCAGCGACCGCCTGCCTGGCTTGCGCTTCCAAGCCCTGGACGGTTGCTCCGCTGACGGCGAAGTTGTGCGCTGTGACCGGCCCCTTGGAATCGCGCGCCTGCAATCGCTCCCGGACGCTACGCAGACCACCGGCTGTGCCGGTCGCCCACGATGCGTCCGGACAATCGCGCCAGGGCTCGCACGCGCCGTACGCGCGGGTGATCGAATCCCCGAGCGCCGCCATCGACGCGGGCATGGAGCGGTTCTCCTTGGTCTCGGCACATCCCTGTATCGACAAGACCAGGGTCAGGAACGCAAGACTACGGATTAGTCGGCATAGACTGAACGGCATGGCGCTTCACCGTGGCATGGACGGCGGCAATCCCATCTCGGCGGACGGTACGCGCGTCACCCGGCAGACCGAGGATCGGCGGTTATCGGGTTCGTGGCGCCTGGCCACGGGCACGCTCGCCTGCACGCGCTGCGACGCGCCAGTCGCACCCGGCCCGCGACTGTCACCGGCGGATACGCTGCACTGTCCGTTCTGCGAGCAGGAAGGTCCGGCTCGGGACTTCTTGTCGCTGTCTGAGCCGTCACGGCCAGCCCACGTTTCAGTGCGGGTCCTGGCACCTGCTCGGCGCCGCGTTGGCTGACTTGCGGGCACGTCGTCGCGCGCCGGGCGAGGTGCCGCCGGAACGATTGCGCTGTTTCGCGCCGCGGGAGCGGCTCGGCTAGATGGCGGCTGGGCGCAATCTCGTCAACTTCAAGGACGTCGGAAAGGGCTACGCCAGCCGGACCGTGCTCGAAGACGTAACCCTCGGCGTGGCCGATGGCGACCGGATTGGCATAGTCGGGCGCAACGGTGACGGCAAGTCAACCCTTCTGCGCTTGATCGCCGGCGTCGAGACGGCGGACTCGGGTGCCGTCACGCATGTCGGAGGCTTGAACCTCGCTCTGCTGGCGCAAAGCGACGAGCTCCGCGACGACAAGACGATTCGCGAAGAGCTGGTGGGGAGTCGCGCCCAGCACGAGTGGGCTTCCGACGGCACGTTCCGCGAAGTGCTCGGCGGGCTGCTCGGGGGCGTCGAGCTGACGCGTTTCGAATACGGAATCGAGACGCCGATAGGGGCGCTGTCCGGCGGTGAGCGCCGGCGGATAGCCCTCGCCCGCGGGCTCCTCGACAACCCGGACCTGCTCCTGCTCGACGAGCCGACCAACCACCTCGACGTCGAAGGAGTGCAATGGCTGGCCGGTCACTTGGCCGCGCGCAGGCGCGCGCTCGTCGTGGTGACGCACGATCGCTGGTTCCTCGACGCCGTCTGCACTGCGACCTGGGAAGTCGCGGATAAGGCGGTCCACCAGTACGAGGGAGGCTACGCCGCCTACATCCTTGCCCGCGCGGAGAGGGCTCGCCAGGAGGCAGCGCGCGATGCGCGCCGCCAGCAGCTTTTGCGCAAGGAGCTCGCGTGGCTGCGGCGCGGGCCTCCGGCGCGCACGGCCAAGCCGAAGTTCCGCATCGAAGCGGCCAACGCCCTGATCGCCGACGAGCCGGAGATCCGCGACCGCGCCGAGCTGCTGCGCTTCGCGTCGGCCCGGCTCGGTGATCGTGTGGTCGACGCCGAAGGCGTATCCGTTGGCTTCGACGGCAACCAACTCCTCGAGAAGGCGACGTGGCGGCTCGGTCCGGGTGACCGCGTCGCGGTCGTCGGGGTGAACGGGTCGGGCAAATCGACGCTGCTCAAGTTGATCGGCGGAGAGCTCGATCCGGCAACGGGCGAAGTCAAGCGCGGGGCGACGGTCAGGCTCGCCCATCTGTCGCAGAACGCCGTGGAGCTGCCGGGCCACTTGCGTGTGCTCGAGTCGCTGGAAGAAGTCCGGGGCAACGCCAAGCTCGGGGATGGCCGTGAGCTGACGGCGGGAACATTGTGCGAGCGCTTCGGCTTTCGCGGCGACCGCGCGCGCACGCTGGTGCGCGACTTGTCCGGCGGCGAGCGACGCCGCCTTCAGTTGATGCGCTTGCTGATGGGAGAACCCAACGTGCTGCTGCTCGACGAGCCGACCAACGACCTCGACACGGACACGCTCGCAGCGCTCGAGGACTTACTCGACGCTTGGCCGGGGACGCTGGTGGTCGTCAGTCACGACCGCTACTTCGTCGAGCGCGTCTGCGACAACGTCTATGCGCTGATGGGCGACGGCGGGATTCGGCATCTCCCCGGCGGCATCGAGCAGTACCTGGAGTTGCGCCGGCAGTCCTCTCAGGGGCCGCCGGCGGCTGCCAACGGCACGAGCCCGGCTTCGAGAGGCGTGGCTTCGCCCATGAGCGGCGCGACGTCTCCTCCCAGCAGCGACAAGATCTCCGCTGCAGGACGCGTAAGTTCGCCTGCCAACGAGGCCACCGGCGCTTCGGTCGCCAAGCGCGCCCCGGCGGGGGCGGCGATCCGCGCCGCACGCAAAGAGATCCAGAAGCTCGAGCGCGCCCTGGACAAGCTCGGCGAAAAGGAAGCGGCGCTGCACGACGAGATGGCGGCCAGCGCCACCGACCACGAGCAGTTGCGCGCCCTTGACGCGCAACTGCAGACGCTGAGCGAGGAGCGGGAGCGACTGGAAGCGTCGTGGCTCGAGACGGCGGAGTCGCTTGAGGCCTGACCACGCGGGTCCACGCCCGGGCGGGTCAGCGAAGCGCAAACGTGCACGCCGGTTGGCTGCTCTCGCGATTGCCGGAGCCGCGGTACTTGTCGTACTCCTGGGCGGCGCCGCGTGGTTTTATTCCGGCCAGATTCGCGCCGGAGCACTTGCGGCCAAGGCGCCGGCAGGGCCGGAATACCGCGTCGAAGTCCTGAAGGCCGGATCTGGCAGTGTCACGCTTGCGCATCTACCGGAAGTGAGGGGACTGGCGGCCGAAGGTATCTGGGGCCTGCGCCAGCGCGACGGCTACGGGCAGCTGGGACGTATCGAGAAGCAGGGCGACGGGAGCGTCATCCGCGCCTACCGGCACTTGACGGGGTCTCGGCCCCGGCCGGGTGAGCGCGTGGCGGTCGAGCTGGGGGCTTACCCGTCGCCCGCCTACATCTTCGGCGGCGAGTACGACACCATCTCGTACAAGACCGACCTCGGCCCAACGCCGGCGTGGCTGAAAAGGGGTCGGCGCCGCACCTGGGTCGTCTTCGTCCATGGCTACAACGCGCCCCGGACCGAACATCTGCGTTTGGCCAGCAGAGTGACAAGAGAGGGCTATCCCGCTCTTTTGCTCTCCTACCGAAACGACCCAGGAGCGCCGCAGACCCAAGACAAGCTGCGCCAATGGGGGCAAACGGAGTGGCGCGATGTGGAGGGTTCCGTGCGCTACGCGCTCGACCACGGCGCCCGTCGCGTTGCCTTGATCGGCGTCAGCATGGGCGCAGCGGTCGTCACGAGTTTCTTGTACGAGTCAAAGCTCGCCGAACGCGTTCCTGGTGTCGTGCTGGACTCGCCCGCTCTGGACTTCGAGGCCGTGGTTGACTACGAAGCCAAGGAGCGCCAGTTGCCAGTGCTGGGCACTGCGATTCCCGCGCCGCTGGCTTCGGCCGCAAAGGCGCTCGCCGCCCGGCGTTATGGGATCGATTGGGCCGCGACCGATTACGTGCGCCGCTCAAAGGAGCTGCGCACGCCGGCGCTCGTGGTCCACGGAACGGCGGACAAGACGGTTCCCATTGCCATCAGCGAAGAGCTGGCGCGGGCGCGGCCGGACCTCGTCGAGCTGGTGCGCGTGCCGCGAGCGGGTCATGTCGAAGGCTGGAACTATGCACGTCAGCGCTACGAGCGGGAAGTAATCGCCTTCCTGCGGCGCTTCGACGAAGCGCAGTGAAGCGCCGGCGACGAAGTACCCACGGCGCCTCGGGAATCCTGCGGCCTACTTAAGCGGCGGCAAGCCCTCGGTAAGTGAAGTGATGGGGTAGTCGGCTCCGGCTTCGCGCAGCTCGTCAATGGTGTAGCGATGACTTCCTACGCCGACGCACTCTATGCCGGCGGCGTGCGCGCCACGGACGTCGTTCGGGGTGTCGCCGACCACGAGCGCCTGCTCTGGAGCAACAAGGGCGCCGAACACCAAACCCGCGCGTTGCAGCGCGACCCGCGTCAGCTCGCCGCGGTCGCTCGAATCGGAGCCGTACCCGCCGAACGAGAAGAAGCGGTTCAAGTGCGCGCGGTGGAGCTTTATGTGAGCGGCCGCCTCGAGATTGCCCGTGACCAGCCCCAGCAGGTATCCCTCGTCGAGCAGCTGATCCAAGAGCTCCACGGCGCCTGGGAGAACCTTGTAGCCGTCGGACTCTTCGACCGCGTGGCGCAGATGGTGCAGCCGCCGTTCGAGTAGCTTGGCGAACTCCTGCGGCTCGGGGGATCGGTGCAAGACGGCTGCAAAGGTCTTGCGTCCCACTTCTGGGTCCGTCATCCCGGTGTCGGTGAACTCCTTGATGTCGGCGGGGATGCCGTAGAGCTCGTCGAACGCCAGGCGCCACGACGTCGCGCCGGCCCCGCCAGTGCTGACCAACGTGCCGTCGATGTCGAAGAGGATCGCTACGCGGGAGTTCGGCATGGTCGGCGGCAGACTATTGGCTCGACGGGCGAAAAAGAGCCAGCCCGAACCCGGCCGACCGGGATTCAGGCGGCCATGGCGTGTTCTCTACCGGCGCCGTGCCGATACTCAGACGGAGCGACGCTCTGGATCCGCCGAAAAGCCTTGGCAAATTGCGCCGATTGCCGGTAGCCGACCGAATCGGCGACTTCCCGCACCGTCAGGCCGCTGGTGCCCAGGAGCTCTGCGGCACGCCGCATGCGCACTTCGGTGAGGTAGGCGCGGAATGTGGTGCCGCCGATCTCGGCGAACACGCGCTGGACCTGTCGCCGCGAAGAAGCGATGCGCCGGGCTACGTCGTCGAGAGCGAGATCGGAAGCGAAGTCGCTTTCGACTATCGCCACCGCGTCGGCGTATATGTTCATCCGCTCCTGAGTGGTGCTTTCTCGTCTCATCGCAGTCTCTTTCCGGCACGGCGGGTGTGCTGCACTAATACCCTCGATATCGGAAAAGCTATCGGCACTCCGGTAAAGCTTTGGTGAAGGTTCTTCAGACGGCAGGCGATACCGCAAGCGCTATCGCGCACGGCGCCTATAGGCCCGTACACTGAGCCGCATGCCCATGCGCGCCACCACCGTGCGATTCGGCGACGAGCTCTGGAAGCTGCTCGAGCGAGAAGCGCATCGCGAAGGAGTGAGCGCCGCGCAATTCATCCGCGATGCCACGATCATGCGGGTCGCTTACGCGATGGGGCAACGGGGAGATGGCGACTTCGACCGGGCTATCAGCCGCAGCACAGGCTGCGAGTCAGACGGGGTGCGCTCACACGAGGGGCGCTCCGGCGCACAGCAGCGCGACGCGCTGCAGGCCGCGCTGGTGGCGACCCGCGATCCCGAGCGCCTGAAGGCGCTACAAGCGACCGGACTTCTCGATTCCGACGCAACCCCTTCTTTTGACCGGCACGCTCGGCTCGCGGCTGAGGTCCTCAACGCGCCCGTCGCCCTGATATCGCTCGTGGATGCGGACAGGCAGTTCTTCAAAAGCTGCCTCGGGCTGCCGGAGCCCTGGGCCTCGCAACGCGAGACCCCGCTCAGTCACTCCTTCTGCCAGCACGTCGTCGCCCGTCGCGAACCGCTGCTGATCGACGACGCCCGCGAGCACGAGGTCCTGCGTGACAACCTCGCCATTCGGGATCTCGGTGTTGCTGCGTACGCCGGCGTCCCGCTGATCGATTCTGACGGTCACGCTCTTGGGACGCTCTGTGCGATCGACTCGCGGCCGCGTCACTGGACATCGCACCAGGTCGGCTTGCTCACCGACCTGGCGGCTTCGGTGGTTACGGAGATTTCGTTGGCGCGCGCCGCAAGGTAGGGCGGGAGGGCGACGTTTGATGGCAAGCGCGCGTCAGGTTGTGGCGTGCCCCGCTCCAAAGTGAGCGGGACGACTCCGGCCCAAGTTGGGCGCTCGTAATCAGGTTCGTCGTCTACCGGCGGGCCTGTCCGGACCTTGGCCGACGCCTCATCCAGAGACAGAGCGAGCACCGTCGTGGCTTTGAGCTCTTTGGCGCTGGGAGCGCGGACGTCAGCCCAGCGCCCGGGAACGAGTTGCTCGGTGAAGGCGCGCAGGGCATCGAGCTTCGAGTGTTCGTCCGCGATCAACCGAAACGCTCCCAGGAGGGCGACGCTGCGGTAGTTCATCGAGTGATGAAACGCTGAGCGCGCGAGCACGAGGCCGTCGAGCATCGTGACCGTAAGACAAGCCGACGCGCCGGCCGACAAGGTCTTGATCATGCGACTCGACGTTGCGCCGTGGACAAACACCTCCGTACCCACGCGCGCGTGCAGCGTGGGAATGCAGAACGGCTGACCGTCATCGACGAATGCCACGTGGCACACCAAAGCGGCGTCGAGGATCGAGTGAATCGTGTCGGTGTCGTAGCTGGCGCGCTTCGGAGCGCGGCGGATGCGCGAGCGTTCAGACGGGGCGACGGACGGGGCCGAAGGAGTAACGGGTGAATTCATGGCCGGAACGCTAAGCCGAGGGTGGACTCTCGGCCAGGGCCAATCCGGTACTTCTATGTAGGACCAATGGATCTGCAAGTCTCGATCGATCGCACCCCGGGAGCGCCGGCGCTGCGAGAGCAGCTCGAGCGCCAGCTGCTCGGCGCGATCCGCAGCGGAGCTCTCCGGTCCGGTGTCGCTCTGCCGCCGTCGCGCTCGTTGGCTGCCCAATTGGGAATCTCACGCGGGGTGGTGGTGGCCGCCTACGACCAGCTCGCGGCCGAGGGCTTTCTCGTCGTGCGTCGCGGTGACCGGACTCGCATCGCCAAGCTCCCGGACTCGCCCGAAGAGTCGATTGCGCACCCGCGATCGAGTTGGCCTACGGCTCCCATTCGCTGGGATCTCGCTCCTAGCTCACCCGACCTCTCGGCGTTTCCCCGCAGCGAGTGGGTGACCGCGACCAACCGCGTACTGCGCGCCATGCCCGATGCCGCGCTCGGCTACGGCGATCCTCGCGGGACAATGGAGCTGCGAACAGCGCTCGCCGACTACCTCGGCAGGGTGCGGGGCGTTCTGACTCATCCCGACCGCATCGTCATCACGTCGGGCTCACGCCAAGCGCTGTCGCTGATCTGCCGGGTCCTGGCCGCACAGGGAGCGCGCCGGGTGGCGCACGAGTCACCGGGCTGGAGGCTCCAGCGCGACGCTGCCCTCGACGCCGGTTTGGAGCCGATCGCCGCCCCGGTCGACGCTCAAGGGCTCGATCATTCGAACGTTCAAGCGGACGCCATCTGCGTCACGCCCGCCCACCAGTTCCCGACGGGTGTCGCACTCGCGCCTGAGCGCCGGGGCGTCCTGGTGGCTTGGGCGCGGGAGCACGCCGCGCTGATCATCGAAGACGACTACGACTCGGAGTTCCGCTACGACCGCGAGCCGATCGGTGCCTTGCAGGGGTTGGCACCCGACGCCGTCGCTTACATCGGCACAGCCGCCAAGACGCTGGCTCCGGGCCTGCGAATCGCGTGGGCGGTGCTACCCGAGCGCCTTGCGCCAGTCGTTGCGCAGGCCAAGAGCAGAGCAGACAGAGGAACGCCCGTCATCGAGCAGCTCGTTCTGGCCGACTTCATTCAACGAGGGGGACTGGACCGCCACCTGCGCCGCACACGGTTGCGCTACCGCCGCCGCCGCGATGCGTTCGTGGCGGCGCTCGGCGAGCAGCTCCCCGAAGCGCGCGTGGAGGGAATCGCGGCCGGCCTGCACATTGTCGCGCACCTGGAATACGGCGATGAGCGGGCGCTCGTAGCGGCGCTGCGGCGAGCCGGGATAAGCGCGGAAGGTCTCAAGGAGCACGGTGCAAGACACGATGCCGCGCCAGCGCTCGTCCTCGGCTACGCCAACGTTCCCGAAGCCGCCGCGCCGGCAGCGGTGTCGGACTTGGTCGCGGTCCTGCAGAACGGCAGCTGGCGTTGATCGCGATTGCCGCTAGTGGCCTTGCGCCCTCCACAGCTCCGCGTCAAACGCTCCGCGTAACTGGCGAGCATCGACCGCGGTGCAGCGGAGATGGGGGAGCGGAAAGACCGCGACTCCCACCACGTCGGCGATCAGCTTGGGAATTACCAAGTCGAGGAAATCGTCGAGTCTGAGCGGCGTCGGCGTCCGGTGCGACCAGTGCAGATGGCGGCACGCCGCGGCGAAGCGCTCGTGCGGCCAGACCGCGAAGAGCTCAAGGCCGTTGGGGTCGTGGGTCATGCCCCAATCGCCGCCGTCGACCGACAATCCCCACACGGTCTCGCTTTCCACGCACCGCTCGACGAAGTACTGAAACTGCTGCGGGGCCTTCATCTGCAGCGCCGCCTGGAATTCCTGCTCGCTGAGTGGCCAGCTCATGCTTGGACAGTACGCCGGTCACCGGTCTTTATGCTGGCGACGATGCTCCAGCACGTGACGTTCGAAGTGCTTTCGCAGCAAGTCGACGCCCATGTGGCTTTCTGGGCGCTGCTCGGCTACGAGTTGTTCGATACGCCGGAGCCGTTGCGCGACCGCGCGGTATGGATGCGCCGCGGCGGCTCTCACGTTCATCTGCTGCTCGACGAGAACCCTGTCGTTCCGCCGCGAGCGCACGCCGCGTTCGTCGTCGAGGACTGGAGACAGACCCTCCAGGACCTGCATGACGCTGGCTATGAGACCCGGCCGGCGATGCGGTTGTGGGACTGCGAGCGCGTCTACGTGCGTGCGCCGGGCGGGCACCGCGTGGAAATCATGAGCGCTCCGCCACCGCCCGATTTGTAGGCGTCCGCGCCCCCTGTTCCGCAGTCTTGGTCCCGCTCTCAGTCCTCTTGGACCGTCACACCCTTCCAGAACGCGAAGTGATCTTTGATCTCGGCCGCGGCAGACGAAGGGTCGGGGTAGAACCAGACGGCGTTCTCGTTGCGCTTGCCGTCGACGTCCAACGTCTTGTAGGAGGCCGTGCCCTTCCACGGGCAGACTGAGGTGTGCGCGCTGGGCTGAAGAAACTCCGCGGCCACGCTTTCTGGCGGGAAGTAGTGATTGCCTTCGACGACTACGGTCTGGTCGCTTTCGGCCAGCACGGTGCCGTTCCAAACCGCGCGCACGGCGCCACGGCTGGAATCGGTGGAGTCAGCGCCGGCAAGAGGGGTGGAGCTCATGCCACTTGTCTTCCCGCTCCAGCCGCCGGTGACGCACGCCGCCTCTAGGTCGCTGGGCGTTCAGCCGCCAGGTTCTCCTAGTCTGGAGGAATGCGCCGCTCCTTCGCCGCCCTCTTTGCCTGCTTGCTCCTCGCTTTCGCCGCCGGGTGCGGCGGCTCGGAAGCACCGACTCAAGCCGAGTCGACTCCCGAAGAGTCCGCGAGCACACCTACTCCGGCGGCAACGTCGGAAGCCGCTTCCGGCGACGCGTCCGAAGTCGCCGGAATCGAGATACGAAACGCCAAGGACCTCTCCCAAGAGCCGATCATCAAGGTGCCGGGAGGCGCCGAGCCGCCCGACGAGCTCGTGTCGCGTGACCTGGTCAAGGGCGACGGCCGCCGCATCGCGGGCGGGGACGAAGTCAGCGTGCAGTACACCGGCGTCGCGTTGTCGACCGGCGAGAAGTTCGACGCCTCCTGGGACCGGGGGGGCGAGCCGTTCAACTTCGCCATCGGCGGTCAAGTCATCTCAGGCTGGAACCAGGGCGTGCTCGGCATGCGGGAAGGTGGCCGGCGGCTGTTGATCATCCCTCCAGACCTCGGTTACGGCGAGCAAGGGGCCGGCGGAGCGATCGGTCCCAATGAGACGTTGATCTTCGTGATCGACGCGCTCAAGTCGAACTGACTCCGAGCCGTCGATCTTGAAGATCGACGGAGCGATGCCAGTCGGCTAGGGCTACGGAAACAGCCGAGCCGCCCGGATCGGACGGCTCGCTAACTGCCAACGGGTGATGCCAACGCTGCGGCGGTCAGGCGCTAACCGCCGCAGCGGTCAGCCATGAACGCCGCAGCGATCATGGCGCCGTCACTGATTCCACTTGTCGGCGGTCTTCTTGCCTTTGCCGGAGTTCTTGTCGCGAACCGAGAAAGTGTCCTGAGAACCGCGATCGTTGGTTTGAATCCCGGGCTGCATCTCCCCGGACGCATCAAGAGTCACGGACGGCCCGGTCCGCGGGTTCTGGCCTGGATGCTTGGAAGCCTCCAGAGCCTCTTCGGACTTTCGATCGACCGCTTCGCGGAACCGGCGCTGCTGTTCTTCGTCCATCACTCCTCCTCGAGTCAGGTCTGAACGCGGGTCGCTGCGCGAGGCTGCTCGCGTGGGGCGACGGACGCGGTCACGAGAGTCTCACCGGTCGTCAGTCCAGCGAAACGCCCCGGTCCGCGGACGCCGGTTGGATGAGACGGACAGCGACAGCGTCGCCGGCCCGCGTGAGAGCGGCCAGTGGCGCCGTAAGTGCCGTCGCCAGAGCCGCCCGCGCACGTCCGCCTCGCCTCGCCAGCCGCGGCCCCAGCGCGGCGGTCAAGGCCGTCAGGCCGGGTAGTGGCCTGATGAACAGCGTTATCTCCGTCACCTTCATATTGGCGTCGAGCCGGAGCAATGTTGCTTCTTCGATGACCTCCGAACCGACGCGGGCGCGGTAGAAGAGGGCGCGGGTGCGCTCCGAACCGACGTCTTCGAAATATTCGATTTCCGTGATGACGTCGAAGACGACCGCCACGAGGGCGCTCACCTCGTCGCGTCCCTCGAACCTCGCTTTGCGGCTGACCGGCGAGCGGAGCACCACGTCCGGCGCCAGTGTCTGGGCGAATGCGGTCAGGTCACCGGCTTGTACTGCGGCTCGGAATCTCGCCGTGGCCTCCACTGCTGCTGTCTCACCTGCCATGCCCGCCCTTCCCTCTCGAGGCTGCCGGAAAGCTCAGACCCTAAAGCGGGCGAGGCGTGGGCGGCGTCTTTGCGGGGGAAACCACGTACATGCCGATTGCAGCAAGGACAATAAACGCGGCGCGCGTCGTCGTAATCAGCGTCGCGCTCGCCCTGGCGGGTTGCGGCGGCGATGATGAGGCCGCCACGCCACCTTCGGGACAGAGCGGCCAGCCCACGCCGACGGCCACGGTCCAGGCGCGCGATACGCCAACTGAGATAGCGGGAGGCACGACGACGCTTGACCTCAGCTCGGCGCTCAAGCCGGTCCTGGCCGCCGCGGGCGTGGAGATCCAGCCGCTGCAGCCGGCCCGCGAAGGCGACGCTGGCATCGAGATTCCCATTACGGGCGGGGAGCTGGGCACCGATCCGCTGGCCGGCCGTCTGCGCCACGACGGCGGCATCCGACTGAGTGCCGGGGGCGCGAACGTAGACGTCACGGACGTGAGACTTGACGTCGGCAAGGGTGCGGTCACGGCGCAAGTCGCCGGAGAGCGCGTTTCGCTGCTGTCCACTGAGTTCGAGACGCCGGAGTTGAGCGATGACCACGATTCGGTCGTATTGCGCGGCAGCGGAGCGCGATTGAGCGACGAGGCTGTCATCCCGATCAACGACGCGCTCGGAACGGATTTGTTGAGCGGCGGCCTCTCGATCGGCGACCTCGACGTAAACGCGCGCTGGCGCTGAATAGGCCGTGCTGTCGCTTCCGCGAGCGAGGTCCACCGGCAGCCCGCCGGCCAGCGGAGTGGGGCCGGCAGCCACGCAGCTATCCAGCCGGCGAGAATCCGGCCTTCATGAGGCGATCCATTCTTGCCTGTCTGAGTGCTGCGATCATTGCGGCGTGCGTCGGCGGTTTGGCGCCGGGCGCCTCCGCTGCTTCACGGAACGTGGTCATCGATTATTCGGTGGCGAAGGCCGGTGTCACTTCGAGCCACTTCAAGCAGTTCGCGACCGTGGTGCATGACGCGGGTACGAACCCGGGCGACGCAAAAGCCTCTTCAGCGGCAATGCCTTCGTCGTCTCCGATGCTTGCGGAGACATCGAATCCGCCGACGGTTCCGCGCGCGGCTTCTTCTGGGAGGACACGCGCTTTGTCTCGCGTCGCATCAAAGGCCTATCTCCAGGGGTCCGGTGGGAAGCCCGCTGGCCAATCGGACTCGTCCGAGCTTGCTGACAGAGAGACGCGACCGGGTGCCGCCGGAGGATCCACTGCCGGCGGCACCCGGAAGGACTTGGGTACTAAACCCCGCGGTCAGTGTTGATGTCCTCTTCGACTACGACCGTGTCCGTCACCGGCTCGACCGGGGTGACGTCGGTCTCCACGTCCTGCTCGACCGGCACGGTCTCCGTGTCGCCGGACTTAGCCTTGGCGGCCGCGACGCCGGCTGCTGCTGCGGCGGCGCCCGCCACTCCCGCGGCAACTGCCTTACCGGAAAGGCCCGCCTTGCCGCTGTCTCCGCGCGAGGCTTCGGCGTGCTCGACTCCGGGAGTCCCGACCGAACCAGTAACTGTGCCGCGCCACGCGCCGCTGGCGTAGCCGGCGTCTTCGATGAAGGACTTGAACTTCTCCAGATCAGCTTGCACGCGGCGTTCTACGACGCCAACCTTGTCGCCGACCTTCTCGATGAGCCCTTCGGGCTCATATTCGAGCTCTAGACGCACGTTCGTCTGTCCGGCCCCGGCTGGGGAGAAGTAGACCACGCCGGCGTTCGTGGCGCCGCCCGTCGCCGCCCAGGCAACCTTCTGGTTGGGCACTTGCTCGAGGATTTCGGCGTCCCACTCGCGCTTGACGCCCGCGATCTCCGCGATCCAGTGCAGCCTGCGGTCGTCGAGCTGCTGTATCTCGGAGATCCCGCCCATGAAGTGAGGGAACTCCTCGAACTGGGTCCATTGGTTGTATGCGGTTTCCACCGGAACATCGACGACAATGGACTTCTCTACTTTGGTAGCCATCGGCTTCCCTTCCGTTGTCGATTTACCTGTGTCCACGTGGCTACCCCCCGGGTTAAGGACCGAACCGGGCGGCGTACAAGGCGGTGTCGACCCGCTGCATGACGGAATCCGCGGTGTCACTCGTTTGTGCGGCGGTCAGCCCGTCTAGGCATGACCGTGCTGATCGTTGACGAGCGTGAAGTGATCGATATCCAAAAAAGCGACATGAGGCCGGACCTCACTGGCCGATGGCGACGACAGCGCAGAGCTACGCCGCAAGTACGAAGCTCAAGAAGAAGCCGGCGGCTGTGGCGAACGCGTTCCAAGGGCGTCCGTGCTGGAACGCTTCGGGCATCAACGTGTCGGCCAGCGACGCGAGTACAGCGCCGCCGGCAAACGACAGTGCCACCGCGAGCGTCTGGTCGCCGAGTCCTTCGGCGAAACCTCGTCCGGCGACCACGGAGATGACCAGGATGATCGCGCACACCGTCCAGACAACAACCACGAAGCGCACGCTGCGGCCTTCGCCGCGCATCGCCACCGCCCCGACGAGCGCTTCGGGCAAGTTCGAGACGAAAATCGCCACGAGCAGTGCCAAGCTCGCGCCTTCGACCAGCGAAACGCCCAGTGCCACGTTTTCGGGCACGCCGTCGAGCGTCACGGCGGCAAGCAGTGCCCAACCGACGCCGCTTGCGCCGGCGCCAGCTGTTTCGCGAGCTTCAGCTCCCGGATGGCCGGCTACGTAGCGGTCCAAAGCGCCGTCGGCAAGCACGAAACTCGCCGCGCCCGCCAGCAACCCTAGTCCCGACGACACGGGGCCGCCCAGCTCGAACGCCTCGCCGAACAGCTCGATCGTCAGCGCCGAGATCAGGGCGCCGCTCGCGAACGCGAGCAGGATGCCGGTGAGCAATTCAGGTGGCCGCCAGAGGCTGCCAATCACGCCGCCGACCACCAGAG
Organism: Actinomycetota bacterium; assembly: GCA_016781085.1. Classification (GTDB taxonomy): domain Bacteria; phylum Actinomycetota; class Thermoleophilia; order Solirubrobacterales; family Solirubrobacteraceae; genus LC5-1. The sequence goes on from JADDQZ010000065.1 coordinate 70,766, forward strand.
CGCTCGACGCGATCAACCCGAACACCAGCGCTTCGATCACATGCGCACACTACCCCTGCGTTTGGTCTTCGCATTCTTAGCTGTGTGCGATCACCAGCGACGGGGTCTGCTTGGCGCGCCCATCCGTGGTGCAGGCCGAAACAGGCCAGTCGCATCCGGTGTCGAGCGAAAGGAGCAAGCCAGGACTGTGAACCGCCGTTTGTCCCGAACAGGCCGAGGGCAGACGTAGCGCATGGAAACCACGCGAGAAGCCGACTCGGGCTACCCCGAGGAGAACCCGCCGGAGTACTCGACCGGACAGGACGCGGGACCGCCCGACAAGTCGGCGGTAAGGGAATCGGCCCACCAGATGAACGAGGAAGCCGCGGAGCGCGCGCCGAGCAACGACGACGGCACCGCAACCGGG
>JADDQZ010000040.1 GCA_016781085.1 Actinomycetota bacterium
CAACGGGCGCCGCAGTGGCGCGCGACGCGCCGACGGCGACGGTCGGCGTCCGGGAAGCGACGCATGAGCCATCGCCTCGCGCACGAGGAGAGGTACGCCTGATGGCCCTGCTGGTGTGGACGATGGTCGGGCTGGCGGTTTGGCACTTCACGATCTTTCTGCCGGACCGGTTCTGGGCCGGCATCGTCGGCGCCTGCCTGGGGGCCATAGCCGGAGCGATCCTTTTCGGCCTGCTCCTCAACGGCTTCTCGGTTCCCGGTCGCGACGACACGAATCTCCTCACGGCGTTGATCGCAATGCCGGGCGCCGTCCTGGGGATTGCTGCGACGTGGTTCGTCGGCGATCGCCAGCTGCGCGGTCACGCCGCTACTTGAGTCGCCGGCTCATAGCGCAGCGCTGAGTCTTTGAGCCACTACGCCGGGCGGCATCCGGCGACGTTCAGGACTCGCCTTTTCCGTCGACCCCCCGCCGTACCTTGGACGGGGTGAGCTCCGCCACCGTCCGCTTCGACGTGCCCACGTACGACTTCGCCGCCGCCTGCAGGTTGTCATCGGAGCTGGGCGTCTCGAACACGCTGGCGCAGATCCTGCTGCGACGCGGGTTCGGCGAGGTTGCCGCCGCGCGTGCCTTTCTCGCGGCCGACGTAGGGCATTCGCTTGAGGAGTTTCCCGGCCTGCAAAGGGCCGCCGGTCGGATACTGGGACACGTAGACGCCGGCTCACGCATGACCGTTCACGGCGACTACGACGCCGACGGCGTCTGCTCGACGGCGATCCTGGTGCGCGTGCTGAGAACCCTGGGCGCTGACGTCGACTGGTATCTGCCGAGCCGCTCCGAAGACGGCTACGGCGTTTCGAGCGCCACGATCGAGCGACTCGCGGCCCGCGGCACCAATCTGCTCATCACCACCGACTGCGGCGTGACGGCTGTCGAACAAATCGCGTTGGCGCAAGCGCACGGGCTCGACGTGGTGGTGACCGATCACCACGCGCCGCGGGCCGATGGCATCCTGCCCGCGGCTGAACTGGTTCACCCGGCGCTCAATGGCTACCCGTGTCCGGATCTGTGCGCCGCAGGAGTCGCCTACAAGCTCGCCGGAGCGCTGCTGGTCGCGGCCGGGCTCGATGCCGACCTCGCTGATGAAGACCTGGATCTCGTCGCGGTAGCCACGGTGGCCGACGTCGTTTCGTTGTCGGGCGAAAACCGCAAGCTCGTGCGCGCCGGTCTCCGCTGCCTGGCGGCCACGCGCAAGCCGGGACTGCGGGCTCTGATGGAAGTAGCGCAAGTTGATCCCGGTGGCATCGACGCCACCCAAGTCGCATTTCGCCTCGCCCCTCGGCTCAACGCCGTCGGCCGGGTACGGCGCCCGGACGCCGCCCTCGAACTGCTGCTGTGCGAAGACGGCGACCGCGCGCGAGCGATCGCGTGCGAGCTCGACGATTGCAACGCCGAGCGGCGTGACGTCGAGCGCCACATCCTCTTTGAAGCCGAAGCCCAGGCGAGTCAGCAGAAGGGCGCCCCGGCTCTGGTGCTGGCAGCCGAAGGATGGCATCCCGGAGTGGTGGGCATCGTCGCTTCACGCATCGTCGAGCGCTACCACCGCCCGGCCGTGCTGATCGCGCTTGACGGGTCCACGGGAACCGGCTCGGGCAGGTCGATCCCGGCTTTTGACCTGCTTTCGGGCATGCACGCCGCGTCAAATCATCTTCTTCGACACGGAGGTCACCGCGCGGCCGCGGGCCTGACGATCGACCGCGAGTGCGTTGATGCGTTCCGCGCGGATTTCGTGGCTCATGCCGGCGAAGTGCTGTCGCCCGAGGACTTCGTGCCCGTGGAGCGCATTGACGCCGTGGTCAGCGGCGACGCGCTGGACCTCGACCTCGCCGAAGAGCTGCAGCGACTTGCGCCCTTTGGCGCAGGCAATCCGGGCGTCTCGCTACTCGTGCCGGGAGCCTCGCTCGACGATCCACGCCCGCTGGCAGACGGCCGCCACGTCGCCTTTCACTTGACGGCGGGTGGAGCACGTTCGCGCGCAGTCTGTTTCGGCGGCGGGTCGAAGCTCCCGGCCCCGGCGGGCGAGCCTGTGGAGGCCGCCGTGCGTTTGGAAGTCAACCGCTACAACGGCACGGAAGAGCCGCGCCTGGTCCTGCGTCATGCTCGTGTCCCGGAGCCCAAGCCGATCGAGATCCTCGGCGCGACGCCCAACTTCGCTTCCGGTGTGCTGGCCGAAGTCGATCGCGACCTCGGCCCCTGGACAGAGCCGTGGTTCGATCTCGACTTCGCCGGAAGCCGAGAGTCCCGCGACTGGCGTGGTCGCGGGCTCGCCGGCCTGCTCGCCGATCTGGTGTGCGCAGACGCCTCGGTACTCGCGGTGACGGCTCATACCGGTCACCGTGCGGCGAGTCTCGGCCAGCGGGTCGGCGGCTTCGCACTGGTCTCGTGGTTCGACCTCGAAGACGCCCCGCTGCTGGCTGCCGATTACGCCCATGTGGTGCTCATCGATCCTCCATGTCACCCGCGGTTGCAGCGATTGGCCGCCCAGATGCCAGGAGAAGGGTGGATTCACCCGGCTTGGGGGCCGGTCGAGCTAACCTTTTCCCAGAGGATCCTGGAATGGGAATTCGATCTGCGCAGCCCGCTCGCGTCCGTGTACCGGAACTTGCGAGCGACTCAAGCCTTGGACGCACCTGTCTGCGAGTCGTTGCTGCGCGGCGACGGTCGTCAGCCGCGCGGAGCGGCTCTGGCGGGGCGGCTGGCCCGCGTATTGCACGAATTGGGGTTGGTGTCGCTTGACCGCCGTGGGCCAATTCTGCGTGTCCTGCCCTCTCCTGAGCGAACTGCGCTCGAGCGGTCAGCGGCATTCCGTGCGTACACGGAACGACTCGAAGAGGGGCGAAAGTGCCTGAGCCTCAAACAGCCCCTGGCGATGGCCGCGTGACCGACACCCTCCCGCCTGGGCGCGGAGGCACTGGGCAGATGGTGTCGGTCATAGAAGACGAAGGACGCGCGCCCGTCGACGTGATCGTCGAGCCGCATGCACCGCCCACCGACGTTCCTGCCGAGCTCTCAGGCGACGAGCGTGCCCTGCTTTGTGACCTTTTCGCCATCGTCGAAGAGCACCAGGACAACGGGGCGGCCGAAGTCGATCGCGACCAGATGGTCGAAGGGTTCGTGTTCGCTTGCGAGCACCACGCCGATCAGCGCCGCAAGTCGGGCGAAGACTTCATCACCCATCCCGTGGGAGTCGCGAAGATCTGTGCCGGGCTCGGGCTTGACACCGCCACGCTGTGCGCCGCACTGCTGCACGACACCGTCGAAGACACGACGGCTTCGCTGGAAGAAGTCCGGGCCGCTTTCGGCGAGGAGATCGCCACGCTCGTCGACGGCGTGACCAAGCTCACGGGAATCACGTTCCAGTCGCGCGACGAGGCGCAAGCCGAGAACTACCGCAAGATGATGGTGGCGATGGCCACCGACGTGCGGGTCATCCTGATCAAGCTCGCCGATCGCCTGCACAACATGCGCACGATCGGTGCGATGCCGAAGCAAAAGCAGCTGGAAAAGGCGCGCGAGACGCTCGAGATCTACGCGCCGCTCGCCCACCGCCTCGGCATCCACGCGATCAAGTGGGAACTCGAAGACCTCGCCTTCGCCACGCTGCACCCGCGCAAGTATCAGGAGATCAAGGGACTCGTCTCCCAGCAGCGCCACGAACGTGAGCGCTACGTCGAAGAAGCCGGCCGCTACCTGACGTCCGAGCTCGAAGCTGTTGGCATCCAAGCCGAGATCTCAGGCCGCGCCAAGCACTTCTACTCCATCTACTCGAAGATGACCAAGAAGGGCCGCGAGTTCAACGAGATCTACGACCTCACGGCTATGCGCGTGATCGTCGACTCCGTCAAGGACTGCTATGGCGCCGTCGGGGTGGTCCATGCCATCTGGAAGCCGCTGCCTGGGCGCTTCAAGGACATGGTGGCGATGCCGAAGTTCAACATGTACCAGGCGCTGCACACCACGGTGATCGGGCCCGAGGGACGCCCGCTGGAGATCCAGATCCGCACCGGAGATATGCACGAGACGGCCGAATACGGCGTCGCGGCGCACTGGCGCTACAAGGAGGGCTCGGCCGACACGGACGCCAAGACGGTGGCGACCGACGAGAAGCTCAAATGGCTGCGCACGCTGCTGGACTGGCAGGGCCAGGACCCGTCTGACTTCACTGATTCGCTGCGCTCGGAGCTCGTCGAAGACGAGGTCTATGTCTTCACCCCCAAGGGCGAGGTGAAGTCGCTGACCGCCGGTGCAACGCCGCTTGACTTCGCGTACGATGTCCACACGGACGTCGGTCACCGCTGCGTCGGGGCCAAGGTCAACGGCAAGATCGTGCCACTGCACTACGAGCTGGCGTCCGGCGACATCGTCGAAGTCCTGACTTCAAAACGCGACCGTGGACCAAGCCGCGACTGGTTGTCGGTGGTCAAGACCAACCGCGCCCGCAACAAGATCCGCGCCTGGTTCAAAGCTGAATCCCGCGAGGACTCAGAGCACACCGGCCGCGATCTGCTTCAAGAGCATCTCCGCAAGGCGGGCCTGCCGGCGCAGAAGATCACCGGCTCGCCGCTCCTGGCCGACGTCATTCGCGAGATGGGCTACCGCCGCGCCGATGATTTCTACATCGCGCTGGGCGCGGCGAAGATTTCGCCCAAGTCCGTCGTCAACAAGGTGCTTCAACGCCTGAAGGCGGGGGAGTCAGCGGTCGAAGAGCCGTCCGCCGTCGAAGACCTGATGGATCGCCGGCGCTCCCCGTTCCGGCGCCCCGACGGCACTTCGTCGAAGTACGGCATCCGCGTGGAGGGAGTCGATGACGTCCCGCTGCGCCTCGCGCGCTGCTGTCGCCCGGTGTCCGGCGACCCCGTCCTGGGTTACGTGTCGCTGGGCCGTGGCATCACCATCCACCGCGAGGACTGTCCCAACGTCGTCGCTTTGCGCCGCGATCCTGAGCGCTTCGTTCCCGTCGCGTGGGACGGCGACAACGAGACCTCGTTCCGGGTTGAGATCCAGGTCGATGGCTGGGACCGTCACCGCCTGCTCGAAGATCTCTCCCGTACTTTCGGCGAAGCCGGGGTCAACATTCTCGAAGCCCGCTGCACGGTGAACCCGCCGATGGTCCGCAGCCGCTTCGTCGTCGAAGTGGTCGACTCTCACACACTGAAATCAACCGTCAGCCGCTTGCGGCAGGTCGAGTCGGTTTTCGACGCCTACCGCGTCACGCCCACCGGCACCTGATCCTCGCGCCGGCGCAGCTGTGTTCTCAGACGAGGGCGCGTAGTGCGGCTGGTTCGACCGCGAACGTCACGGCACGCTCAGATCCGATGTGGTCGCCGTCCACTTGCACGGGTACAGGCGGGCCGTCGATCGAAGAGACTTCCAGCTTGGTAACGGCAGAGAAGCTGCGCACTCGCGGATGGTCATCGGCGCGGCGCCGCGTTCCGAGGGCCCGCCAGAGCACCCCGAATGATTCGGCCGGTCGGGTGGCTTCAAGCACCGCTCCAGCCAAGCTTCGCGACTGAAGCCCAGCATCCGGCGCCAGGTCGATCGGAACACTTCCCAGATACGTGTAAGGCCGCCCGTTCTGCACGAAGACGCTGACCCCGTGCTCGATCAGCGCCGCCGGGCGAGCGTGTATTTCAGGCCCGGCGTGCGCCCCCTGACCCCAGCCGACGCAGCGCAACCGCGGCGGCGCGTTCACGTACTCGCCGAAGAAGGTTCTCAGCGCCATCGCGGTGAAAAACCACGGCCCGAGTCGGGCCTTCCACTGGGGATGGCGGTCGACGCGTTCGACCACGCTGGCGTCGAGCCCGACACCGGCAGAGAAGACGAAGTAGCGATCGTTGCAGCGCCCTAAGTCCAGGGCGACGGGCGGTCGCGTCTCCAGCGCCGAGACCAACCGCTCACTCGCGGCGGTCAGGTCGTGTGGAATACGAAGCATCCGGCAATAGACGTTGGTAGCTCCACCGGGCAGGCATCCGATGGGAGTGCCTGTCCCGGCCAAGCCGTTGGCCACTTCGTTGATCGTCCCGTCGCCGCCGAATGCGACCACGGCGTCGTAGCCGTCGATCGCTCCCTGACGGGCTAGCTCGGTGGCATGACGTCGGTCCTGCGTATTGACGAAATCGACGTGGAATCGACGCCTGAGCACTGGGCTGACTGCGTCTCGGGCGGCGGGCGAGACGGACGACGCGCGCGGATTGACAATGACGAGGAGAGTTTTCAAAAGGGTCCCGCCGAGGTCTTACGAACGGTCGACCCGGCCGCCCGTGGCCTCGCGCTGGCGTCGAAGCTCGCGTTCCAGGCGCTCGACACGGCGCTCGAGAGCCTGCACGCGCGCGGCCAGCCGGTCCGTCGTCGGCTCGTCATCGACCGCGTACGCCGGCGCGGCCCGGCCCGGAACCCGAGGCGCGGGGCCGTCGGCACCAGGCGCAAGCAATCCCCGTCGCCGCAGCTCTTCGGCCGCGATCCGGCGGCGTCCGTTGACGACCACGGAATCCAGCGTGCCACGTTCGATCCGCCGGCGGACCGCTTTAGGCGACAAGCCCGTGGCCGAAGCGGCCAAACGGATGCTCAGCATCTCGTTACTACGGTCGGAGCTCTCCATCGGGCGTTCGGGCACTGTATTGCCCGCCGGGCCCGGCTGCGAAGCGGCTACAAGAAGCCGCGGCGCCGGAAGAACCACAGCATCCCGACGAGCACGAAGACCATGAAGGCAAGGATCGCCGGCAGCGCCCACGGCGAGTCGGAGAACGGCAGCGGCACGTTCATCCCGAAGATTGATGCGATGAGCGTCAACGGCAGGATCACCACGGAAAACGCGGTCAGCACGCGCAGCGTGTCGTTGACGCGGTGTGAGATCGCCGATTCGTTCGTGGCTTCCAGGCCCTCGGCGACTTCCTTGAAGTTCTCGAGCATGTCCCAGACTCGTTCGGACGCGTCGAGGATGTCGTCGAAGTAGATGTCGAGGTCGTCGGAGATGTAGCGCTGCTTGGTGCGCTCGAGATCGCGGAAAGCCGGCCGCTGCGGCCGCACGATCTTTCGGAAGTTGATGATCTCCTGCTTGACGTTGGAGATGTCGCGGACCACTTCCATCGTCCGG
>JADDQZ010000078.1:0-1719 GCA_016781085.1 Actinomycetota bacterium
AAGGTTGCTCGCAGCGCTCACCCTCGATTTACCAGCGGCCAAGACCGAGTAAGTCGCCACCGAGAAGGGGACGGCATACGTCAGCGCGATCTTGGCGGCCACCCCAACCGTCAGTCCGCCCGCGAGAACGACGTCAAGTTGGTTGATGATGAAGAGGAGCGTCCCCACGAACGCCGCGATACGCAGCGAACGGTTGAGTGTCGCGCGATGTCCAAAAGCATGCCGCCCGCAGAGCATCTCGCCCGCGAGCGCATACGTCCCGCGCCGCACACTACGACGACAGGCCGCGCAAGTCACGCTACTCGCCGCTGTTCGAGGCCGTCGAGGTGCTCCTCGATGGCGCTCGATTTCTCGTCGATCGTCGCGATCGCCGACCCGACGCGTTGCGCGCGGTCGCTGACCTCCGCAAAGCTCTCGGACAAACGCGAGAAGGCCGTCTCGGCGCGTTGCACGGTTTCGACTCCTGCCTCGCTTCGCTGGGCACCCTCGCTGACGATATGTGCCGTTCGCTTTGCCTCCGCGCGGACCTCGTCGACCATCTGGGCGATTCGCTTCGCAGAGCCGCGAGACTCTGTCGCAAGCTTTCGAACTTCCTCGGCGACTACCGCGAAGCCGCGTCCCGAATCACCCGCACGCGCCGCTTCGATCGCGGCGTTCAGTGCCAACAAGTTCGATTGATCGGCGATCTGGCCGATCGAGCGTGCGAACTCATCGATCCCGTCTAGCCGGGACGACAGCTTGCTCATCGCGTCGACGGCGGCAGTTGACGTTCCTTGTAGTGACCCAATCGCCTCCGTCGCCTCTCGCGAGGCGGCAATGCCGGCGTCGACCACTTCGCGCGTCCGGTCGTGCACTTCGGCATTACCCCGCGCACCCGCCCGGGCGATTTCGACGACGCGGACGATTTCGGCGGTGGCAGAACGAACTTCCACAAGGTGATCCGCGGAGGTTCGACCACTCAGGGAGGTGACGGCCATGCACAACCATCGGCAGCACGAGGAAATCCTTGAACGCTCCTCGCCCTTCTCGCTCGGACTCAAATTCGAGCTCCTCGGGTCTATTCGGGAGCATGACCGACCTCTCGACCCCCACCGGTTGCCCCTTGGGGCTCGCGGATCTGGAGTGCCTGCCTTCGGCCTAAAATGCACGTCCCACCCCTTCTAAGTCAGGACGCGCGGTGGCGCCTGCGTCGCCGCACCACTGCGGTAAGACCTCGATCGGTGTTGCGAACGGGTGCTTGTCGCCGGTGCGGTCGTCTCGTCGTTTCGAGCCAAGCGAGACCTCCGCGGCTCTCCAGCGGTGAGGTCGGCGGCTCCGCGGTCACCTCGTACTGTTCCTCAACTCCGACTTCCGCGTGTGAAGTGGGCGTGCGAATTCCCGCGCTACGCGCTCGATCTACTTGCGGTCAAATACGAGAACACCAATCGCCGGCTTCGCCTACGCAGTGGCGGGCAGCCCGGTGACTGGATCGACGACTTTGCAGTCAAGCGGCTTTCGCTCGGCCCGACGTCTAATGCTCAATATTGGGGGTTCGGAACGCCACGTCCGTGCTGGCGTATCTGCTCGCCGGATCGCTCGCTACACAGCTGATCGGGTGACCCCGAACAACTCCTCGAGCTGCCCTACGGTGTGAGAACGTCGGACCGAGTCGCCATGCTTACGGCATGCGGGAGGCGACGTCACCTGGGCGAGGTGCCACGTGCGCGCCGCGACCGGTGC
>JADDQZ010000078.1:1862-7054 GCA_016781085.1 Actinomycetota bacterium
CTACATCCCTCGCTATCCCCCAGGACGCGAGGCGACACTCGACTACCCCTCCATCGACCTCGCCTGGACGAACGACACCGACGCGCCGATCCTCGTCCGTGCGGTCTCGACCGCCAGCTCGGTTTCCGTGACGCTCTACGGCGACAACGACGGGCGACGGGTTCGAGCCGAGTCCGGCCCGCGCGTACGGCTGGATGGGCGAGACTTCGCGGTGACCGTGACGCGCGTTCTCCGCTATCGCAGCGGACGATCGCTCCGTCAGGCGCACTCCACCAGCTACGACGAGCCGCCGCCTGAAGATTGAACGTTGAGAGTCGGCTTGCCCACGACGCCCCCATCGATCGCGACACGACGCCCTGTAGGCATCCCCAGAGTCGCCGTCACACGCGTCGCCGTATCGTCGCGCAGGCGCTGATCGTCGTACCCATCGGCGTGACGTACTTCGTCGTACGCGCGTTCAACGACACCGAGACGCCAAGGCGCCGGAACCTCGAGCAGCGCGTCACCGGTCCAGGCCTTGAGCGAGCCGATCCCTCAAGCCGACTGGTCCCAGATCCCGCCGACCGTCAGACTCGTGGTGATGGCGAGCGAGACGAACGACATTGTCGGTGATCAACCCGCTCGCACTCTAGGCGTCCGTCCCCGCAGTTCCTCCGCAGCGACGGCGATTCATGCCGGTATGGGAGCATCAGTCGCATTCGCGTCGACGGCGTGGCCGCCTTGACCACCGCCAGAACGTCTCACGGGGACGTGAGCCGAGCCCGCCGTAAGTCTTCGAGCGCCTCCCAACGCCGACTTCATAGGAACACCGACCACGTCCATGTCGCGCACTCCATCCCCGGATGCCACCCAGCCGCGCCGCCCGCACGGCAGGTCCCGCCTGATTCGGATCCTCGGCGCGATCTTGTATTGGGGCGTCGTGCTGGCTGTATCGCTCGCCTTGGTCGTCGGTTTACTGCTGTTCCTAGAGTCGCGCGACGCGCCGTCGTTGCGCAATGCGGTTCCGGAGAACCGGCCGACGGCGATCTGGCCCGTCACGGCGGTGATCTCCGCCGGCTTCAACACGTTCACCGGTAACTCTCGCGGGTCCCGCCGCGCCGGTCGGCTGTAGCCCCGCGACGCGCGCACACTCGCGTCGTCAGCTGACCGAGTCCAGCTGTGCGAAAACGACGATGCGACGAGCTGCGCTGTAGAGCGGGTGGCAAGCGATCAGGATGATCTGCTCTCGGCCGGTCGAGCGCTTAACCCAAAGCGAGTCAGGTCGCACGATCCTCGTTCGCCGTACCCGGTAGGAGAACCGACCGTACGGCATGTCGACACGAATAGGGTCGCCTGGCTTGAGGCGGTCGATCGTCCGAAAAGGCGCGCCGTACGTCGTTCTGTGTCCGGCCACGGCGAAGGTGCCTCCCTCACCGGGAAGCCCCGTATCCGGAATATGCCCCGGTCCTCGGCGAAGGCTCGCGGCATCGGTGCCCTCAACGAACACGTACTCGCGGTTAAGGGTCGGCAACTTCACCCGGCCCGCCGCTCTGCCAATTCTCACGCGGGGCCGCTGGCGCGTCGTACTGCGCCGGGCTGGCCGTTTCCCGGGCACAGCTCGCGGTGCCCCGGCCACACGCGGGTCCGCAGCCGCGTCGGCCACAGTGAGCTCCTGAGCGAGGCGCCCCTGCTCTCGTGCGGCAAGCAACGCAGACAGCGGCTCCTGCCAGGCGATGGCGACGACTGCGTCAGCAATGAACAACAAGCCACTGACGCCCAAGACACCCCCCACAAAGCGCGAAAGAACCGACAGGAATCGCGAGCGCCGACGCAGCATCTTGCAGAAGCGACTATAGGAAGCCTGGATCCCGGCAGCCATGCCGTTTCATGTGGCTGCAGAGTGGCCTCATCCCGGGTGCGCCGCCTCCGGAGCCCCTAACTCAGAGCGACCCACGATCACGGTCGTAGCGCCTTGTCGTCCGCGGGTCTGCGTGGCGCGCGGAATCCTGAACGTCGCGCGCAAAGGCATGCCTGGCTCGGCCCGAGCGTGACCATCGTTGCGCGAGTCCGTGCGCGTGAGCTTGCCGACGCCGGCGGATACGCCCAGCCGCCGGACGGTCCCGTACCGGCTCGACGCTCTTCGTGGACGGCGGCATGACGTTGTACGAGGTTCGTGTGATGGCCTTGATTCGTCTCGCTCAAGAAGCAAGCGTCGCCGGCCGCCGGTGCGGCACACACCGGGGTTGCCGCCAGCCGTCCCAAACGTCGAGCGCTGGACACGTCAACCGGCGCTCCGCCGCCAACTCGTTGACAATCCCGGCCGCGGACGGTCGTCTGCCCCGGCCTGCTCCGCAAAACCGCGAACTTCTCTTTCAGTCGCGTCTCGGTTTTAGCCACGCGGCGCTCTTCGGTGGTGCTTTCTCGTCGCATGGCAGTCCGTGTGATAGGCGCGCTCGAGGCTACATCGAGCGTCCGGCGTCGGAAAAAATACGGGCTCCCTGGTAACGAAAGGGTGAAGCCACCGGCACGGCTCAACCGATATCGCAGTTGGTAGCGCAATCGCATATGACCTGAGCGCCATACACATTTGCCATACCCATGCGCGCCACCACCGTGCGGATCACACGGTGCCTTATCGGGCGTTGGGAAGACCGCTCGAGGCATCTGCTTACGCCCGGTCGGAACCCTGTAGCCGTCGCCGAATTCTGTACTCCCCGATGGGTCGGCACGAAGGCCATATGTAACCGCTGATCTCAGCGGAATGGCTCCGCTCAGATCCAGCGTCTGCGGTCGGAGAGCGAGTAGTGCTCGACGGCGTCATTCCTCGCCACGACAAGGTCGCTGACCAGGGCGCGGGGAAACAGGCCGTGTTCCACTACGCCCGGCGTGGTCGACAACCAGGTGTCCAAGGTCGACGGATCATCGACTGGACCGACCCAGTCGGCGATCACGCCGCCGTCCGGGCTGACCGGTCCGCCCCGCAGCCGCGCCGTCGCGAGGCGTCTCAGCGTTGCTTGAACGCCGAATGCGGTCAGCTCGAGCGGGACAGGCGGTTGTAGACGCTCGACCAGCTTGTCGCCCGACGCGATCACGACGAAGCGCTCGGCGGCCGCGGCGACGATCTTTTCCCGGGTGTGCGCGCGGCCCCCGCCCTTGATCAGCCAGCCGTCGGGGGCGATCTGGTCGGCGCCGTCGATGGCGATGTCCAGCGGCTCGCGCCCTTCAAATGGCTCCACGGCAAGTCCCGCCGCCCGCGCCGCCTGCTCCGTCGCGGGCGACGAGGCGAAGCAGCGCAGCTTCAATCCCCGGGCGGCCAGCGCGGGCATCAGCGGCGCGATGGTCGTCCCGGTGCCGAGCCCGACTCGCATGCCGGCCTCCACGAGATTGGCCGCCGCCGCAGCCGCCGCTCGCTTGTCGCGCTCGATGGGCGACACCCGCCCTAGCTCCTGACCAGCGGATGCTGGTCGACGGCGTCGGGCGCCGCGGCAGGGGAAACGGTGCCTGTGTCGAGTCCGCGACTTCGAGCTCGACGCGCTCGTCGACGAAAACACCGATCCACATCGTGGCGCTTGCTCAGACGAGAGGCCACCCGCCATTCCATGGTCGCGGCCATGCTGACGAGCGCACCGCTCTGGCAGTCACTGAGCAGGGCGTACTCTCCGATGCGCGTCACGCGCGTCTCCCGGCCGATGGACCGCCGGGTCGCTCAGGCCTTCTCGATCTTCACGCCGCGCCAGAACGCGACGCGGTCCTTAATCTTGCGAGCCGGGAGCGACGGGTTCGGATAGAGCCACGCGGCGGCTTCGTTTCGCTGCCCGGCAACTTCGACCGTCAGGTACGAGGCCTTGCCTTTCCAAGGGCAGACGGACGTGTGGGAGCTGCTCCGGAAGAACTCTTCCCGCAGGCTCTCGTGCGGGAAGTAGTGGTTGCCCTCAAGGACGACGACCTCGTCGCTTTCGGCCAGAACCTCGCCGTTCCAAACGGCGCGAACCGTGGTCGAGCTCGGTCGGCCAGGTGCTACGCGTTGCAGCAGGTCGGAAAGTGCCATTGGTTGGGTTCCTTCGTTGTGGGTCTTCCCGATTTCGGACCCAGGCGAGCCGGGCAAGGGTTCACGAGACCCGCGCGAAGGTCAGCTAGCCAGCAAGCGGGCGAGCCAAGCGCCGGTCGCGCGAGCCGACGAATCCGCGGGTTGCGCAGGTTCGTGCGGGACGTGGTCGACCGCTGCGCGAGCTAGGCCGTGGGCGAACGCCGGGTCCGTTCTGCACCAGCGAAACATTGATCCGAAAGGTCGGCGCAAGCTTTGCGGCCACCAGGCAACCTGAGGAAGCAGGCAACGGACAAACTCCGCGCAGCCCAACTCCGATCGACTCCGCGCCCGCCTCCAGGAGCAGCCGGTCACCACGCCGAAGCACGAGCAGCTGGAGTGGGGCTTCGGTCAGTTCCACGCTCCCGCGCGGGCGAGACCTCATCGCTGCCCGCCAGTTGACTTTTCATGCAGTCCAGGCCGATGCGGATGCCGCGCGCTCAACGCCGCGCCCGCGGCCGCGAGCGCAACCAGCAGGAGACTCACCCACTGCGCCGTGACAAGCCCCAGGGCGAGCGGATCGGAGTCGGAGCGCACGAAGAACTCAACGAAGCGTCCGACGGCCAAGAGAGCCACCACCGTCCAGAGGAGCGTTGTCGGTCGTCGAAACCGGTGACGCAGCGGCCAGGCGATGGCGAAAACCACGAGCCCCAGCAGCACCTCGTAAAGACCTCCCGAGTGGTACGCGAGATCGGAATTGGGCGTGAGCGCTTCTGGATGGGAGTTGCGCACGCCGAGGAAGAAAGTCGTCGCAGGACCGTAGTGCTCGCCGTTGATGACGTCACCGATGCGGCCGACGGCCACTCCCAGCGGAACGCCCACGGCGATCGCATCGAAATACGACGCGGACAGCCGACGGCGCCAGACATACAAGGCGATCCCGACGCCCGCGCCGATGAACCCGCCGTAGAACGTGAATCCCGTCGTCGACAGCCACTGCGTCGGGTCCGACAGCAGCCCGTGCTCGGCGAGATAAAACGCGCGCGCGCCGATTATCGCGCCCACGACGAGAATCACAGTCATCGCCTCCAACGGCTCAGTCGCAAGTTGCCTGCGGCGCGCCTCGTGGCGCGCGACCATGCCGCCGACAACGATTCCGATCGCGATCGTGATGCCGTGCCAGGCGAGC
>JADDQZ010000019.1 GCA_016781085.1 Actinomycetota bacterium
CACCGCGGCCGTCGTCTTGTTCCACCTTCGTACGGGTGTCACCCGCAATGGCTACCCGCCAGCGGCGGTGAATCGACATGCGCAAAGCGCGTTCTCCGCGGGCGGCTCCTGCGCGAGGCAGGTTGGCGGACGTGATCGCAAAGCGCTTGCCGGCCCAAAGCTGGCCGCTTCACCTCCTCAGCCAAGCAGGAGTCGCGCGCCCCTCCGCGTCGCTCACCGTGCGCGCAGCCGCGGCTGCTCCCGAGACACGAGATCTCACGGCCGTGCAAGCGCCACCGGGGAAGCAGTGCCCGCGGGCGTGTTCCCGTCCGGGGCAAGCATGACATGGGCCAAACCGCGACCGTCACCCCACAAGCGTAAGTACCGGCGCGACGGCGAGGGCGACGAGGGCGAGGTCGCGAACGCGTAAGCGGACCTCGCGCGCTGTTCCGGCGCCTTCCTTTCGAGGAGCGCCGGCGGCTTCCGCCGCTACCCATTCCACCACGGCGTCAGCGATCGCGAGCGGCCGGACAGGGACATCACCGACCCGCGCGATCAGCTCTCGCGCGGCGGCGGCAAGTGATGCCCGCGGGTCCAAATGACCGAGCGCGATCTGTGCCTCCCGAACGGCGGGAACCCAACGCAACCAGCGCAGCCCGCGTGCGAATACTTCCCGCAACCCGTCGGCGCCCGCCGCGGCCCGCAGCCAAGTCGCCACGACGACGAGAAGAGCCGCCCGGGTCGCTCGACGCGCCGCTTCCTCCATGCCGAGGTCCGCAAGGAGCGCCCCGGTGAAAGCGCTCAGTGCCAGCAGCGCGGTCAGCGCAAGACCGAGGCGAAGGGGCTCCGTCTCGGGGCGCGCCACCACGGACGAAAGCAATAGCCACGCCGCTACGCCGGTGAGGACCTGCCAGGTCGGGACGGCGAGCAGTATCACGAAAGCGACCGTGGCGGCTAGCGCAATCGCGCGAGGGTCAAACCTCGGTGCCCTGAGTTGCTGCGCCTCCGGCGTTATCCGCGCGCGGACCGGCGCCGGCGTGCGAGGCCATGTGCGCAGTGCACGGCGATACACGAGGACCTGCACGGTGGTGTACATCACCGCGCCAAGCGCATGCCCGCTAGCCGTGACGATCAACGCCCCGCTCGTGCCTTGCGGAAGGAAGCCAAGCCAGCCGGTCAAGGCCTCGTAGCTGCCAGTGAAGGCATCAAGCCCACCGAGGATGATCCACACGAACGCCGCAAGAAGCACCGCGTAATGGGTCAGCCGTATCGCCAAACACGCGACCAGCTGCAAACCCAAAGACGTTCCGCGCGAGTACAGGTAGCCGAGCAGTGGCGCCGTCATCGCCTGCGTGAGCGGACCGTTGAAACGGGCTGGCCCCATAAGCACCGTTGTCTGCAGCATCGCCGCGAGGCTCGCGCCGTAGCCGATTCGCCAGCCGTAGACAGCGGCCGCGCGAGCCACGGCGATTCCGCCTGCCAGCGCGAGGACGAAAGCCCCGGACGGTGAAACGCGGCTAGCGAGAAACGACACCGTAGCCACGTGCGCAAATCCGACCGGCGCGCAAGGATCACGCCTGATGGCGCCCAACTCCACGGTCAGGCCATTGTCGAGCGCATGGCGTCGATCGGCCTAGTGCGCAGGCCAGCTTGCGCTCTTGGCGGACGTTTGCGGGATCACTACTACATATCGTAGGAGTGCATCCTGAAGCGGTGTATCAACGACGGGAGCACGCATCTGCAGCCGAGGCTGCTGGACTGGACCGAGTCTACGCCAGCTTCCCGAACACCCGCGTGTCGAAGTGGGTCCAAAGGCAAGCTCCAATTCGAACCCGACCTCAGCCGAACCGGGTCAGCCCTCAGCGGGCCCTTGGCAGCCATGCAAGCGTCGGCACAACGTACTCTCCTTCCTCCACCTCCGGTCCTGGCATCCGTCGTTGACACGGAGTACTGCCTGGGCCCCAGACGTTCACGCTCGCGGGCCAGGACTTGGCGCGCGTGAAGCGTTGTCCTCGCCAGCGTTCCGACCACCCAGCAAGCCTGTCTCGCGCAGTTCGCGCGCGAGACGCCGCTTCTCGCGCCAGCCGGCATCGTTGGAACGGCGCAGCGCGTCGCGCAGCACGGTCTCCAGTTTGCCGGCTTCGGCGACGGCGACTTCGAGCTCAGCCACTTGCTTGGCCAGGGCCGTCCGCTCCGCGCGCAGCTCCTCAAGTTCTGCCCGGTCCGGGGTGCCAAGCTCGTCGGCCTCCCAGTCCCACCCGCTGCGGGCGCGGGCGGAAGCACCGACGAAGCCGACGCGACGGCGCTCGGGGGCACCCGGCCGCCTCTCGCTCGTGGTCACCGTCGCAGCAAAAACGTCGTCTCGTTCGCTCATGCCCGCAGGTTTCGTGGCTGCGTGCGAGACCCCTTCGGTCCGAAGGGACCGCGGGACGGATCTTGCGGAAATCTCCCGTCGTCCGCGAGCATCCGGAAGATCGGGTGCGTCTCGGTCCGTGTTCGACGCGCCGTTGTCCTCGCAGATGGCGCTCGACGGCCCCAAGCGCCCGCGCCAAGAGGACCGCCGCTTCGCCGCCATACCCCACTTCGCCCAACCAACCGCCCCATCAGGAGAAGGAAGAGCGACGCGTCGACGCCCGCTTCGAAGCGCTTCCTCGCGTGCGACCACCCTCGCCGTCCCGGCTAGCGCATGTTCCCGGTGTGTCCGAGGGAGTAGCGTCCGGGCTGCGGCCAGACCAGCATCCCGTGAGCGCCGGCGCCAACCGGAATGCGGGCGAGGAGCTTGCCGGAATCGGTGTCCAGGGCGTATACCTCGGCGTCGTAGCGGCCGCTCAGCCACAATGTGTCGCCGTCGGCCGACACGCCCCCCATGTCGGGGCTTCCGCCGGGAATTCGCCATGTGTCCGTGACCTTCTTGCGCTTGAG
Source organism: Actinomycetota bacterium (assembly GCA_016781085.1). GTDB lineage: Bacteria > Actinomycetota > Thermoleophilia > Solirubrobacterales > Solirubrobacteraceae > LC5-1. The sequence continues at coordinate 2,902 of JADDQZ010000019.1, forward strand.
GTCGATGACGGAGACCGTGCCACCCGTCCGGTTGCTGGCGTACATGACCTTCGCGTCACGACTCGGGTAGAGCCCGTGCGTGCCGCGTCCCGTCTTGATGAAGCCGCGGACGCGGAAGCGGCGGGCGTCGATCTTCCACACTCCGTTGGCCACCTCGTCGGCCACGTAGAAGAGCTTTCCGTCCGGGGAAAGGCGGACGTCTACCGGCTTTGAGCCCGGCCGGTCGAGCGTGAGCCGATCCACGACCCTGCGCTTTTGCAGGTCCACAAAGAGCAGGGAACCGTCGAACTCGCAACTGGCGACAGCGCGTCGGCCATCAGCGGTGAAATCCATGTGGTCGACGCCGATGCAGCCCGCCGGCACCGATTTCTCGAGCTTCCATGTCTTGGGGTCCCGGAAATCCAGGCGGCGAAGGCGCTCGGCGACAACGATGGCCGAGCGCCCGTCCGGCGTGAAGTACAGGTTGTAGGGATCCTCGACCGGTATCGGCCGCCCCTTGCGCTTGCCTTTCCGAGGGTCGATCCGGGTGAGGGTGTTGCCTTGGGTGTTGTTGACGTAAAGCCATCTGAGGTCGTAGGACGGCGTCACGTGATGCGGCAGGGCGCCGACCGGGAAGGACGCGACAACCTTCCTCCTGTCCGGATCAATGACGCTCACCGTGTTGCTTTCAGAGTTCGGCACGTAGATGCGCTCGCGGTGCTCGCGCGCGCGCGGGCTCACCATCCCGCGGCCAGTGCGGGCGTAGATGCCGCCGCGCGCCACCGGGTCAGGTCGCTCCGCTTTGCGCGACGCGGCGAGGGCCGCCGTCCCTTGAGCGGCCTTGCGCGCGCTTGTCTGTTCGCGATCGGCTTCGGTCGCATCCGCGCACCCGAACGCCGTCACGGCAGCCACCGGGACGCCAGCGAGGAAGCCCAAGGCTCGGGCGACCACCGAAAGCCGGCCGTCAGGCCTCGGAGAGCAGCGCCGCCACGGCATCCGGGTCAGTTGTAGCAACACCGGCCACGACCGCGGACAATACAGCGGGGGTGAGCGCTCCCGCTGCGCCGTCGCCTCTGCGACGCCGGTGGTTGCCGATCGAAATCGGTGCCGCAATGGTCAAGGCGGGCGATGTCCAGCCGGGCGAGCCGTTGATCATGCGCCGGCGGCTGCACGACCGCCCGTACCTGCGGCCCGCCGCGCGCCCGGCAATCGAAGTCCCCGCGTAGACGTGCTTCAGCCGGCTACCGTCTGGCAGCGAAGCGTCCGGGCGGCGAAGTCGACCAGCAGAAGCCGGCGGTTTGCCCGTCAAAGCGCCGGGACAAGCAAGCAGTCGTTCCCCAACGTCGACGCCAAAGACTTGGCCGGGGCCGCGACGACGCTTGAGCACAGGATCCTCGTCGATGCGGGCCCACAATCGCGGCACTTCAGAGTGCGCAACGCTGACAGGACGCTTCGGGCGTCGGCGACCCCGATGGCCACCGGAAGCGCTTTTGCGTTGGACCGCGTGCTCCGCGCGGCGCTCGCCCTCGCCAACCAGGCCGGCGAGTCGGGGCTGAGCATGGCAACCTCGGCAGGAAGCTCGGTGTGGAAGCGATGTCGCTCTACGAGCACGTAGTCAACAAGGAGGACCTGCTCGACGGGCTGATCGAGCTCGTGTTCAGCGAGATCGGGGTTCCGGACCCGGGAGAGCTCGATTGGAAGACCGCGATGCGCCGCCGAGCGATGTGCGTCCGCTAGGCGCTTAACCGCCACCCGTGGGCGATTGGACTGATGGAGGGACGAATGAATCCAGGGCCGGCCACGATCCGGACCCACAACGCCGTCATCGGTGGTCTACGTGAGGGTGGCTTTCGTGCACGGTGATCGACCACCCCGAGCAGCTGACCGCGGCGGCGTCATGGGTAAAGGCGCGGCCGGGTCGCTCGAGCAGTTCCGCGTGGTCGCCGCCTGATCGAAGCGCGTTGCTTCCGGATCCTCGTCCGACGACGCTTGAAGGCGCCGTGCACGGGTACCGCTACATCGTGCGCATCAAGCCTGGGTTCACTCTTGACGACATCGACGACGCGCGCGCCATCGCGCGAACTTACCCCTTCGCCACGATCGTCACCTCTGATCTCCGGGCGACGCACATGCCTTGTCTCGTCGAAGAGGCGACCGAGGAACTCGTGATTCTCGGCCACGTAGCACTAGCGGACCCAGCATCGGCCGGACTCGACCGTGATCTCCTGCTCATCTTCAACGGCCCGAGCGGCTACGTGTCGGCGAGCTGGTACGAGACCGACATCATCCCGACGTGGAACCACGTCACATTGCATGTCCGCGGAACGCCAGAACTCTTCGAAGACGCCCTTCCTGTGCTCCGACGGACTGTCGACCACTTCGAAGCGGCCGCCGAGCGCCCGTGGTCGCTGGACCGCATGGGTAACACCGCACGCGAAATGGCCGACGAAGTCGTCGCATTCCGCTTGCGAGCCGAGTGGTGGCACGCGGAAGCGAAGCTCTCCCAAGACAAGCCGCCGAACGAGCGCGCGCGTGTGCTCACCGGCCTCGAAGGAAACGGCCCCTACGCCAACCCGAAGCTCGCAGCCGCGATGCGCCTACTCGGCAGCTGAGCGCCAGCCACCGTTTTACCGGACGGGAACGCACCGCGTGGCCGAGTCGTCGCAGTTTCGTGACGCACACGTTGCATCTACTTGACTCTCGAGTTGTCGCGATTCGATGATTCCCGACAGTCGGACGGACGTCGCGATGGCACTTCGTCGAGCACCAGCTCGAGCGTCCGACGGACACGCCGGCGCCCGTTCGCGCGACTTCGTTCCGATCGGGCCAGCCATAGCACGAGCGTCGGCAGTCAGCGTCAACGCTCCAAGCTGTCACGGGCGTCGGATCGAGCTGACCGTAAACGGCAGCACCGGATCGCCGCCGCGCCGGTCGAACTGGGAGTTGACTACGAGCAGCCGCCCGCGCGCCGTGTCGGCGGTCGTCGGGAAGCGGAAGGTCCGATCTGTGGTCTGCGAGACCAGCCGCCCGGAGCGAGCGTGACGACCGAGCCGAATCTTCGCGATCCGCTCGACCCGGTTGCGGATTCACGTACAGGGTCCGCCGACGCGCTCTAGCCCGTCGCCGAACGTGACGGGGCGGCCATCAAGGTCGATGGCCCGGATCCGCTCTCGGACCGTGTCGACGCGGTAGAGACGGCCGTTGCTGGAGTTGACAAAGACCAGCGTGCGGGCGTCGAAGACGCGATGCCGTTGGCGTTGAATGCGCCGGGGGCGTCGTTGAAGTCGGGGTAGACGATCGTCTCGGTGCCCTTGGAGGCATCGGCCGGGATGCGATACAGGTTCGGTTTGGCTGAGTCGGTCGCATAGACGTCGCCGTTGCGCATAGACGTCGCCGTTGCGCATCACCGTCAGGTCGTTGACGAACCCACCGCCGAGGTCGACTCTGCGAACCAGCTCGCGGCGGGAGATGTCGTAACGAAAACGGCGCCGGTGGTGCCACCAGCGATGTAGAGGCGGTCACCGCGGGTCTTGATGCCCACCGCGGTCGTGCGGCCGTCCTCACCGGCGGGCAGGAACACGCGGGCGGCACGACCGTTCACCCGTCCGCGGAGGATCGCGCCGTCCGTGGTGGAGGTGACGAAGAAGTGCCGCTGATTGCGGGTTACGGCGATGCCCTCGGGAAACAGCCGGTCGCCGGGTAGTGCGTAGGCGAAGCTCTTCTTGGCGCTGCGCTGCTGCTGCGACTTGCCGGAATCCGCCACGGCCACGCTTCCGGCCGCCGACGGCAGAGTCGCCGCCGCGGCGAACGAGAGGATGTGGCGTCTGCTTGCGTTCCTGATCACTGACGCCCGACAGCCGGTGCCGCAACTCCACCTGGACGAGTGCCGGAAACGGACGGTGAAGCCCCGCCCGGGCCACGGCCAGAGGATCGCCTGAAGCCGTTTTTCCGCAAGACTGCGCTGCCAGTGTTGCGCGATCGACATCTCGGCGCCGCGTCACGGGTGGGCAGCGCGTCAGATCCCGGGTGTCAGTAGCTGATCCGCCGGGGC
>JADDQZ010000080.1 GCA_016781085.1 Actinomycetota bacterium
CCCACTCGTCCAACAGGCTCGAATCGATCTGGCGCACCGTCTCGCCGAGCCACTCGATGATGTCGTCGAGCTCGTCTGTCTTGATGCGCTCGGGCACCGTCTGGCGGAGCGCCCGGTAGGCGTCGCTGAGGTAGCGCAACACCAGTCCCTCCGAGCGCGTGACGCCATAGAAGCTCACAAACTCGGTGAAGGTCCGGCCGGTCTCGTACATGTCGCGCACGACCGACTTCGGCGCTAGGTCGGTTTCGTGCACCCACGGGTGGTTTTCGCGGTACCGGCGAAGCGCTTGGTCGAGCGGCTCTGCCAGAGGTCGGGGGTACGTGATCTCGTCGAGCAGCTGCATGCGTTCCTCGTACTCGACGCCGTCGGCCTTCATCTGCGCCACTGCCTCGCCGCGCGCCTTGTTTTCCTGGGCAAACAGGACGGGATAGGGGTTATCGAGGATCGACTCGACGACGGAGAGGACGTCCAGGGCATAGTTCTCCGACTCCGGGTCGATGAGCTCGAAGACCTCCAGCGCGAACGACGCCAGCGGTTGGTTGAGCGCGAAGTCCTCCTGCAGCGCGGGCGTCAGCCGGATCGTTCGGCCGTGCTCGTCGGGCTCCGGCAGTAACTCCAAGACGCCGGAGCCGAGGAGCTCGTCGCTGAGCAATTCCGCCTGCTCGGTGAGGCGCAGCCTCCCGCGCTCGTCCTCGTGGTTGTCCTCAAGCAGTGCCTTCATCGTCACGGCCGGGTCCGCGCGCTGATTGATGAGGTTGAGGATCATCGCGTGGTTGACGCGCATCCGGGAGACGAGCGCCTCGGGCGGGGCATCGCGCAGCCGCGCGAAGGTCTCCTCGGACCATGAGACGACGCCGTCTTCGGGCTTCTTGCGCTGGACCTTGCGCAGCTTCTTCGGGTCGTCACCGGCCTTTGCCACTGCACGCGCGTTCTCAATGGCATGCTCGGGGGCCTGCACGATCACGTATCCGGTGCTGTCGAACCCGGCGCGGCCGGCACGGCCGGCGATCTGGTGAAACTCGCGCGCCTTGAGCAGCCGGTGACGTGCGCCGTCGTACTTGGTCAGGCCGGTGAACACGACGGTTCGAATCGGGACGTTGATGCCGACGCCCAGCGTGTCGGTCCCGCAGATCACCTTCAGCACGCCGGTCTGCGTCAGCTGCTCCACGAGGCGCCGGTAGCGCGGCAGCATCCCGGCGTGGTGGACTCCGATTCCGCTGCGCACGAGCCGCGACAGCGTCCGCCCGAACCCGGCGCTGAAGCGAAAGCCACCGATCGCCTCGGCGATCGCGTCGCGCTCTTCCCGGGTGCAGAACTTCGCCGACAGCAGCGACTGCGCGCGTTCCAGCGCGGTGGCCTGGGTGAAGTGAACGACGTAGATAGGAGCCTGGTCGCTCCGGACGAGCTCTTCGAGCAGCTCGTGCAGCGGCTCCATCGACCACGAAAACACCAGCGGTACCGGGCGCTCTCCGCCGTCCAGTAGGGCGGTGTCGCGGCCGGTCCGCCGGCTCACGTCATCCCGTAGCGCCGTGACGTCGCCGAGCGTGGCCGACATCAGGAGGAATTGCGCCTGCGGCAGGCTGAGCAGCGGCACCTGCCACGCCCAGCCCCGTTCCGGCTCGGCGTAGAAGTGGAACTCGTCCATCACGACCTGCCCGACGTCCGCGTCGGCACCCTCGCGCAGCGCGATGTTGGCCAGCACTTCCGCGGTGCAGCAGATGATCGGCGCGTCGCTGTTGACGGATGCGTCGCCGGTGAGCATGCCCACGTTCTCGGCCCCGAACACGGCGCACAGGGCGAAGAACTTCTCTGAAACCAGCGCCTTGATCGGCGCGGTGTAGAACGTCGTGCGGCCGTCGGCGAGCGCCGCGAAGTGTGCCGCGACCGCAACCATCGACTTTCCTGAGCCCGTCGGCGTCGCGAGGATCACGTTGTTACCGCTGAACAACTCGATCGCCGCCTCTTCCTGATGGGGATAGAGGGTCAAGCCCTGCCGCTCGGCCCAGGCGACGAACGCGTCGTAGACCGAGTCGGCGGTTGGCTCGGAGGGGAGAAGACCGATCAGGCTCATGCGTCGCGGGCGGCCAACCCCCGCACGCGTATCGAGACCGCGCCCGTACTCGCGCCACGGCCGCGGCAATCTGTGCCTGGCGCTCGGCTCAGCCCTCGATCGTCCATCGAAGCGCAGTATGGCGACCTTTCAGGGCAGCGGCGGGACCTTCGGCCGCGACGGTCGGTCTTCCTCGGGGCTACAAAATTGCCCGTAGTGGCTCATCTCTCCCTGTCGCCGCCTTGACGCCGTCTCCGGTGGCAATCGCGCGGGGCATCGCGTCCGTGTTGCACGCCGTCGCGACGCGGCCGGCGAGGTCCACGGCGATGAGCCCCGCGTTGCCCTGTATGCCAGACACCACGGCTTCGACGGCTTCCTGAAGGCTCGCCGAGGTGAGGCGTACACGGGCAGCCACTTCGTGCGCCGCCGCCGCCTCTATGAGCCGCTCGCCGGTGCCGGTCGCCGAAACCGCGCAATTGGCGTCGGCCCAAGTGCCCGCGCCGATCAACGGTGCGTCGCCGACTCGTCCCTGGAGCTTCCCGTGCGTACCGCCGGTCGAGGTCGCGGCTGCGAGCTTGCCTCCGACGCATACGACTGCTCCGACGGTGTCCTGCGTGGGTGCTTTCAAAGACTGATCGGTGGGTTCAACGTGTCCGGCCGTCGACTGCTCGATTCCGGCGGCATGTGCGAAGGCCGTGGCGCCGTTTGCGGCAAGGAGAATGTGTCGGCCGTCGTCGAACACCGCGCGCGCGAGACGCACGGGATTGCGGATGCCCGTGGCCGCGGCGACCGCCCCCGCACGGCCGGAAGCGCCGTCCATCACTGCGGCGTCGAACTCGAGGTGACCGTTGGCGGTCGGCACGCTGCCAGTGCCGGCGTTGTAACGCGGGTCGTCTTCAAGGATCACGACTGCCGCCACCGCAGCGTCCAGAGCTGAGCCGCCACCGGCGACCAATGCGAAAGCCGCGCGTGCGGCGGCGGCAACCCCGGCTGTCGCTTCGGGCCATCGATCACGCGGCCAGGCACCAGCGCCGCCGTGTACGACCACGATGTTCACAGCTTCTACGGCCACGGGCGCCTGCGCATATCAGCGAGCATTCATGTGTGGTGCACGACGAGGCGGCGTGTGAAACGCCCGCCGCTCGCCAAAGCGGGAAGTCAATCTCACCCCAGGGTGTGCGACGCACGCGCCCTCAGCCACGACGAAGCGGAATACATCGCGGCGGCGTTCGAAACACAAGACCGAGATCGGCAGCGACACCCCGAATCGGCACCGGACTCGCCGGTCAACCCGGCAGTCCGGTTGCGGTCGTGACCCACGGCGCCCTGATGTACTAACGGCGGTACAGCACACTGCGGAAGGCTGACCGGCATGCGCTACACCCGCGTCTACACCGACGAACACGGCGAAAGCCACTTCGAAGACGTTGAGGTGCCCACGACGCTCGAGCCTTCGAGCTTTTCGGCTGGCGCGTGGCTGATCTCAGAGCTCTACCCCGTCACGGGCATCCTCTTCCGCCGCGTCACTCAGGAACATGGGAACGAGCCGCACACCGCGCCGCGACGGCAGTTCATCGTCCACCTGGCCGGCGAGGCGGAAATCGAGACTTCCGACGGGGAGAGACGCCGCTTCGGTCCCGGAAGCGTCTTGCTGGTCGAGGACACGACTGGCAAGGGCCACACCACCCGACGCGTCGGCGACACGATCCGCGACACGCTCTTTCTCCCGCTGGCCGAGTGACGAGTCGCATCGCCGAGCTTCCCCTCGGTCAGAGCACCGCCCTCAGCCCCGCGGCAACCGCCGCGGCCGCCAGCACCACGACTAAAAACGGCGCCCCGCGCCACACGAGCAAGGCCGCGACTGCCACCGCCGGCAGGCGCGCGTCGATCACCATCCGATCTGCCACGCCGACCGTCTGAACCACGACGAGCGCTGCCAGCAGCGGCACGGCCAGCAACGCAAGTGCGCGCGCCACGGTCTCGCTCGGTCGCCTGTCACCGAGCAACAACGGACCGAGCGCTTTGAGCGCATATCCGGCGACGGCGAGTATTAGGAGGGCCGACCAGCTCATCGCTTCGCCGCGGCCACTCCGACGAAGACGGCGAGCGCCGCAGTAAGCACCGGGATGCCCGGGGGAGCGAAGGGCAGCAGCGCAAGCGCGATCACGGCGCCCGCCACGGCTGCCGGCACAGCACCGGCCTGACGCAGCTGCGGCGCGAGCAACGCGACGAACGCCGCCGGAAACATCGCGTCCAAGCCCAGGGCCGCCGGCTCGGCGAATGCCTGTCCGGCAAGGGCTCCAGCCGCGGTACCGAGATTCCACAAGACGAAGACCGCCAGTCCTGTCGTCCAGAACGCGCCTTTGGCGTCGTCGTCGTTGTCTTGGCTGCGGGCCATGGCGGTCGACTCGTCAATGACGAGGTGCGCCGCGACCGCCCGCATCAAGCGCGAGGTCTTCAGCACAGGCGCCACTACGAACCCGTACGCGGCGTTGCGGGCAGCCAGCAGCAAAGCGTTTCCCATGGCCGTGGGAACCGATCCACCCGCTGCGAGGACTCCTACGACCGCAAACTGCGACGCGCCGGTGAACACGAGCAGTGACATCGCGCAGGTCTGCGCGACGCTCAATCCGGCGCTGACCGACAGCACGCCGAACGACACGCCGTAAATGCCGGTCGCCAGCGCGATCCCGAGAGCGTCTCTGACGTAGGGACCGCGAAGCCGTCGAAGCCTCCGAACCACGCGAAGCGACGATAACGCGGCGAGACGCCGCTCAATCCGACGACGCTATTCCGGCGAGCTGGCGCTGATTTAGCCGGAGGAGGGCGGCGCGGGATCTGATTCGCACGGGCGCAGGCACTTGGACGTGAACTCAGCGCTGGGGGAGACGCCGACACAGACCTAGGGCAGGAACGCAACACGTTCGGCAAGTGCGTCTCCAAGCACCAGGCGGCTGCTGTCAGCGCCTGAGCGCAGACGCCGCTTCACGCTCGTTCAAAGAGGGGCCCGGGCTGGGCCCCTCTTTCCTGTGTCAGGACCCGCCGGTCACCTCAGCCGGGGAACCGTGGCCGCGGTGCGGATCGGCTCACGAAGTGGTCCTTGCGTATCAGTCCGTGTACGCCCTTGGTGCGGTCCACGACCTGGCTGACAACGAAGTCCGTCGCGGCGCTCATGTAGGCGTAGGCGGTCTGGCGCGGCATACCGATCTCGCCTTCGAGGAAGGTCAGCGCCTGGCGGACCGCGATCTTCATCGCCTCGTCCAGATCAGGGCTGAGGCCCACGGGCAACCAGTATTCGGCCGTCTCGCCGAACGGCAGGTCGAGTGACTCCCGGTTTCCGGGAATGCGACGACTGCCCTTCTTGATCAGCGTCAAGCGGAAGGTGCCGCGCAGCGACGCTTCCCATGCAGTCAACGCCACTTCTCCGTGGCCCTGGCGGAAGTGCGGATCGCCGATGTAGAACTTCGCACCACGTACGAAGATCGGTAGGAACACACGCGACCCGACGGTGAGGTGGCGGATGTCCAGGTTCCCGCCACCTTGATGCGGAGGCACTGAGTGCACCGGTTCGGTGGTCGGCAGCGCCACGCCCATGATCCCCATGAACGGGTCGATCGGGAAGACGACGCGATGGCGAGGACCGCCCGGCATGACGCCCTGGTCCTTGCCGTCGATCCGCCGCATCGGCGTGAAGATCGAAACGTTGTTGTAGAGCTCAGGCCGCTGCGCCGAAGCGTTGGGATCCGGCGGCGGGGTCTCCGGGAACTCACCGGGCAGCGAGCCCTTGCCGTGACGGCTCGACACGACGCCGTAGGGCACACGCGGCACGAGTCCGACCACGTCGACGCGGAGCACGTCGCCCGGCTCGGCTCCCGCGACATGCACAGGGCCGGTGACGATGTGCGGCCCCGCGACGTCGAAGTCGTGCTCGATGTTCGAAGCCGCGATCCTCCGCTGGTCGCGCAGGATGTCGCTTTCGCGCACACCGTGATCGGTGAAGTACTCGAGCGGGTTGCGTCCCTGGTCTTCGAGCATCCCCTCGTGCGAAAGTCCGTCGAAGGTCACCAAGTCTCCCGATCGCACGGTCCGGATGGGCTTGGTGGCTGCGTTGGGCAGGTAGCCCCACATGACCGTCTCGGGCGTTGAGCGTATGTAGTGACCGACGCGAGTCCCAACTCCGGGCTGCAGGATCTTTCCCGGAGGTCGGGTGCCGACTGTGTCGAACGGGGCTTCTCGACCTTTCGCCGGACTGTTGATCCTTGCAACCGCCTCTTCGGCACCAGGGGACAGCAACCACGCGGGCGCGATGGCCCCTGCCCCGATGGCGGCCGTCGCCTTCAGTAGGTCGCGACGACCGATTCCTTCTGAGACCAGCTCGAAGGCTGCCTCGGAATGCTCTTCCGGAGTCATGCGCCCCTCCTCGGGGTCAGCAAAGTTTGCTTGAGCCAAGGTAAGCCGCTGCCGCGCCGGGCGCGAGGCAAACCCATCGAGCCGGTCAGAAGCTGGACTCGAACCGCGCCGACGACTGAGGTGCAGTGTCCCGAGCGGGTTCGCTGGCGATGCGGTGTCCGAGGTCCGCTGATTCCGGGTAGCTAGATCGGAGATGAA
>JADDQZ010000001.1:0-4741 GCA_016781085.1 Actinomycetota bacterium
TGACGACGACGTCCAGGCTCTCGTGCTCACGCCCACGCGCGAGCTCTGCATCCAGGTGACGCAGGCTCTGCGCGCTTACGGGACGCGCAAGGGCATCGATCCCGTCGCCGTCTTCGGTGGCGCGCCGATTCGCGATCAGCAGGCACGCCTCAAGAACGGCGCGCCGGTAGTCGTTGGAACCGTCGGTCGTGTGCTCGATCTGATCTCGCGGCACTCGCTCGTCTTGCACGGCTGCCGTTACGTCGTGCTCGACGAAGCCGACGAGATGCTCGATCTTGGCTTTCTCGAAGACGTCGAGAAGATCCTCGCCTTGACGCCCGGCGGTCGCCAGACAGCATTGTTCAGCGCCACCATGCCGCCGGAAATCCGCGGACTCGCAGAGCGCCACCTCTACGATCCCGTGACGGTGAAGGTCCAGGCGGCGACGTTGACCATCGACACCGTCGAGCAGTTCTACCTGGAAAGCAAGCCCGCCGAGAAGGTCGACGCACTCGCGCGCGTGTTGAAGGCCGAGCGTCCGCGCCAAGCACTCGTCTTCGTGCGTACCAAGGTCCGCTGCGATCAGCTCCAGCGCAAGCTCAGCGATCTCGGCATGAACGTCCGCGCCTTGCACGGCGACATGTCGCAAGGCGCGCGCGATGGCGTGATGATCGCTTTCAAGAGTGGCCGCCTACCGATTCTCGTCGCCACCGACGTGGCCGCGCGCGGGCTGGACATCTCCTCGGTCACGCATGTCGTCAACTACGACGTCCCGACTTCGCCTGACGTCTACGTCCATCGCATCGGGCGCACGGGGCGAGCCGGCGAGTCAGGCCGGGCCGTCACCCTGATCGAGCCCAAGCAGAAGGGTGAGCTCCAGGCGATCGAAAAGCACGCCAGCACGCAGATCGCCCCGTGGACAGAGGGCGCTCACGTGGCGCCGGTTCCGGCCGCGGAATCGCGTCGTCGCCGTCACCGCAAGCCGCACGACGAGCCCAAGACGGAAGTCCCGGGAGATTTCGCAAAGCTCTTGATCAGCGCTGGGCGCAGTCACGGGCTTGAAGCCGCCGACGTCATCCACTGCATCACCGAAGCGGGCCGCGTCGACGGTGAGGCCGTGCGCAACGTGCGTGTGCTCGAGCGCTTCGCTCTCGCCGAAGTCCCGCGCGCGCAAGCCGATCAGATCGCGTCGGCGCTCGACGGCACGCGTGTGGGGCGCGCGGTCCTGCGTGCCGAGCCCATTCGCGCCTGAGAGTCGAGCCATCCGCGCCTGACGGCCGGCGCGAAAACTGGTGCCTGAAGCGACTTCTTCAGCGTTCGCGCTCGCATAGCGTCGCGCCTGATAGCGGGGGCCGGCGCTAGGGTGGCGCCATGTCTTCGGCCATCATGCACACGAACCTCGGCGACATCGAGCTCGAGTTCTTCGACGACGACGCCCCCAAGACCGTCGAGAACTTCCGCAAGCTCGCGGCTGACGGCTTCTACGACGGCGTCATCTTCCACCGCATCATCCCGGACTTCATGATTCAGGGCGGCGATCCGCAGGGAACCGGCACGGGTGGTCCCGGCTACACCTTCGAAGACGAGTTCAACCAGCACAAGATCGTGCGCGGCGCGCTGGCGATGGCCAATGCCGGTCCCAACACCAACGGCTCGCAGTTCTTCATCGTGACCGCCGACGCTGCGCCGTGGCTCGACGGCAAGCACACGGTCTTCGGGCAGGTCACCAACGGCATGGAAGTCGTGCAAACGCTTGAAGCACTGCCGACCGATGCGCGCGACAAGCCGCGCGAGCCCGCGGTCATCGAGAGCATCGAGCTCAACTAGGCCAATCGGGCGCGTAGAGCTCAAACCGGCACAACCGAAACGGCGGCGGGCATGGCGACGACTCAAACCGAGCTGACTTCCCACGACGTCCCGGAGGGCGCGTCGATAATTGCGGTCGAGAACCCGGCCACCGGCGAAGTCATCGCGACGATCCCCGCGGTCCGGCCCGACGACGTCGCTGGCCTGGTGGCTCGCGCGCGGGCCGCGCAGCCCCTGTGGGAAGACGCCGGCTTCGACGAGCGTTGCCGCATCCTTTCCCGCGCGCAGAAGTGGCTGCTCGACCACGAGCAGCGAGTCATCGACACGCTCGTGTCGGAAACCGGGAAGACCTACGAAGACGCGCTGATGGTCGAAGTCGGGTACCTCGCGAGCGCGCTCGGATTCTGGGTCAAGCGCGCTCCCGGCTATCTCAAAGACGAGCGGATCCGCTCTGCCAGTCCGGTTCTGGCCGGGCGCAAGCTGGTCAAGCGATACCGGCCAATCGGCGTCGTCGGCGTCATCGGGCCGTGGAACTTCCCGCTGGTCAACGCCTTCGGCGACTGCGTGCCCGCGCTTGCCGCAGGCAACGCCGTCATCCTCAAGCCGTCGGAGCTCACGCCGCTGACGTCGCAGCTGATGCGCGAATGCCTGCTCGACTGTGGCTTGCCCCAGGCGGTCTTCCAGGTGGCACCGGGTTACGGCGACACAGGCGCCGCGCTCGTCGACTCCGTCGACATGGTGATGTTCACGGGGTCGACGGAAACCGGCCGCAAAGTGGCCGAGCGGGCGGGGCGGCGGTTGATTCCCGTTTCGCTCGAGCTTGGCGGCAAGGACCCGATGATCGTCCTGTCAGACGCCGACCTCGAGCGCGCGGCCAACGCCGCCGTCTACGGCGGCTTGCAGAACGCCGGGCAGGCCTGCACTTCGGTTGAGCGGGTCTACGTGGAAGCGCCCGTCTACGACGAATTCGTCGGGAAGGTCGCCGACAAGGTGAGAGGACTGCGTCAAGGCCCTCCGGCCGGCGCGGCGAGCGTCGACGTGGGGGCCATGACGTCGCCCGAGCAGGTCGCAATCGTCGACGAGCACGTTTCGTCAGCGGTTCAAGACGGGGCGCGGGCGCTTACTGGCGGACACCGGCGGGCCGGAGCGGGCAACTTCTACGAGCCGACCGTGCTCGTCGACGCCGACCACTCGATGACCGCGCTGAGGGAGGAGACCTTCGGGCCGACGCTTCCGATCGTCAAGGTCGCCGACGCGCGTGAGGCCATCGCGCTGGCCAACGATTCCGAATACGGGCTTTCCGGCTCGGTGTGGACGGGCGATCTGGCGCAAGGCGAGAAGCTGGCCCGCCACGTGCAAGCCGGAGCGGTATGCGTCAACGACGTCCAGCTCAACTACTTCGCCCTGGAGCTGCCCATGGGCGGGTGGAAGGCGTCCGGGCTCGGCGTGCGCCATGGCGCCGAGGGGATCCGCAAGTACTGCCGCCAACAGTCGATCCTGGTCACGCGCTTTGCGCCGCTCAAGCGCGACCCGCACATGATGCCCTACACCCGGACGCGCACTACCTTGATGAGGCGCTTGATCCGCACGCTCTACGGGCGCGGCAAACGCGACTAAGAAACGCAGGCTCTTTTCGCTGGGGTGCGCGGCGAAGGCGGGTGTGTCCTTATCGCGCGCCTTCTTTGGCGACACAACCGCAACCTGAGGGCTTGCCGGGTGTCTCTAGCCTTGTGCGAGTGATTCTCCGCAACGCGCTGCTGTGCGCGCTCATCGTCCTGGCGTTAGCGCCTGCGTCCGCGTCCGCTTCTCCCACCCAGTGGACCAGCTTCGAGGCCCCGAGCGAACTGCTCGACGACAGCCGCCGGGACGTCACGCTCGACGAGATCCGGGACTTCGGCGTGACTCGCGTCCGCGCCATCGTCTATTGGCGCAACTTCGCTCCCAAGCCCAACTCGCGGCGCCGGCCGAAGTTCGACGCGTCAGATCCCGAGGCCTACCCGCACGGTACCTGGGACCGATTGGACGCCTTGTTCCAAGCGGCGACCGCTCGCAGGATCTCCGTGCAGCTCACGCCCACGGGGCCCGTGCCCAAGTGGGCGACGAGGCAGCGGCGCGATCAATACAGCGAGCCGTCGCCGCGGGAGTTCCAGGCCTGGGTCACCGCTCTGGGTCGCCGCTACGGGACACGGACTGCTGTCTGGTCGATCTGGAACGAGCCGAATCACCCGGACTTCCTGCGCCCCCAGCGCCGCCAGGGTAATCCAGCATCGCCGACGCTCTATCGCAACCTCTATCTCGCGGGGCTACGTGGGCTGCGAGCGAGCGGCAACCGCTCCGACCTGACCTTGTTCGGCGAAACCGCCCCGCGCGGCGGCCAAACAGTCGATCCCATCCCTTTCATCAAGGGCGCGCTGTGCCTGAACGACAACTTCCGACGCGTCCGTCGCTGTGGGCGTCTGCGCATGGACGGCTACGCCCACCATGCCTACACGACGAGCGCCGGTCCGCTGTTTCAGCCGCCCAACGCCGACGAAGTCACTTTCGGGGTAATCGACCGGATCCCCGCCGCGCTCGACCGGGCGGCGCGAACCGGGGCAGTGCGGTCAGGCGTCGATCTCTACCTCACGGAATTCGGCATTCAAAGCTATCCCGACCGCATCTCTGGAGTGCCGCTGGCCAAGCAAGCGGAGAACCTCGCTATCGCCGAACGCATTGCGTACGCCAATCCCCGCGTGCGCTCGTTCTCCCAGTATCTGATGCGCGACGACAAGCCGCGTAAGGGAACGGCTGCCCAGCGCTACGGCGGCTTTGAAACCGGGCTACGGTTCCACGACGGACGCAAGAAACCGGCATACGACGGCTTCCGGCTGCCGCTCGCCGCGGCCGACTACGGCTCTTCCGACGTCCTCTGGGGACGCGTCCGTCCCTTCGCTCGACGTACGCGTGTGTTGATCCA